>NZ_JAFMPV010000029.1:0-62248 GCF_049132105.1 Pseudomonas sp. NFX15
ATTACAACCACAGACGCTGTCACACCGCCTCGAACAACCTGCCGCCAGCCATCTTTGAAAAGCTAGCGGCGTAATACTCCTACAGAATGGTCTAAAAAAACTGGACCACTTCAAGCCAGCTCCTACAAGGTCATGTGGTGTTTCCGACTACGCGATCCCCTGTAGGAGCGGGCTTGCCCGCGAAGGCGGTGTGTCAGACGCTATCGATGCTGGATTTGGACCACGCTGCAGGCTTAGTTTTTTTCCGTCCTGCCAGATTTTTTGCTGGTCGAAATTGGTCTAAAAGCGCGGTTGGCATTTGCCTCTGTTTTGCTATCCTCAAACCTGTAGGTGAAGACGCAGACTGATGCGCAAAAGGATAGCTAGGAGACGTGGGGCGCGTTCCGAAGGGTACACGGTTAGAAAGATCCCCGCGCTGGGATCCAGCCCTTATGCCGTGTGAAGCAGAAGAGTTCCATTACAGTTTCACGACGCTTCTGTGGGAGGCCTGATAAACCTTGTAAGCCGGAGACCAGCACCGGCCACCTACTTATATTCACCCGCGAAGCCCGCCCAGTGCGGGCTTTTTAATGCCCGCACGGTTGGCTGGCCGGCGGCTCATGGCGCGCCAAACAGCATCGTCCAGTACACACCTTCGTCGCTGCGCGCGTTCGAGGCGTAGGCCGCGCCGACCTGGGTAAACATCGGATTCATCAAGTTGGCGCAGTGCCCGGGGCTGGCGAGCCAGCCGGCCATCGCCTTGCTCGGCGAACCTTGCCCAGCGGCGATGTTTTCGCCGATCTGTCGACCACGGTAACCGGCGGCCCTGGCACGGTCGGCGGGCATCTCGCCGTCGGGGTCCTGATGCGCGAAATAATTGCCGTAGGCCATGTCCTTGCTATGGCCTTGTGCTGCCGAGCCCAGGGCGGCACTCCAGGACAATGGTCGCGCCGCGGCGAAACGCTGGCGACCGCACAGTCGGGATTTGGCCCGGGCTGCGTTGACTTGCGCCAGCAAGGCTTGCGCGGCGCTGCGTGGATCGCCGGTTTGCCCGTCGAGTACCGGCTTGGCGAGTACCACTTGCCATTCGCTCCCGGCGCGACTGACGCCGATATCGGCGTATTGGTTGTCCAGCAGCGCGGCGCAGTGCTCGTCCTGGAACCTATCGAACGCTTCTTCGGCATCCCGAGCACCCACCACACGGATCGATCGCACCAGGGTGGCCTGATAGCCGGAGGCCTTCAACCGGTCCCGCAATCCACCGCCATAGCCAACGGGCAGGGCCAGGTTCGACTTGAGTGTCAGGGGCGATAACCGCTGCGTGGGTCGCAGTTGGCAGCCTTGCGGATGCGCGCGGTAGTCGTTGATCGCCGTCACCAATTGCCTTTGTGCATCGGCGTGGGCGGGGCTGGCGAAAACGGGGAGCAGGGTAGACAGGCACAGCGAAGTCAAGCGCAAGGCAACGGCGGTTTGGCGCATGGGACGGCAACTCAAAAGAGATGACAACGATAGGAGGGGGAAAACGCTGGGGTATGACTGGCGTTCCGGGACAAGGTTCACCGCGGTGTGAACCCGTTCAACCTCACCGCCGCCCAGCACACCGATTAATGCCAGGCGCGTGGGCAGTGCGGGGGACTACTTCGTAGTCCAACGGGGGCAAGCCCCCTCGCCACAAAGGTACGGGGTTTCGTTACAACCCTTCTTTCAGCAGCGGGAGATATTCAGGGCTGTCACTGATCGAGTTATGTCCCACGCCCTTGATCACCCGCATCGACGCGACGCCTTTGGCAAAATGACTTAACAGCCGCTCGGTACTCGAACGCGCAATCACTTCATCCTGTTCGGCCGCGATCAAGACTGTCGGCACGGTGATACGCGCGGCGTACTGCCAGGACTGGAATTTGTCCTTCAACAACCAGCGCACCGGAAACCATCGGAACTGCCGGGCGGCAAGTCCTTCGAGGCTGTTGTAAGGCGTGATCAGCACCAGTCGCTCGGCCGGGCGCTGGCTGGCCAGGCGCACGGCAACGCCCGAACCCAGGCTACGCCCGACCACCGCCACATGTGCGTGGCTGGCATGCACCGTGTCGAACAAGCTGATGGCATCGCGGGCAATGGCCTCTTCGGAAGGTGAGCCGGTACTCCCGCCATACCCCCGGTAGTGCAGCAGATACAACGCGTAGTCCGGGAATGCTTGCGAGAACGCCGGCAGATTGCGCGAGACGTCTTCGGCATTGCCGCCGAAATAGATCAGCGCATTGGGGCCGTCATGCGGCCTGACCGAGACCAGCACCTGCGCATCGGCCACCGGCAAGGTCAGCAGCGTGGCGGCGGTGCCGACCGTGCGCGGTTGTGGGTAATAGATCAGCGCCCGCTGGAAGACGAACAGCGCGACACACAGCGCCAGGTACAGCGCAGCGACGATGACGACAAGTAACACCAGGGTGCGCGACATTCGACTAACGTTAGTGGGCGGCATTGTCGGCTCAAGGGCGTGAAAGCGGCGGCTGCCGCCATGCTTGCAGAGTGTAGTCAATCGACCTTGGCGCGGGTGTTGCGCATCCGGGTGACTGGTGAGAAACGGTTTATGAGCCATCCTGTGGGTTACACCCGTAGAGAAATCCTCACGCTGGCTGCCGGTGCTTCGGCGGTCTTCACGTTCGGTTCGATCGGTGCGCAACCCGCGCCGGCGACGGGAACAGGAGGCAAGACCATGCAGACCCGTGTCATTCCTTCCAGCAACGAGGCCTTGCCGATCGTCGGCTTGGGCACCTATCGCGGGTTCGACGTCGACCCTTCGCAGACAGCCTACAAAGACTTGCCCGCGGTTCTCGATGCGTTGTTCGACAAGGGTGGCACGTTGATCGACAGTTCACCGATGTACGGTCGTGCGGAGCAGACCACCGGCGAGCTGCTGTCGATCCATGAGCCGCGCTCCCCGGCATTTCTCGCCACCAAAGTCTGGACCCGGGGCCGCGAGGACGGCATTGCGCAGATGGAAAAATCCTTCGCCTTGCTGCAAACCGATCGCATCGACCTGATGCAGATCCACAACCTGCTGGACTGGCAAACCCATCTGCCGACCTTGCGTCGCTGGAAAGAAGAAGGGCGCATTCGTTACATCGGCATCACCCATTACACGGCGTCGGCCTATGAAGAAGTGGAGGCGGTGCTCAAGGCCGAGGCACTGGATTTTCTGCAAATCAACTACGCCCTGGATGATCGCGGCGTCGAAAAACGCATCCTGCCGCTGTGTCGCAAGCGCGGCGTGGCGGTGATCTGCAACCGGCCGTTTGGCGGCGGTGGCTTGCTCGCCAGACTGAAAGACAAACCGCTGCCAGGCTGGGCGGCGCAGGTCGGGGTCAAGAGCTGGCCGCAACTGGCGCTGAAGTTCCTGCTGTCGCATTCGGCGGTGACCTGCGTGATTCCCGGCACCGGCAACCCGCACTATATGGCGGAAAATGCCGGGGCCGGTTTCGGCCCAATGCTGACCGACGCCCAGCGCCAGCAACTGATTGCGCTGGTGGGCTAGCCACTGACTACGCGGCCGGCGCTTTACCGAACCTCTCCTATACTTCTCGCGTCCATGCCGTTGAAGCGCATTCGTTGCCCTGACGGCGCCCCCCCTTTCCATCAACGCAAGGAGATCGAACATGGCAATCCGCATTGGCGACGAAGCACCGGATTTCACCGCCGACACCACCGAAGGCACGATCAATTTTCACCAATGGGTCGGCGATGGCTGGGCCATCCTGTTTTCCCATCCCAAGGATTTCACCCCGGTGTGCACCACCGAACTGGGCTACCTGGCCAAGCTCAAGCCAGAGTTCGACAAGCGCAACACCAAGGTCCTGGGCCTGAGCATCGACCCGGTCAGTGACCATAACCGCTGGGTCGGTGACATTGCCGAGACCCAGGGCACGGCGGTCAACTATCCGCTGATCGGCGATGAAAACCTGGTGGTTGCCAAGCTCTACGACATGATCCACCCCAATGCCAGCGGCGGCTCGCGCACGGCAGTGGACAATGCCACGGTGCGTTCGGTGTTCATCGTCGGGCCGGACAAGAAGGTCAAGGCCATGCTGATCTACCCGATGAGTGCCGGGCGTAATTTCGATGAAGTGCTGCGCCTGCTCGACTCGCTGCAACTCAATGCCAAGCACACCGTTGCGACGCCGGTGAACTGGAAACCGGGTGAAGACGTGATCATCCCGACGTCGGTGTCGGATGAAGACGCAAAGAAGAAATACCCCGATGGCTTCAAGACCCTGAAGCCGTATCTGCGGACCGTGGCTCAGCCCAAGTAATTTCCCCAGGGATACCGCCTTCGCGGGCAAGCCCGCTCCCACAGGGATTTTCGGTGAACACACAATCTGTGTTCGACAGCGATCCCCTGTGGGAGCGGGCTTGCTCGCGATGAGGCCAGCACATCCAACATCGCGGTCGCCTGACTCTCCGCCATCGCTGGCAAGCCAGCTCCCACGGGGAAACGGTAATGCCAGAATCTCATTTCACACACTGCGCCCCAGCCTTCGCCACCTGCGCATCCTGCTCCGGCTTGACCCCGGACACGCCAACCGCGCCAATCACCTGCCCATCGAACACCACCGGCACGCCGCCCGTCAGTGAAGTCAGCACTGGCGCCGACAGAAAAGCGTAGCGCCCGCCATTGACCATGTCCTCGTAGCTTTTCGATTCGCGCCGACCGAGGGCTGCAGTGCGCGCCTTTTCGGTGGCGATATACGCGCTGCTCGGCGCGCAGCCGTCGAGGCGTTCGAGGGCCAGCGGGTGACCGCCGTCGTCGACCACCACGATGGTCACCGCCCATTGATTGGCCTGTGCTTCGGCGCGGGCGGCGGCAAGGATCTGGCCGACTTCAATTTGGCTGAGCACGGCTTTGCTGTTCATGGGCATCTCCAGGGTTGACTTAGGGCAGGGCGGCCTCGACCAGTTCGATCCAGTGCCGCACCGGAGTTCGTCCGGCGCCGTCGAGGTGCGACTGGCAACCGATGTTGGCCGTGACAATAACCTCGGGATAGCCGCTTTCCAGGGCATTGAGCTTGTTGTCGCGCAGTTGCCGCGACAGTTCGGGCTGGGTCAGCGAATAGGTGCCCGCCGAGCCACAACACAGGTGCCCGTCGGGGACGTAGGTCAGGTTGAAACCGAGCCCGGTCAGCAGCGCTTCTACAGCACCGCCGAGCTTTTGCGCGTGCTGCAAGGTGCAGGGGCAATGGAATGCCAAGCGTTGCGAGGCGCGGATGCCGAGTTTGCCCAACGGTTCGTCGCGCAATACTTCCACCAGGTCCCGGGCCAGCGCACTGATTGTTTTCGCCTTGTCGGCATAGGCCGGGTCGCTGGCGAGCAGGTGGCCATAGTCCTTGATGAAGGCACCGCAACCGCTGGCGGTTTGTACAATCGCTTCGGCGCCTTTTTCGATACTCGGCCACCATGCGTCGATGTTGCGCCGGGCGCGGTCGAGGCCGGCGGCCTGGGCGTCCAGATGGTAGTCCACGGCGCCGCAACAACCAGCTTGGCGGCTCGCAATGACGCTGATCCCCAAGCGGTCCAGCACCCGCGCCGCTGCGGCATTGGTGTTGGGCGAGAGGCCGGGCTGCACGCAGCCTTCAAGCATCAGCACCTGGCGCTGATGCAGGGTCGTGGGCCGTGGCTTGGCCGGCGGGGCATGACGCGGCAATTTGCTTTGCAGGGGGCCGGGCAGCAATGCACGGAACACCTGGCCGCTGTTGACCAGGCGTTTGAACAACTCTGGGTGCGGCACGGTCTGGCGCAACCCTTCACGCAACAGGCGCTGGCCGAGCGGGCGCTGCACCGCCGCGTCGACCACCGCCCGGCCGATGTCCAACAGGTTGTGGTAGTCGACGCCCGACGGGCAGGTGGTTTCGCAGTTGCGACACGACAGGCAGCGGTCCAGGTGTTGCTGGGTCTTTTGCGTGACGTCGTTGCCTTCCAGCACTTGCTTGATCAGGTAGATACGGCCCCGCGGTCCGTCGAGTTCATCGCCGAGCAATTGATAGGTCGGGCAGGTGGCATTGCAAAAACCGCAGTGCACGCAGGTGCGCAGGATGCTTTCGGCTTCCTCGGCGCGGGGCAGTTGACGGGCACGTTCACTCAGGGTCGTCTGCATGGTTCAAAGTTCCGCGTACAGGCGTGCGGGGTTGAAAATGCCCCGTGGGTCGAGTTGTTGTTTCAGGTTGCGGTGATAGCGCATCAGCGCCGGGGGCAGTGGATAGAAGGGGGTGTCGGTCAGACCAAAGCTGAAGCAGGTGACATGACCGCCGACCTCACTGACCACCTGGCGGATAAACGCCGCTTCGGCATCGGATTTCAACCAGCGCTGAGCACCGCCCCAGTCGATCAACTGGCGTCCCGGCAGCGACAGGCGCGGCGTGTTGTTGGGCAGCGACAGGCGCCACAGCGGCTGGTCCTCATCGAAGAAACTCAAGCGCTGTTGGTTGAGGTCGTCCCAAAAGCAAGCGTCCAGCACTTCGCCACCGAGGCGGTCATGGGCCGCCGCCACCGAACCTTCGCCGCCCTCCAGCCGCAGGTGCAGGTGAGTACCGTCGTGGCAGGCCGCGCTGATCGGCAACGGCTGCTGGCTCCATTCGGCCAAGCGCAGCAAGGCCCGTTCAGTGTCCATTTCCAGGCTGATGCTCAGGCACTGCCGGGGTTTTGGCAGCACCTTGAGCGAGACTTCAGTGATCAACCCGAGGCAGCCATGACTGCCGGCCATCAACCGCGACACGTCGTAACCGGCGACGTTTTTCATCACCTCGCCGCCGAAGCGCAACAGCTTACCTTGCCCGGTGATGACCCGCGTCCCGAGCACAAAATCGCGCACCGAACCCGACCACGGACGCCGCGGCCCGGACAACCCGCTGGCAATCATGCCGCCGACAGTGGCGCCATCGCCAAAGGACGGCGGTTCGCAGGGCAGCATCTGTTGCGCGGCGTCCAGCACCTGCGCCAGCTCCGACAATGGCGTGCCGCAACGGGCCGTGATCACCAGTTCAGTCGGCTCGTAGCTGACGATGCCGCGGTGCGAGCGGGTGTCGAGGATTTGCCCGGCCGTGGTGCGCCCCAGGAAGGCCTTGCTGTTGGAACCCTGAATGCGCAATGGCGTGGTGTTTTCCAGCGCCTGATTGACCTGCTCCAGCAACGACGCGCTGTCATCGAAATCCTCAGGGCCGCCCATCAGAACCGCTCCAGCTCGGGGAAAGGCAATTGCCCGCCGTGCACGTGCATCGCACCGAACTCAGCGCAGCGGTGCAGGGTCGGAATGTTCTTGCCGGGGTTGAGCAGGCCGCTGGGGTCGAACGCGGCTTTGATGGCGTGGAACAGGGTCAGTTCATCGCTGTTGAACTGTGCGCACATCTGGTTGATTTTCTCGCGGCCCACGCCGTGCTCGCCGGTGATGCTGCCGCCAACTTTCACGCACAGTTCCAGGATCTTGCCGCCCAGGGCTTCGGCCCGATCCAGTTCACCGGGTTGATTGGCGTCAAACAGGATCAGAGGGTGCATGTTGCCGTCTCCGGCATGGAACACGTTGGCCACCCGCAGCCCGTATTCGTTCGACAGCTCGGCGATGGCGTGCAACACGCCGGGCAGTTCGCGCCGGGGGATGGTGCCATCCATGCAGTAATAATCCGGCGAGAGACGGCCCACCGCCGGGAAGGCATTCTTGCGCCCGGCCCAGAACCGCACGCGCTCGGCCTCGTCCTTGGCCTGGCGCAGCTCAATGGCGCCGGCCTGTTGCAGCGCCTGGCGCACCCGCTCACAGTCATCCGCGACGTCGGCTTCAACGCCATCGAGTTCGCACAGCAGGATCGCCTGGGCCTCCACTGGATAACCGGCATGGATGAAGTCTTCGGCAGCGCGGATGGCCAGATTGTCCATCATCTCCAGGCCACCGGGGATGATGCCGGCGGCAATGATGTCGCCGACGGCACGCCCGGCCTTTTCCACGGAATCGAACGCCGCCAGCAGCACTTTGGCGGTTTGCGGTTTGGGCAGCAGCTTGACCGTGACTTCGGTGATTACCCCGAGCAGGCCTTCGGAGCCGGTGAACAATGCCAGCAGGTCGAAACCGGGGGAATCGAGGGCGTGGGAGCCGAGGCTCAGGTACTCGCCGTCGACCGTGAGGATGTCGACCTTAAGCACGTTGTGCACGGTCAGACCGTATTTGAGGCAGTGCACGCCGCCAGCATTTTCCGCGACGTTGCCGCCGATGGAACAGGCGATTTGCGAGGAGGGATCCGGCGCGTAATACAGGCCGAACGGTGCCGCGGCCTGGGAAATCGCCAGGTTGCGCACGCCGGGCTGAACCCGCGCAGTTCGGGCGGCCGGGTCGATGTGCAGGATGTTGTTGAAGCGCGCCATCACCAGCAGCACGCCTTTCTCCAGCGGCAACGCACCGCCGGACAATCCGGTGCCCGCGCCTCGGGCCACGACGGGGACCTGCCGTTCATGGCAAACGCGCAACACACCTTGCACTTCGTCGATGTGCCGCGGCAGCACCACCAGCATCGGTGTGGTGCGATAGGCCGACAGTCCGTCGCATTCGTAGGGTTTGAGTTCCTCCTGCTGATGGAGGATTTCCAGACCCGGCAGTCGGGTCTGCAATGCCTCTAACAGGGCGTTTTTGTCGACATCGGGCAGGGCGCCGTCGACGCGTTCGTCGTAGAGAATGTTCATCGGCGTCAATCCCCACCGACCACCATGTGACTGAAAGGCGCGACGTAGGCCTGCAACGTCACCAGCCCGCCAACCAGGATCGCCAGCACAATCGAATGGAAGAACACGTAGCGCAGGATTTCGCCTTCATGGCCGTACCAGCGGGTGGCGGTGGAGGCGACCACGATCGATTGCGCATCGACCATCTTGCCCATGACCCCACCGGAACTGTTGGCTGCGGCCATTAATACCGGGCTGATGCCCAGTTGCTCGGAGGTCACCCGTTGCAAGCCGCCGAACAGTACGTTGGACGCCGTGTCAGAACCGGTCAGCGCTACGCCCAACCAACCGAGCAAGGTGCCGAACATCGGGTAGAAAATGCCCGTTGCGGCGAAGGCCAGGCCCATCGTCGCGTCCAGCCCCGAGTAGCGTGTGAGAAAGCCCAGCGCGAGCATCGCGGCAATGGTGATCAGCGAAAAACGCACCACCCACAACGTTCGCAAGTATTGGCGGATCAGTTGCGGGATCGAGTAGCCCATCAGCAAGCCGCCGACAATCGCCGCCAACAGGATGCCGCTGCCAGTGGCGGTGAACCAGGTGAACTTGTAGACCGCTTCTTCAGGTTTCGGCGCCGATACCACGGGCGGCACCTTGACCACCTGCAAGTGCAGGGTGCTGAAGGTCACGACCGGGGCGAACACCGGGCTGCCTTCGAACATCGGTTTACCTTGCGGGTCGAGTTTGGCGCTGCTGGTTTGCGGGTCGATGACCGGACGAATGTCGAAGGTATTCTTGAAGCTTTGGGTACCCCAGATGAACACGAAGATCGTCAGGATGACCCACGGCATCCACGCGCGCATCACCGCCGGTTTGGCCTCGTTGGCGAAGGTTGCAGTGGGTACGGGCTGTTCGTCGTGTTCGGCGTCGATCTTCGAATGGTCGACCCGGCCGGACAGGGCGGCGGAGGTATGCACTGTGGCGGGTTTCCAGACCTTGAGGAAACCGGTCAGGCAGGCCATGGAAATCAACGCGGCGATCACGTCCACCAGCATCGGTCCGTGATAGTTGGACACGAGGAACTGCGGTACGGCAAAACTGACCCCGGCCACCAGGATCGGCGGCCAGATCTCCAGCATCTTGCGCCATCCGGCAAAGGCCCAGATCAGCCAGAACGGCACCAGCACCGAGAAGAACGGCAACTGCCGGCCGACCATCATCGACAGCTCCATTTCATCCAGCCCGGTGACCTTGGCCAGGGTGATGATCGGCGTGCCAAGGGCGCCAAACGCCACCGGTGCGGTGTTAGCGATCAGGGCCAGGCCGGAGGCAGCGAGGGGCGAGAAGCCCAGGCCGATCAGAATCGCCCCGGTCACCGCCACCGGCGTGCCGAACCCGGCCGCGCCCTCGAAAAATGCCCCGAAGCAGAAGGCGATCAGCAGCAGTTGCAGGCGCCGGTCATCGGTAATACGTGCCAGGGAATCCTGCAGCACCTTGAACGAACCGTTCTCGGTGGTCAGGCGGTGCAGGAAGATGATGTTCAGCACGATCCAGCCAATCGGCAGCAAGCCGTTCGCTGCGCCGAACAGCGCCGCAGAACCGGCCATGTTCGCCGGCATGCCGAAGGCGAAGATCGCGATCAGCAAGGCCGAGGCCAGGGCGAGCAACGCCGCCAGGTGTGCCTTGACGTGAAAGAACGCCAGGGACGCCAGCATCACCACCACCGGTACGGCGGCCATAACCGTTGAAAGCACCGGGTTACCGAACGGATCGTAGACTTGCTGCCAGACCATGTTCCACCTCTGCTTTTTATTGTTGGACGTGCAGATCCCCTGGAGGGAGGTGGCCTTCAGTATAGGAGGCATTGCGCGGCTGTCAGGGCTGGCCTTCGGTCCTGCCAATCGGCGCGTTGCACAGGGCTGAGCTAGCATGGCCAGTAGGGTTTCAATCCAGCCAGGGGAGGAAAACAGTCATGACCGAGCGCCATCTGGAGCACAAGGAAACGCTGTCCAACGGATGCAATATCAAGGTCAAGGCCGAGATACTGAAAGACGGTTCGTTAGGCATGTTCATCGGGGTCTACCGGCCGGATGGCACGGCGATCGACGAAAACCACGACCCACGGCCGCACATGCTGGACATGGAGGCGGCGATGGATTGGGGGATCGATATTGCCAAGGGCATTGGTAATAGTCAGCGAACGCTGTGAGCTGTATCCGAGCGACAGGCGGTCGCCCTCAGAATCCGAACGACCGGCTCGCGCCTTTCGCCAGTTCTTCATCGAGCAAATGCTCGACCAGCACATCATTCAAAAACCGGAACTGATCGTTGAGCCCGACCACTTCGTTGCTGAAGTGATGATCGGCAGCCGGGATCAGCAATGCCTCGAAATTTTTGTCGAACATCAGAGTCAACTCTTTACGTGACTCGTATTTCTGCGCGTAGAAATTATTGCCGAACACCGGGAACCGCACGGCGAGTGTGACGGTGTGGATCATGATGTTTGCTCCTCGCTCAGGGCGTACCTGGCAAACACACCCAAGGTGAACGCCGTCAGGGCCAGGCAGGTCAGCAGATGGATCAGCATGATGTTCCCCTCCGATTCGCGGTTTCGTGTTGGCTTGGGATCGATCCTACGCTGACGGCAATGGGGCGGAAGGCGATTGCGGCGATGATGGATATCGACGCCAGTGATGGTGGGTTTTGCGCGGTTTTTACGGGCCCCTTCGCGGGCGAGCCCGCTCCCACAGGGTCGTGGTCGACCGAGGACTTGTGGGAGCGGACTTGCCCGCGAAGACGGCCTCAGAAGCACCGCCAACCGTCGGCCAGACACACGCCGCCACCTATACTCAAAACAGAGGGCTGCCAAACACCGAACGTCCTGTTCGATGAACACTTCAGGAACCCGCCATCGTGAACCTGCGTTCACTGATCGTCGCCGTGCTGGTGGTGTTGGCGGGATGCGCCACGTCGCCGCGTGCACCTGTGAACGTGGCGCCGGTGATCGTTCCGACCAGCACCTGGCAGCAAGTCGATCGAGAGATTGTCGAGGCCTCGCATTCGGCTACCGAGCAGACCAAGATCTACGCCCGTGGCGCCATGGACTATTGGCGCACGCGGGTCTATGAACTGACCGAGGAGAACTTCATTCCCTGGTTCAGCAGCTACTGGACGCAGGAATGGCTGTCGATGAAAGTCAGCTGGTACACCATCAGCGCCAAGGGCGAACAAGATGCTGCCGAGAAACGCCTGGCGTCCTACCTGCTCCAGGCCTATCAGGAGAAGGTCCTGGCCCCGGTGGCCGTGGAAATCGATCCCGATGCGATTCTGGGCCTGGCGATGTCGTTTTATGCCGACATCCTCAAGGAAGAGCTGCAGAAGATTTCCACCCGCCACGGCGTGCCGATGGCACAGCTTAACGGGCGCCTCCAGAAAATTCCGGCCATCGCCCTAGGGCCACCAGCGGCGCGCAATGCCTCGCTATTTCAGATCGTCCACACCGACCCGTTGAATACCTTGCCCGCCTACGCGGCACTGGTCGAAAAGGTCCATCAGGCCGGCGGTGACAAGGGCGTGGGCTCGACTGACACCGCGATGGCGCCGGTGGCCAAGCGCGCCAGCCAGCGCATGGAAGCCGAAATGGCGCCACGCGGGGCGGCCAGTGCCGTGGCCGCCGCCGCCGGGAAACTGGCCGGCGGCTTGATCACCGTGGGCGTGGCCGGTATTCGGGCGATCATCCAGGCCAACGACCGGCCCGACAGCGAGGCGTTGATTCGCAGCAGCCTGGGCAACACCTTCGACAAGGCCTGGACCAAACTGGTACAGAACCCGACCAGTGGCGTCATGGCCGGCACGTTGTACATGGCGGCGCAGATCGAAGGCAGCCTGGCGGATCACACGGCACCGCCGGTCGGTTTGAGCGCCGGGGCTGTCGATTGGACGCCCGCGCAACCGACTACCCAGCAGAACACCCCATGATCCAAGGAGAAACGCTCATGTCTTATGTCGATGGTTTTATCGCTGCTGTACCCACCGCTAATCGCGAGCAATACATCAAGCACGCAAAAGTCGCCGCCTCGATCTTCAAGGAAAACGGTGCCTTGAGCGTGGTCGAATGCTGGGGCGAGGATGTCCCGCCAGGCAAGGTCACCTCGTTTGCGCTGGCGGTGAAACTCAAGGAGGACGAAACCGTGGCCTTCGGCTGGATCATCTGGCCGGACAAGGCCACCCGCAACGCCGGGATGGACAAGATGATGCAGGACTCGCGCATGCAACCGGACGTCAACCCCATGCCTTTCGATGGCCAGCGCATGGTGTATGGCGGCTTTGAAGTACTGCTCCAGGCCTGAAGGCCAACGCAGGGTCACTCCGGCGTCGGGGTGATCCTGCAACTCTTGCGTTGGCGGATCTGGTCATCCGTCGGCCGCTCACGGATGAATTCGAAGCGCGGCTCACCTTCGCTGTAATGCACCAGCCAACCCCATTCCAGGTTGAGTTCATCCTGGCCGGGCTCGGGCGGTCTGGCCCACCATGGCTCTTTGCTGATGACCTGTCGCATGGCCCCCTCCGGTTTTTCGCGATGCTAGAACTATAACGCGCCTGCCCGGCAGCGCCAGAAATGCGCTGGCCGCTGGGGGGTGGTTGAGTAACACTCAAGCGGTCTTCTCACGAGGTGTACGGCATGAGCGACGAATCCCGCGAGCCGTTCAAGCGCCTGTTCTTTGCGCTGGACTGCGCCCCTGGCCCGCGCCGGGAAATCGCCCAGTGGCGCAGTGCGCTGCAATTGCGTAATGGCCGGCCGGTGCCAGCGGAAAATTTTCACCTGACGCTGCTGTTTTTGGGGGCGGTGGGGGTGGCGCAGATCGGCGAGATCTGCACGGCGGCAGCGGCCATCCGTGTCCCGGGCGAGCGCTTGGCGGTGCGCCTGGATCGGCTGGACGCATGGCGCCGGGCAGGGGCGCTGGTGCTGGCGCCCGAGCAAGCGCCACCGGCCTTGCTGCGACTGGTGTACGCGCTGGAGCAGGCGATGTTGCCGTTTGGACTGGAGGCAGAGCCGAGGGAATACCGTCCGCACCTGACGCTGGCGCGGGACTATCGGGCACCGGCGCCGGAGTCTGCCACGCCACCCGAGTTTGTCTTGCGGGCTGATCGCTTCATCCTGTTTGAATCGCACAAGGGACGCTATCGGGCGCTAGCCGAATGGCCGTTGTTGGACTCTCAATAAAAAAGGCGCCCGAGGGCGCCAACATTCACCTGAACCGAGGGAGCCAGGTGAGGCCGTTCTACTTGCAGGAGTGGCAGCGGTGGTAAGGCGCTGCGTGAACGGAAAAGGGTAGAGCTGAAGTTGGTATTGGGTGTCAGGGCCTCATCGCGAGCAGGCTCACTCCTACTTTGGAAGGCGTCTCCCTGTAGGAGCGAGCCTGCTCGCGAAAGCATTTCAGAGTGAATTACTGACCCAGTTTCACCTTGGTCCAGCCACGGGTCATGATCCGCTGGATCGCAATCGGCTGGTCCGGCACCGCGTAGAGCGTGGCCATCACCGCTTCCGACGGGTAGGAACCCGGATCGTTGCGAATCGCTTCATCGACCAACGGCGTGGCTGCCGAGTTGGCGTTGCTGTAGCCGATGTTGTTGGTGATGTCGGCAATCACATCCGGACGCATCAGGAAGTTCATGAACAGGTAGGCGTTGTCGACGTTGGCGGCATCACGCGGGATGGCGAGCATGTCGTAGAAACTGGCGGCGCCTTCTTTCGGGATGCTGTAGTCGATCTTCACCTTGTCCCCGGCTTCCTGGGCTCGGGCCTTGGCCTGCAGCACGTCGCCGGAGTAACCGACGGCCACGCAGATATTGCCGTTGGCCAGGTCGGAGATGTATTTCGAGGAATGGAAGTACGCCACGTTCGGGCGAATCTTCATGAACAACGCTTCGGCTTCGGCGATGTGCTGTTTGTCCTGATCGTTCACCGGGTAGCCCAGGTAGTGCAGGGCGGTCGGGATCATCTCAGTCGGCGAATCGAGGAAACTGATGCCGCAGGCCTTGAGCTTCTCGGCGTTTTCCGGCTTGAACAGCAGGTCCCAGGAATAGGTCGGGGCATTGGCACCGAGGACTTCCTTGACCTTCTGCGGGTTGAAACCGATACCGATCGAGCCCCACATGTACGGGATCGCGTGGGCGTTGTCCGGGTCGCTCGCGGAAGCGTTTTTTAGCAGCACCGGGTTGAGGTTTTTCCAGTTCGACAGCTTGGACTTGTCCAGCGTCTGGTAGACGCCGGCCTTGATCTGCTTGGCCAGGAAACTGTTGGACGGCACGACGATGTCGTAGCCGGATTTACCCGCCAGCAGGCGCGCTTCAAGGGTTTCGTTACTGTCGAAGACATCGTAGGTCACTTGGATGCCGGTCTCGTCTTCGAACTTCTTGACGGTGTCCGGGCCAATGTAATCCGACCAGTTGTAGACGCGCAGAACCTTGTCATTGGCCTGGGCGCCAGTGGCGATTGCGCCCAATAAGGACAGTGTCAGCAGAGTCCTGCCAAACATTTTCATCGGTACAACTCCATTTCTTTTTTATTCAAAAACACAAAACAAAAATCAGAACACAGAACCTGTGGCGAGGGGGCTTGCCCCCGTTCGGCTGCGAAGCAGTCGTAAAACAGGTGAACGCGGTGTATCTGAAACACCGCGGTTTCCGGTTTTGGGGCCGCTTCGCGACCCAACGGGGGCAAGCCCCCTCGCCACAGTTAACTGAGCAACGATCAGGCCGTCGCTCCTGCCATTTGCTTTACAGGTTGCTGCCAGGATTCACTGGCCGTCTGGTCCATCGCTTCCTGGATTGCGCGTTTACGGTTGGCTTCGGCGCGGCGGCTGAAGTACCAAACCATGAATGTCACGATCGAGACCGCCAACAGAATCAGGCTGGCCACGGCGTTGATCTCGGGCTTAACCCCAAGGCGTACCGCCGAGAATACTTCCATCGGCAGGGTGGTCGAACCCGGACCGGACACGAAGCTGGCCAGTACCAGGTCATCCAGCGACAGGGCGAACGACATCATGCCGCCGGCCGCCAGTGACGGCGCGATCATCGGAATGGTGATCAGGAAAAACACCTTGAAAGGCTTCGCCCCCAGGTCCATGGCCGCTTCTTCGATGGACAGGTCCAGCTCGCGAAGGCGGGCGGAGACTACCACCGCAACGTAAGCGGCACAAAACGTGGTGTGGGCAATCCAGATGGTGACGATGCCACGTTCCATCGGCCAGCCGATCAACTGCGCCATCGCTACAAACAGCAGCAACAACGACAGACCGGTGATCACTTCAGGCATGACCAGCGGCGCGGTGACCAGGCCACCGAACAGCGTGCGGCCCTTGAAGCGGGTCACGCGAGTCAGCACGAATGCTGCCAGCGTGCCCAGTGCCACTGCCGCCACAGCGGTGTAGCAAGCGATTTCCAGCGAGCGCCCCACCGAGCCCATCAGTTGGGTGTTATCGAGCAGGCCGGCGTACCACTTGAACGACCAGCCGCCCCACACCGTCACCAATTTGGAGGCGTTGAACGAGTAGATCACCAGGATCAGCATCGGCAAGTAGATGAACGACAGGCCGAGCACCAACATCATTTTTGAAAAACCGAAACGCTTCATCCCCGTGCCTCCATCTCTTTGGCCTGGCTGCGGTTGAACAGCAGAATCGGCACAATCAGGATCAACAGCATCACCACCGCCAGGGCAGACGCCACCGGCCAGTCGCGGTTGTTGAAGAACTCTTGCCACAACACACGGCCGATCATCAGGGTTTCCGGGCCGCCCAGCAGTTCCGGAATCACGAACTCACCGACCACTGGAATGAACACCAGCATGCAACCGGCGATGATGCCGTTCTTGGCCAGCGGCACGGTGATTTTCCAGAAGCTGTTGAAGGTGCTCGAACCCAGGTCCGAGGCGGCTTCCAGCAGGCTCTGGTCGTGCTTGACCAGGTTGGCGTACAGCGGCAGCACCATGAACGGCAGGTACGCATACACCACGCCGATATACACCGCGGTGTTGGTGTTGAGGATCTCGATCGGGTGCGACGTCAGCCCGGTCCACATCAGGAACGCGTTGAGCAGGCCGTTGTTGCTGAGGATGCCCATCCACGCATACACGCGGATCAGGATCGCGGTCCAGGTCGGCATCATGATCAGCAGCATCAGGACGTTCTGTGCTTCCTTGCTCGCCTTGGTAATGGCGTAGGCCATCGGGAAACCGATCACCAGGCACATCAGCGTGCTGAAAAACGCCACCTTCAACGACCCCAGGTAGGCGGACAGGTACAGATCGTCCTGGCCCAGCAGGGAATAGTTGCCGATGTTGAGCATCAGCTGGAATTTCTGCTCGGCGAAGGTGTAGATCTCCGAGTAGGGCGGAATGGCCAGGGCCGCTTCGGAGAAGCTGATCTTCATCACCAGAAAGAACGGCAACATGAAGAACAGGAACAGCCAGATGAACGGAATCCCGATGACGAACTTGCGCCCGCTGGGGACCCACCTCAGGAATTGCTGATTGAAGGTTTTCATCCGCGCAGTACCACGCCGCTGTCGTCTTCCCACCACACGTAGACCTGATCGTCCCAGGTCGGACGTGCACCGCGGCGCTCGGCGTTGGCCATGAACGACTGGACGATCTTGCCGCCAGGCAGCTCGACGTAGAACACCGAGTGGCCGCCAAGGTAGGCGATGTCATGCACCTTGCCGGCGGACCAGTTGTAGCGGTTCTCGGGCTTGACGGTGCTGACCAGCAGTTTTTCCGGGCGGATCGCGTAGGTGATCGACTTGTCCTGCACCGAGGTGCTGACGCCGTGGCCGACGTAGATCTTCTGCTCCAAATCCGGACTGTGGATGATCGCGTGACCTTCCAGGTCTTCTACAACGGTGCCGTCGAAGGCGTTCACGTTGCCGATGAATTCGCAGACCATGCGGCTGACCGGTGCTTCATAGATGTCGACCGGGCTGCCGATCTGGGCGATCCAGCCCAGGTGCATGATCGCGATACGCTGGGCCATGGTCATGGCCTCTTCCTGGTCGTGGGTCACCATCACGCAGGTCACGCCGACGCGCTCGATGATTTCCACCAGCTCCAGCTGCATCTGCGAGCGCAGCTTTTTATCCAGTGCGCCCATCGGTTCGTCGAGCAGCAGCAGTTTCGGGCGCTTGGCCAGGGAACGGGCCAGGGCCACGCGCTGGCGCTGGCCGCCGGACAGTTGGTGTGGCTTGCGCTTGGCGTATTGGGTCATGTGCACCAGGCGCAGCATCTCCTGTACGCGGGCTTCGATCTCGGCTGCTGGCAAACGGTCCTGCTTGAGGCCGAAGGCGATGTTCTGCGCCACCGTCATGTGCGGGAACAGGGCGTAGGACTGGAACATCATGTTGATCGGTCGTTCGTACGGCGGCATGTCGGTGATGTCGACACCGTCGAGCATGATCCGGCCTTCGGTCGGGCGTTCGAAACCGGCGAGCATGCGCAGCAGGGTCGATTTGCCGGAGCCGGAGCCACCGAGCAGGGCGAAGATTTCACCCTGGTGGATTTCCAGGGACACATCGTCCACGGCGGTGGTTTCGTCGAACTTCTTGGTGACGCGATCGATTTTCACCAGGACCTTTTTCGGTGCCTGGTGACCCTCAAGAGCCTTCCTGTAGATGCTGGAGGCGTTTGCCATGTGAAACTCCCAACAGGTTTCAGTCGCCAGGCCAACGCGGCCCGGCTTAATAGTGGATTGCAAACCCGGGGCAGGTCCGCGCAACCCTTTGTAGGAGCGAGCCTGCTCGCGATGGTGTATCAGCTACGTGGGTGTCGACTGACACCCCATCGCGAGCAGGCTCGCTTCTACAGGAGATCGCGCTGGCTCATACCGGCCGGGTTAATTCGGCGCCGCCGTCCTGGCTGCCTGGTAGTACTTGTTGTTATCGCAGTGTGTTGTTGTCGCGAGCGGCACACGCAAAAGCGCCTGCCCGCTCGCGGGGGCAGTTAATCGTTGAATGTGGGTATCAGGTGCTTAGCGGGTGTGACGCAGGGCCGCCCGTTGCCGGCAGGCTTCGCCGAACGCCTGGAAAATACTCAAATAAGGAGGGTTATCCAGTACTCGCCATTCCGGGTGCCATTGCACGCCGAGGGCGAAGGCCTTGCTGTGTTCGACCGAGACCGCCTCGATCAGGCCATCGGGCGCGACGGCTTCGGCGCGCAGGCCGGGAGCGAGGCGGTCGATGCCTTGGCTGTGAATCGAATTGACCTGGAACACCGGTGGCAGGTCCAGTGCTTCGAACACGCCGCCAGGCTGCACATTCACCGCATGGGCGGGAGCGTACTGCACGGCCAGGTCCGGGTGGTTGGCTTCGCGATGATCGAGATAGCCCGGCAGTTCATGGACTTTCTGATGCAGGCTGCCACCGAACGCCACGTTCATTTCCTGGAAACCACGGCAGATGCCGAGCACCGGGACGCCGGCCGCGATGGCGGCGCGGATCAGTGGCAGGGTGGTGCGATCCCGTTGTGGGTCGTGCTCTGTGCCGGGGGCGCTGTCGGGGCCTTGATAGTGGAAGGGTTCCACGTTCGACGGCGAGCCAGTCAGCAATAGACCGTCGAGCTGCGGCAGCAGGTCTTCGATTTCGGTCAGTTCGGCCAGGGAAGGAATAACGACAGGCAGCCCCAATGCCGCGACGCTGACAGCACGCAAGTACTTGTCGCCGCTGATGTGGTAGGGGTGCAGGCCAATCTGTTTGACGCAGGCAGTAACGCCGATCAATGGCTTGAATGCCATTTTTATCACCTCGAAGTTTGACACTTGAACGAGCTTTTCCGGAGCTTAGCCTTGTTGATTTTAATTAACAACTCTCATGTAAAAAATTCTAAACGCCGCACGTCCGATCATTAGGATTTACGGGCGTTTTGTGGCGTATCTGGCACTCTCGTGCCGCTGAAGTGCCCGAAAATAAACGTTGAAAGGCCAGATGTTCGCTATTGACTTCACTTTGCCTTTCGGATTGACTGGGCTCGTGAAAGGGCGGTGAACATAATAATTAACAGTAAAAAATAGGTGCATCATGTCGGTCCCTCTGCGTACCGTTCAACTCAACGAAGCAAACGCATTCCTTAAGAAATATCCTGAGGTTTTGTACGTCGACCTTCTGATTGCGGATATGAACGGTGTGGTGCGCGGCAAGCGCATCGAACGCACCAGTCTTCATAAGGTTTACGAGAAAGGCATCAACCTGCCGGCGTCTCTGTTCGCTCTGGACATCAATGGTTCTACGGTGGAAAGCACCGGCCTGGGTCTGGACATTGGCGACTCCGACCGGATCTGCTACCCCATCCCGGGCACCCTGAGCATCGAACCCTGGCAGAAGCGCCCGACTGCGCAACTGCTGATGACCATGCACGAACTCGAAGGTCAGCCGTTCTTCGCTGATCCGCGCGAAGTGCTGGCCAATATCGTGCGCAAGTTCGACGACATGGGCCTGACCATCTGCGCAGCCTTTGAGCTTGAGTTCTACCTGATCGACCAGGACAACGTGAACGGTCGTCCGCAATCGCCACGTTCGCCGGTCTCGGGCAAGCGTCCGATGTCGACCCAGGTCTACCTGATCGACGACCTCGACGAATACGTCGACTGCCTGCAAGACATCCTCGAAGGCGCGAAAGAGCAGGGCATCCCGGCTGATGCCATCGTCAAGGAAAGTGCACCGGCGCAATTCGAAGTCAACCTGCACCACGTGGCTGACCCGATCAAGGCGTGCGACTACGCTGTCCTGCTCAAGCGTCTGGTGAAAAACATCGCCTACGACCATGAGATGGACACCACCTTCATGGCCAAGCCATATCCGGGCCAGGCGGGCAACGGTCTGCACGTGCACATTTCGATCCTGGACAAAGAAGGCAACAACATCTTTGCCAGCGAGGATCCCGAGCAGAACGCCGCGCTGCGTCACGCGATCGGCGGTGTGCTGGAGACCCTGCCGGCGCAGATGGCGTTCCTCTGCCCGAACGTCAACTCATACCGTCGTTTCGGCGCACAGTTCTACGTGCCGAACTCGCCGAGCTGGGGCATCGACAACCGCACCGTGGCCGTGCGTGTACCGACCGGTTCGCCGGACTCGGTGCGCATCGAACACCGCGTAGCGGGCGCCGACGCCAACCCGTACCTGTTGATGGCTTCTGTATTGGCGGGCGTGCACCACGGCCTGACCAACAAGATCGAGCCGGGCGCACCGGTGGAAGGCAACAGCTACGAGCAAAACGAGCAGAGCCTGCCGAACAACCTGCGCGACGCCCTGCGCGAACTGGACGACAGCGAAGTCATGGCCAAGTACATCGACCCGCTGTACATCGACGTGTTCGTGGCGTGCAAGGAAAGCGAGCTGGCCGAGTTCGAGAACTCTATCTCCGATCTTGAGTACAACTGGTACCTGCATACCGTTTGACGGCGTTGGCGGCACACACCAAACCTGTGTCCGCCGCCGACCCCTGTAGGAGCCGGCTTGCTGGCGATGGCGTCATGACAGTCAACATGGATGGCGTCTGATCCACCGCCATCGCTGGCAAGCCAGCTCCTACAGGGATCGCATTTCATTTTTTGATTGGGCGGGCGTTCGTCCGACGATCACTCAATTCCCCTGCGTCGAGTCACAACAATGACAAACACTCGCAGCGACTGGGAGCAACGCTTCCAGTCCCTCACCATCGAAGGCCGCGCCTTCATCGATGGCCAATACCGCGCGGCCGCCAGCGGCGCCACGTTCGAATGCCTGAGCCCGGTCGACGGTCGCTTCCTGGCGAACGTTGCCAGCACCGACGAAGCCGATGCCAACGCTGCGGTTGAAGTGGCACGGCGCACCTTCGAATCCGGCATCTGGGCCAACCTCGCCCCGGCCGAGCGCAAGCGCGTGCTGATCCGTTTCGCCGACCTGATCCTGGCCAACCAGGAAGAACTGGCGCTGCTCGAAACCCTCGACATGGGCAAGCCGATCAGCGACTCCATGAGCATCGACATCCCGGCGACTGCCAACGCGATCCGCTGGACCGCCGAAGCCATCGACAAGATCTACGACGAAGTCGCCGCCACGCCCCACGATCAGCTGGGCCTGGTGACGCGCGAAGCGTCCGGCGTGGTCGCGGCCATTGTGCCGTGGAACTTCCCGCTGATCATGGCCAGCTGGAAATTCGCCCCGGCCCTGGCGATGGGCAACTCGTTCATCCTCAAGCCGTCGGAAAAATCGCCGCTGACCGCGATCCGTATCGCCCAACTGGCACTCGATGCCGGTATCCCGAAAGGCGTGTTCAACGTGCTGCCGGGTTACGGTCACACCGTGGGCAAGGCGCTGGCGCTGCACATGGACGTCGACGTGCTGGCCTTCACCGGCTCCACGGCAATTGCCAAGCAACTGATGATCTACGCCGGCCAAAGCAACATGAAGCGCGTCTGGGCCGAAGCCGGTGGCAAGAGCGCGAACGTGGTGTTTGCCGACGCGCCGGACCTGCGCGCTGCCGCTCAGGCCGCGGCCAGCGGCATCGCTTTCAACCAGGGGGAAGTCTGCACCGCTGGTTCGCGCCTGCTGGTGGAACGTTCGATTCGCGAGCAGTTCATCCCGCTGCTGGTCGAAGCCCTGCAAGCCTGGAAACCGGGCCATGCACTCGATCCGGCGACGACCGTGGGCGCAGTGGTCGACCAGCGTCAACTGGACAACGTGCTGCGTTACGTCGGCATCGGCAAAGCGCAGGGCGCCGAACTGATCGCCGGCGGTAGCCGCACCCTCGAAGACACCGGTGGCCTGTACGTGGAACCGGCGATTTTCGACGGCGTGACCAACGCCATGACCATCGCCCAGGAAGAAATCTTCGGCCCGGTGCTGTCGGTCATCACCTTCGACACGGCTGAAGAAGCCCTGGCGATTGCCAACGACAGCATCTTCGGCCTCGCCGCTGGTGTCTGGACGCGCAACCTGAGCAAGGCCCACACCTTCGCCCGTGGCTTGCGTGCCGGCAGCGTCTGGGTCAACCAATACGACGGCGGCGACATGACGGCGCCGTTCGGCGGGTACAAGCAGTCGGGTAACGGTCGGGACAAATCGCTGCACGCGTTCGACAAGTACACCGAACTCAAAGCGACCTGGATCAAGCTCTAACACCTTTAAAGCGACGGTCGCCTGCACGTTGCCGGCGACCCTCGGAGAAACGTATGAAACACAGCACTGATAAACAAACGCACGTAAACAGCTACTACGCGGCCACCCGCAACTTCACCGGCGACTTCCCGGTGCTGGAAGAACTGGTCGAATGCGATGTCTGCGTGATCGGCGCCGGCTACACCGGTTTGTCTTCGGCCCTGTTCCTGGCCGAAGCCGGTTACAGCGTCACCGTGCTCGAAGCCGCCAAAGTTGGTTTCGGTGCCAGCGGTCGTAACGGCGGCCAACTGGTCAACTCCTATAGCCGCGACGTCGATGTCATCGAAGAGCGTTATGGCGACAAGACTGCAGAAGTCCTGGGCAGCATGATTTTCGAAGGCGCCGACATCATCCGTCAGCGCATTCAGCATTACGACATCCAGTGCGACTACCGCCCCGGCGGCATCTTCGCGGCGATGAACAAGAAGCAACTCAAGGGCCTGGCCGAGCAGAAGAAGAGCTGGGAACGCTACGGCAACAAGAACCTGAAGATGCTCGACGCAGCCGACATCAAGCGCGAAGTCGGTTCCCAGGCTTACGTCGGCGGCCTGCTGGACATGCAGGGCGGTCACATCCACCCGCTGAACCTGGCGCTGGGCGAAGCTTCGGCCATCATCGGCCTGGGCGGCAAGATCTACGAGCAGTCGGCGGCGCTGGAAATCACTTACGGCGAGCCGATCACCGTGCGCACCGCCAAGGGCGTGGTCCGCGCCAAGTACCTGCTGATCGCCGGTAACGCCTACCTGCCGCAAGGCCTGGATAACCGCGTGACCAGCAAGAGCATGCCGTGCGGTTCGCAGATCGTCGTCACCGAGCCGTTGTCGGAGCAGCAAGCGCGTAGCCTGATCAAGAACAACTACTGCGTCGAAGACTGCAACTACCTGCTCGACTACTACCGCCTGACTGCCGACAATCGCCTGCTGTACGGCGGCGGCGTGGTCTACGGCGCACGCGAGCCGGACGACATCGAGCAACTGATCCGCCCGAAAATCCTCAAGACCTTCCCGCAATTGAAGGACGTGAAGATCGACTACCGCTGGACCGGCAACTTCCTGCTGACCATGTCGCGCATGCCGCAATTCGGCCGTATCGAGAAAAACGCCTACTACATGCAGGGCTACAGCGGCCACGGCGTCACGTGCTCGCACCTGGCCGGCAAGTTGATCTCGGAAATGATTCGTGGCGATGCCGAGCGTTTCGACGCGTTTGCTTCCTTGCCGCACATGCCAATGATCGGCGGGCGCACGTTCTCGGCACCGCTCACCGCGATGGGCGCCGTGTACTACTCGCTGCGCGACCGTTTCGGCATCTAAGCTTTACCTCCCCGGCGGTTGCTGTGTCACAGCAACCGCCGGTTTTTTTTCTGAAACACCGCTGTCCCCTGTAGGAGCCAGCTTGCTGGCGAAGAGGTCATATCGGCCAAAATGGATGTCGCCTGACACACCGTTTTCGCGAGCAGGCGCGCTCCTGCAGTTTGTTTTAATCTGCCGTCTATCGAACCTGCTGAGCATTACCAGCAAACGTGATTTAATAGCCGCCTTTCACGTTTCCGGGACCGGAAAACGGCGTGATTTACGCCTGTCTCCACCCCTCCATTATCCTTGTAGGAGCAAGTTTGCTCGCGACAGCGTTGGTTCAGACAACCACTGTGTTGAAGGTCAGATCGCCATCGCGAGCAAGCTCGCTCCTACAAGTTGGCACATAAGGCTGTCATGGATACGGGCTCACGACTCAAATTAGTACGCGAAAGCTACAAACTGTCCCAGCGCGAGCTGGCCCGGCGTAGCGGCGTCACCAATGCCACCATCTCCCTGATCGAACAGAATCGAGTCAGTCCCTCCGTCAGCTCGCTGAAAAAGCTGCTGGAAGGCATTCCCATGTCCCTGGCCGATTTTTTCACCTTCGATCAGCCGCCCCGCGAGCACCAATACGTCTTTCGTGCCAATGAACAGCCCGACCTCGGCCGCCATGGCCTGCGCCTGCTGCTGATCGGCGCCTCCGTGCCGAGCCGGCAAATGCGCCTGCTGCGCGAGCAATACGCGCCGGGTGCCAGTTCCGGCGAAGAGCCAATCGTGCATGCCGAAGGCGAGGAATGCGGTCTGGTCACCCGTGGCACGGTCGAACTGACCGTGGACGGGCAGGTCAGCGTCCTCGGCGCCGGCGATGGCTATTACTTCCCGACCACCTTGCCGCACCGGTTTCGCAACATCGGCGCCGACGAAGCCGAAATCATCAGCGCCAACACCCCGGCCAACTTCTGATGTAAAAGCAAATCCTGTAGGGGCGGGCTTGCCCGCGAAGACGGCATTAACTTCAACCTCACAGTTGACTGATCTACCGCGGTCGCGAGCAAGCTTGCTCCTACAGATTTGATGGGCTCAAGCCTGACCGTTCATCTGTTGCCCCGCACCTTCCCGATCCCGATTCTTCCAATGCGTAACAACCCCACGCAGGAGGAATCAACATGATCAATCACAAAATAGTGGTTCTGGCCCTCGCCGCGATCCTGTCCGGCGCTTCTGTCCAGGTCATGGCTGCCAGCAACACCGGCACCAGCGAAACCAACGCCGACGGCACCAGCCAAACCCGTGAACCCGCGCCAAAAGCCACCAACGCCGACCCGGATGCCGCCTCGCTGCCCAGAGGCGCGGACGGCGGCAAGACCGATAACGGCCCCGTCCCGGCCGGGTCGAAGCCTGCTGGTGGTGGTCAGACGGGTAATAGCGGTGGTGGCAATGCGGGGGGCGGTTAGTTCGCTGATTTCGCTTGCCCGGCATCCGGGGCTTACGTAGCCATGGCAGTAAGAACCCGCTCAAATGCGTAATGCTGTTCACTTAACCGATAGAGCAAACAACCGAAAAACCTGTGGCGAGGGAGCAAGCTCCCTTGCCACAGGGGTGAATTCCTACATGATTTTCGGAAGCCCAGGGGTCGATCAATGCCGGGCCTGGACCGACTGCGGGTCATGCGCGATGTGCTTGGGGCCTGCCAAGGCCCAGAGGATCAAGCCAATCAGTGGCACAAACACGATCACCACCATCCACACCCCCTTGGTGCTGGCCTTGCCTTCGCTTTTGCGCAGCCGGTTGATTGCCCACAATTCAATCAGTACCAGCACGGCCGTCAGCGCGATCCACGTCGTTTCGTTTTGCATGGTCCACCTCCTGAATAGTCATTCAGTTAGGCGGACGCTCAGGGTCAGGGTTCATTAAATTTGTGCCACCCACACCGGATCACGGCGCCATAAACCCACGAACGGCCGCGATGGTGGGCGTCGGCGCTTCTTCCATCAGCCAATGCCCAGCCCCTGGAATCACCACTTCGGTGACCTTGTCTGCGGCATTGCGCATCACAATGGCTTCATTGGCACCGAAGGATTTTTCACCGCCAACCGCCAGCACCGGCATGCCCAGTTTTTTGCTCATCGACGCTTCGTTGTCCACGGCATCCTGGCGAATGCTGCGGAACTGGGCGAAGGCGGCGTGCATGGCGCCAGGGCGGGCGTAGAGCTTGGCGTAGTGTTGGCGGGTGCCTTCGTCTACCTTGGCCGGGGTGCCGGCGAATTCGTTCCAGAAGCGGTCGAGGTAGATGCGTTCGCGCCCGTCCACCAGACGTTCCATGTCTGGCCCGCCGAAGTCGAAATGCCACAGCATGGGTGAGCGCACGATGTCGTTCCACGGTGGTATGCCCGGCACGGGTGCGTCCATCACCACCAGTTTGTCGGTCATTTGCGGGTAACGCGAGGCGTAGGCAAAGGCGACCATGGTGCCGATGTCGTGGCCGATGACTACGCAGTGCTCGATCTTCAACGCGCTCAACACGCCACGAATATCAGCCGCCTGGGTCTTCTTGTCGTAGCCATTTTCCGGGATCGACGACAGACCCATGCCGCGCAAGTCCGGCACCACCACCGTGTGGTCCCGTGCCAGGTCGGTCGCCAGCGGCGCCCACATGTCACCGGTATCGCCAAAGCCATGCAACAACACCACCGCCGGGCCCTTGCCACCGACGCGCACGTGCATCGTAACGCCGTCGACCGGGATGTCCTGGGTCTTGAACGAGGCTGGGAACGGTGTCACGTCTGCCTGGGCGGCGAAGCTCAGGGTCAGCAGGGTCAGGGCGGTCAACAGGGAGCGGGTCATAGGGGAATCTCCAGGGTTGGCGATGACGCGGTTCGCTGAGCGTAGACGCATCTCAAGCGGTTGAAGGATCTGTTTTGAGCGGGGATTTCTGGCCGGACGGCACGATTTGCGGACAGAAAACGAACCGTGCGGACGCATCGCGCAGTGATTTCCCTGCGCAGGCGATTTGTCATATTCAGCATCATTTGAATGTAGATAGTGGACAGCCCAACGCTATTGAAAATAATGAGGCTGCACCGTGTTTCAACGTCTTGTGTGTTCACTGTCCGTTCTAAGCCTGTCCATCGCTGCCGCCCAGGCGGCCGAGACTGTCCAGCTCAATACGCCGCGCCTGCAGAGCATCGATAACTTTCGCGATGTCGCCGGGCTCACCACTGCCTACAACACCGCCAATGACGGCACTATGCGTGGCGGGGTGTTCTATCGCTCCAACGCGCTGACCCCGTCGGCGGCGGACCTCGCGACCCTCAACAGCCTGGGGATCAAGGCGGTGTACGACCTGCGCACGCCGAGCGAGATCGCCGCTACGCCGGACACGTTGCTCACCGGGGCGACCTACACCAACATCGACATCATCGGCGGCTCGACTTCCGGTGCGAACGTGACCAACATTTCGTTCCGCAGCGCTGCCGACGCCATCGCCATGATGGAAGACACCAACCGCGATTTCGTGCGTAACGCCGGTATGCGCAGCGAGTTCAACCAGTTGTTCAATGCGCTGGCCTCGGTCGATGGCGCCGAGCTGTTCCATTGCACCGCCGGCAAGGACCGCACCGGTTGGACCGCCGCGGTGTTGCAGAGCATCGCCGGCGTCGACAACGCGACGATCATGAGCAACTACCTGGCCACCAACGACTACACCGCCGCACGTGTAGCGGCGACACTGGCGGCGATGCCGGCGAGCATGCGCGCTATTTATGAGCCATTGATTGGCGTGCAGGCCAGCTATCTGCAAGCTGGCCTGGACGAGGTGACCGCGCAGTACGGCACCATGGACAACTACCTCAAGCAAGGCCTTGGCCTGTCCCAGGAAACCATCTACGTGCTGCGCGGCAAGATGGTGTTCTACAACACCTTGCCGGGTGAAGCGGGGTTGGCCGGTAACTCGGCGGCCGGTGCGCGGTTGTTGGGGCAACTGCAGAACAGCAATCTGTCGGGCACCTACAGCGCCTACAACTACTACCTGCAATCGGCCATCGATGCACACAGCCTCGGCGGCGTCGAGTCCACCGTTGGCGGTCAGGTGCACGCCGACGCCGCCAGTTATCTGTTGCGCCAGGGCGCGATGATCGATCAGGCCGCGGCACCGTTCACCAGCGGCATCGACCTCAAGGCAGGGCAATATCGGCTGTGGAGCACCGCGCTGGCGGGGTATCTGGGCACCGACGGTTCGTCCCAGGCCTCCAGCAGCAACGAGCACAGCCAGGGCATGATGATTGGCCTGACCCAGCGCTTTTCCGAACAGCTCAGTGCCCATGCCGGCTTCGGCTACAGCAGTGGCAACGTTGGCGGCGCCGGTGGCGAGGCCGATACCGACCTGACCTTCTTCAGCGCGGGCGCACGCTATGCACCGAACGGTCTGGAACGTGGCCTGTTTGTCGATGCCGATGCCAGCGCCGGTTATCTCGATTACTCAAGCAAGCGCGAATTGGGCGCAGGCCTGGGCACGGCCAAGGGCGACAGCCATGGCAACCTGACGGGCGCGACCCTGGCGTTGGGTTACCGGGTGCCGGTCAATAGCGTGACGCTGGAACCGAGCCTTGGTGTGCGCATCAGCCACGTCAACCTGTCGGGCTTCCAGGAAAAGGGCAGCGAGTTGGCCCTGGATGTCGACAGCATCCATGAGACGCGCAAGAGCGCGGTGGCCAACCTCAATGCAGCTTTTGCACCCGTCAGCCTCGGCGCCTGGCAAGTGGTGCCGGGCGTGCAAGTGGGTTATGAGCACGTACTGGGCGATTCTGAAATCGACAGCCAAGGGCATTTGCTGGGTCTGGACGTCGAGCAGCAAGCTGCGTTCGACAATCGTGACCAGTTCACCGGTGGCGTCAACGCCATGGCCCGATTGGGTGCGTGGAGCGTCGGCGCAGAAGTCGGTGCCAGTGGTGGCGGCGACAGCCACGGCTTCAATGGCGGCCTGAAGGCCAGTTACCTGTTCTGACGTGTATGAGCTGGCTTGCCAGCGAAAGCGGTGGGTCAGCAGCGTGAATGTTGGCTGATACGACGCCTTCGCTGGCAAGCCAGCTCCTACAGTTTTTGTGGTGAAGCCAGCATTGTGAGTATCCCCAAATTCCTTGTGGGAGCTGGCTTGCCAGCGAAAGCGGTGGGTCAGCTGCATGAATGTTGGCTGGTACGACGCCTTCGCTGGCAAGCCAGCCCCCACAGTTTTTGTGGTGATGCCAGCATTGTGAGTATCCCCAAATTCCTTGTAGGAGCTGGCTTGCCAGCGAAAGCGGTGGGTCAGCAGCGTGAATGTTGGCTGATACGACGCCTTCGCTGGCAAGCCAGCTCCTACAGTTTTTGTGGTGATGCCAGCATTGTGAGTATCCCCAAATTCCTTGTAGGAGCTGGCTTGCCAGCGAAAGCGGTGGGTCAGCTGCATGAATGTTGGCTGGTACGACGCCTTCGCTGGCAAGCCAGCTCCTACAGGGTGTTGAGTGGCGATCGTTGGCCTTTTCTCACGTCGGCGGGGCTGACGCCGTAGGCGTTCTGGAAATATTGGCAAAACCTGCCGACATTGCTGAAGCCATGTTGCAAGGCCACGTCCGTCACCGACGGCGACAGCCCTTGGGACAACACCGCGTGCGCGCGCTCCAGGCGTACCTGGCGTTGGTAGGCGGCGATCGATGTGCCCATGAATCGCTGAAAACCTTCCTGCAAGGCGCGCAGGCTGACGTTGCTCAAACGGGCCAGCTCCGTGCCGCTGACCAGGTTGTCGGGGTGTTCCTGAATGTACTCGGCCGCCAGCTTCACGTGGCGTGGCGCGATGAGCGGGGAAGGGCGGCGCAGGGCCTCGGTGAAGTTGTGTGGCCAGGCCTCCAGTACCGCATCGACGAGCATTTCCCGAAGCCGCGAAGGCATCAGCGAACCGGCGTTGATCAGCACATCAAACTCGGTGCCCGTGGCCAGGTCGACCAACGCCTTGATGGCCTGCAAGGCGGTGACGTTCAGGTCCACCACAGGCTCGAAACAGACTTTTTGCAGGATCGGCTTGCCCAGCAACGTCGCCAAGCGTTCGGTGATCAGCGCCCGGCTGATCGAAATCCCGTGATGCGCATGGTTGTCGAGGAAGCACGTCGAGTGAATCTCGGCCTTGTCGATGGCCAGGCCAACCTGGGCATGCCCCACCGATTCGGTGCCGTGGTTGAAAATGATCTTGCCCGCCGTGGGAATCACGAAAGTGATCTCGTCCAGGGGTTCGGGAAACGTCACGGTAAAGTCGCCGTGGTAATGCATGCGGCGAAAACTTACCCCTTCATGACGGCCGTAGACCCCGCCGATGATGATGTTGCCGGGCGGTGGTGCGGAGTCGGCATACAGGTTGCCGAACATCTTCGAGAACAGCGCGCCAAAGTCGTCGCAGCGCATATCGTTGGATCGGATGATGATTTGCTTGCGCGTCGTTGAGTACACCTGACGTGTCACCTTGAGCGGGTGGGCAGAGCCCTGGAACCGGGAGCGGACGATCGGGAAAAGCGCTAGGACGTTATCAGCCAGTAGTGACAGGTTTGTGACGTTCGTCCATTTAGTGCGAGATGGTTTCTGGCGCCACCGCCCGACCGGAGCAACGCAGGTGCGAGCGGTACAGAGGCGCAACAGCGAGGCGACGCTATTTCGCGGGCGCTGGCGGCTTGATGTCGCCGCAGAAAAGATCAACGTTGCCATCGGTTGCCGCCGAGCGCACGACCACCGAGTACTCGCCTGACAGCAGCGTTTTGAGTGGCACCGGGGCTGTCCTGTTGAAGGTCCAGCCGCGTACGGGTTGGCGTTCGGTGTTGACCTGATCGTTCAGCGCATAGGCCACGGAGCCGGGTTCTGCGCAGCTGCGATTATTGATGAAGGAATACAGGCGCAAGGGCAGGGATGCGCCGCTTGGAACGCCACTGATGAAAAAACTCAGCCCGGTCTTGTTGTCCCAGTCGGTCAACGCGACATTGCCGATCTGCCCGGTGTTTTGTCGTGTGGCGGTCAAGGTCACGTTCACGTCCTGACTCGGCGACGTGCTGCAACCGAAAAGGCTTGTGGCAACCATGAGTGCTGCCAGTGAGGTTCTGAGCTTCATTGCCAAACTCCTGAGTTGAAGAACTGCAACGGGGGAATTAGCGGGTATAGCTCATTAATCGGCTTTATGGCGTCGTCCGAATGGGGCTTTCCTTTTTTTACGCGGTGATGCCGGAGTGTTTGGCGCATTTGGCCGGTAGTTAATGCGCAGTGCCGGTTCTGCGCAACGCCTGACAACGCCCGTCGCTGCGGCGCAAACCGGCTACATTACAGAAGGGCTACACGTGCAGTTAAAGGATTGTGCCGTGCGTCGCGCCTGCTCATCATCGGCACGGGACGAATTGCGACTGGAGTAATACATGAATCAACACGGCAGCCATCCGCATGAGCGGATTTCAGGCACCCCGCGCCAGGGTGCCGTTCGCAGCCTGTTGGTCCCGGAGTGGCTTGGCAGTTATCGGCCCGACTGGCTCAGGGGCGATGTGATCGCCGGGCTCACGGCTGCCGCGGTGGTGATTCCCAAGGCGCTGGCCTACGCCACCATTGCCGGGTTGCCGGTGCAGGTCGGGTTGTACACGGTGCTGGTGCCGATGGTGATTTATGCCGTGCTCGGCACCTCGCGCCCACTCAGTGTCAGCACCACCACCACACTGGCGATCCTGGCCGGCTCCGCACTGGGGCAGATCAGCCCCGATGGCGACGCGGCAACCTTGCTGGCCGGCTCCGCCACGCTGGCGCTGATGGTCGGGGCGATCCTGATTGTGGCGGGGTTGCTGCGATTGGGTTTTGTGGCCAACTTCATTTCCGAACCGGTGCTGGTGGGCTTCAAGGCCGGGATCGGCGTGGTCATCGTGCTCGACCAATTGCCCAAGCTGCTGGGCACGCACATCGACAAGGGTGGTTTCTTCCACAACGTGGTGGCCACGTTCCAGAGCATCGGCCACGCCTCGCTGCCGACCGTGGCGCTGGGCGCGTTCATGGTGTTGCTGCTGATCGGTATGAAGCGTTTTACACCCCGGCTGCCGGCACCGTTGATTGCAGTGGCGCTGGGCATTCTCGGCATGAGCCTGTTGGGCCTCGAGCGCTTTGGCGTATCCGCCGTCGGCGTGGTGCCGATTGGCTTGCCTTCGCCGACGCTGCCGGTCTGGTCGATGGCGGAGCTGATGTGGCCATCGGCGATGGGCATCGCGCTGATGAGTTTCACTGAAACCATCGCGGCGGGACGCGCCTTCGCTCGCAATGACGAGCCCGCGCCACAACCGAACCGCGAACTGCTGGCCACCGGCGTTGCCAACCTGGGCGGCGCGTTCCTCGGGGCCATGGTCTCTGGGGGCGGCACCACCCAAACGGCGGTAAACCGCCTGGCCGGTGCGCGTTCGCAACTGGCCGCACTGGTCACTGCCGCACTGGCGCTGGGCACCTGCCTGCTGCTGGCGCCGCTGATTGGGCAGATGCCCAATGCCACGCTGGCGGCGGTGGTGATTGTGTATTCGGTGGGGCTGATCGAGCCGGCGCAGTTTCGCGAAATCCTCGCGGTGCGCCGCACTGAATTTGCCTGGGCCGTGGTGGCCATGATCGGCGTGATGCTGCTGGGCACGCTGCAAGGGATCGTCGTGGCGATCATCGTTTCGTTGCTGGCCTTGGCCTATCAGGTGTCCGATCCGCCCGTGCACGTGCTGGGACGCAAGCGCGGCACCAACGTCTTTCGCCCGCACGCTACAGGCAACGATGACGAACAATTCGACGGGCTGCTGTTACTCAGGCCCGAAGGGCGAATTTTCTTTGCCAACGCCGAGCGTATTGCCGAGAAGATTCGCCCGCTGATCGATGCGGCAACGCCCAAGGTGGTGATCTTCGACCTGCGCAGCGTATTCGACCTCGAATACACGGCGCTGAAAATGCTCACAAGCGCCGAGCAACGTATGAGTGAAAAAAGCATTTCGTTGTGGCTGGTCGGGATGAGCCCGGGCGTCTGGGCCATGGTGGCGAAGGCGCCGCTGGGCTACACGCTGGGCGAGGCGCGGATGTTCCTGAACCTGGAATTGGCCGTTGACCATTACCAGCACAGCCGAACGTGAGTGGTCTGCCCAGGGCCGCTGGCGGCGCTGTTTTGAAGTACCAAGCGAGGTAACGACGATGTCGAAAAAAAAGGCTGCACCAAAGAAGCCGGTTGAAAGTGAAAAGCTGAAAAACAAGGCCTACCTCAAGGAACTGGCTCGCCTGCATGTGGAACTGGTCAAGCTGCAGGAGTGGGTGCAGCACACCGGTGCGAAGGTGTGCATCATCTTCGAGGGCCGCGATGGCGCCGGCAAGGGCGGGACCATCAAGGCGCTGACTGAGCGGGTCAGCCCGAGGGTATTCCGGGTCATGGCGCTGCCGGCCCCGACCGAGCGGGAAAAAAGCCAGATGTATGTGCAACGTTATCTGCCGCACTTGCCCGCGGCTGGCGAAGTGGTGATCTTCGATCGCAGTTGGTACAACCGCGCCGGTGTGGAGCGGGTCATGGGTTTTTGCACCGACGAGCAGGTGCGCAGTTTTCTCAACGTAGTGCCGCGCGTCGAGCATGCGCTGGTCGAGTCGGGCATCATCCTGATCAAGTATTGGCTTGAAGTCAGCCAGGACGAGCAAACCCGGCGCCTCAAGGAGCGCATCACCGACGGGCGCAAGATCTGGAAATTGTCACCGATGGACCTCAAGTCCTATAACCGCTGGTACGACTACTCCCGTGCCCGGGACGACATGTTCGAAGCCACCGACACCGACTTCGCCCCCTGGCGCGTGGCCAATTCGAATGACAAGCGGCGGGCGCGGCTGAACATCATCAGCGACGTGCTGGGCAGCATTCCCTACGAGGAAGTGCCGCGGGCGAAAGTGGTACTGCCGAAACGGCAGAGCCCGGGCAACTATCGGGATCCGAACTACCCGTTCAAGTTCATCGTGGAAAAATTCTGACAGGTGCGGCCGCAGGCGCCAGTGCGGCGCCTGCGGCCTGACCTCAGGCCTTGATCACGTACCCATATGCCCGGGTACGACCCCCTTCCTGCTTGAGGTACACGCCTTGCAGTTCCGGCGTGAATCCCGGCAAGCGGTTGATGCCTTCTTCCAGTGCCAGGAAATATTTCAGCACCGCACCGCCCCAGACTTCGCCCGGGATTATGCAGAGTACGCCCGGTGGATAAGGCAGTGCGCCTTCGGCGGCAATCCGGCCATCGGCATCCGCCAGCGCCACCAGTTCGACATTGCCGCGGATGTACTCGATTTGCGCCTGCTGCGGGTTCATGGCCTTTTTCGGGAAATGGTCCTTGCGGAACATCTCTTTCTGCAATTGCTGCACGTTATGGTGGCGGTACAGGTCGTGCATTTCCTGGCAGAGCTGGCGAATGGTGTAGTTGTTGTAGCGCTCCTGATGCTGCGTGTAGATGGCCGGCAATACCCGGCTCATGGGCGCGTCATCGCTGATGAAACGTTCGAAGCGGGCGATTTGCGCCGCCAGATGGGTCATCTTCGCCCAGTCTTCGGCCGGGGTGAGCAGGAACAGAATCGAGTTCAAGTCGCACTTCTCCGGCACGATGCCGTTCTCGCGCAGGAAGTTGGCGAGGATGCCGGCGTGAATGCCGAAATCGGTGTAGCTGCCATCCACCGGGTCAATGCCCGGCGTGGTGAACAGCAACTTGCACGGGTCGATAAAGTATTGCTTCTCGGCATAGCCGCCAAAGGCGTGCCAGCGGTCCTTGGGATGGAACTCGAAGAACCGCAGGTCGTTGGCAATTTCTTCCGTGGGGTAGTCTTCCCACGCGCGACCTTCAATGGTGTATGGCACGAACGGACGGACCATGGTGCAGGCTTCGAGGATCAACTTGCGCGCCTCAATGCCGAACTTCACGCAGTCCTCCCACAGGCGCAAACCGCTGCGGCCCGAGTGAATGCGGGCGTTGACGTCTAGCGAGGCGAACAACGGATAGAACGGACTGGTGGAAGCCTGGGCCATGAACGCATTGTTCAACCGGTGATGGTTGCAATAGCGGGCCTGGCCCTTGATGTGGCGGTCTTTCTTGTGCACCTGCGAGGCCTGGGAAAAACCCGCCTGCTGCTTGTGCACCGATTGGGTGACGAATATACCGGGGTCGTTCTCGTCCAGATCGAGCAACAGCGGCGAGCAGTCTTTCATCATCGGGATGAACTGCTCGTAACCGACCCACGCCGAGTCGAACAGAATGTAGTCACACAGCTTGCCGATGCGGTCGACCACTTGCCGGGCGTTGTACACGGTGCCGTCGTAGGTGCCCAGTTGAATGATCGCCAGGCGGAATGGCCGGGGCAGTTGCGCCTTGTCCGGGGCCACCTCGGCAATCAGTTCACGCAGGTAGTCTTCTTCGAAACAGTGGGCATCGATGCCGCCGATGAAGCCGTAAGGGTTGCGCGCGGTTTCCAGGTACACGGGCGTGGCACCGGCTTGCAGCAACGCGCCCTGGTGGTTGGACTTGTGGTTGTTGCGATCGAACAACACCAGGTCGCCCGGGGTCAGCAAGGCGTTGGTCACCACTTTGTTGGAGGCCGAGGTGCCGTTGAGCACGAAGTAGGTCTTGTCGGCGTTGAACACTTTCGCCGCGTGTTTTTGCGCCAGCAGCGCCGGGCCTTCATGGATCAGCAGGTCGCCGAGCTTGACGTCGGCATTGCACATGTCGGCACGAAACAGCGTCTCGCCGAAAAAATCAAAAAACTGCCGGCCAGCCGGGTGTTTGCGGAAAAACTGGCCGCCCTGGTGGCCGGGGCAGGCGAAGGTTGCATTGGCGGCTTGGGTGTACTTCTTCAGTGAGTCGAAGAACGGCGGCAGCAGGCTGTCTTCATAGGCTCTAGCCGCTGTTTCCAACTGGTTGCCATGGTATTCGGCGTTGGCGCGAGTCAGGTCGAAAATACCGTTCACCTGCAACAGCACGTCCGTCAGGTGCTTATAGACTTCCCGCGGATGGCTGGCGGAATCCGGCGAGGCCACCAGGAAAATCGGAATGTCGAAACCAGTGCGCTGAATGGCACCCAGGGCACCGGCCATGACGTCATTGACAGACACCACCGCCACGGCGACGTTGGTGAAATCGGTCTGGCTGAGCGCTACCACTTCCCGAGCGTTCTTGAAGCTTGCAGCAGCGCCGTCACTGGCGGCTATTTTCAGGGGTTTCATCGTGGCGTCTCCAGGCGGGCAGTCAATTGTCCGCAGCTTTTAAAGAGTTCAATTTCCGAGGGCGCCTTCCAGTTCCCCTGATCGGAATCATGTCACCACTGGTTATAGAGCAAATTGCACATCTGTCAGCTTTTTACCACTGGCTTGCACATCTTGACTCCCCGGGTGCCTCACGGCTGGCCGGTCAGGCATGCACCAGCGCGATCGTGAACGAGACGACGATCATGCAGGCAAAAGCGAAATTGATATTCATGACGTTTCCATCCAAAACATGAGTGACGGCGTCATCTTGGACAGGGCGCAGGGAAATAAAAAATTCGGCGTAATGATTTGAAAGATCAAAAAAAATGATACTTGCGAGGGTTGGCCTTGCGGCCGGTTTGTGTTTGCCCGGCGCTTTGGCTAATCTCGCACAGCACGCAACTTCACGCATAAACGAGCACAAACATGCATGAGCCAGAATTACCTTCGGTACGTCGGCAAAAAATCCTGTTGATCCTCGAACGTGACGGCCAAGTCATGGCGTCGGACTTGAGCCAGCATTTCGCGGTGTCCGAAGACACCATTCGCCGCGATCTCGCAGAGTTGGCCAGCGCCGGCCTGGTGCAAAGGGTGCACGGTGGCGCCTTGCCGCGGCCCAAGGACACGGGCAAGGACTATTTCACCCGGATCAGCGAAACCGACGAAGTGAAAACCCATCTGGCGCAACTGGCGGCGCAACGGGTGCAGGACGGTCAGATCGTGGTGTTCGATGCCGGCACCACCACCTTGCAGATTGCGCGTTCGCTGCCGGCGGATATCGCCATCACCGCGATTACAGCGTCACCCATGACCGCCATCATTTTGTCCGAATACAAAGGCATCAAGGTGATCCTGGCCGGCGGCCAGCTCAACCCGGCGACGATGTCGGCCAGCGGCCACGAAACCCTGCGCCTGCTCGCGGGGATCAAGGCCGATCTGTTGTTTACCGGGGTTTGCGCGTTTCACCCGCAAGTGGGCCTGAGCTCTTTGCATTTCGATGAGGTGCCCGTGAAACAGGCAATGCTCGACTGCGCTTCTCACGTCATTGCCGTCACCACGGCGGACAAGCTCGGCGCGGTGGAGCCTTTTGTCGTCGCGCCTTGCAGCCGCGTGCACACGCTGATCACCGAACGGCATGTGGCGTCGGGGAATGTAGAGGACTATCGGGGATTGGGGATCGAGGTGATCCAGGCTTGATCAATGTTGGCTGGCTGATTTATTGAATCTGCCGACCCCTTCGCGGGCAAGCCCGCTCCTACAGGGTTGGCGTCGTACACAAAATCTGTGACCGACGCGGTCACTGTAGGAGCGGGCTTGCCAGCGAAGGGGCCCGCCCGAACACTTTCAATCCGAGGCAATGACTTAGCGCAAACGCTCAAGCATCTGGTAATACCACATGCCCGCCGCGAGCATCGGGTTGCCCAGTAAATCGCCCATCGGCACGCGGATGTGCTGGCAGGCGGCGAAGGTGTCGAATTGTTCCAGTTGCCCGGTGATCGCCCGGCCCATGATCTCGCCCATGATGTGGGTGGTGGCGATGCCGTGGCCGGAGTAGCCCTGGCAATACCAGACGTTGTCCGACAGCTTGCCCAGTTGCGGGATGCGGTTGATCACGATGCCCATCGCGCAACTCCACTGGTAATCGATCTTCACACCTTTGAGCGCCGGGAAAGTCTGCTCGATGCACGGGCGCAGTTCGGCGGCGATGTCGCGTGAATCCTTGCCGCTGTAGTTGGCGCCGCCTCCGAACAACAGGCGACCGTCAGCGGTCAGGCGGTAGTAATCGAGCACAAAGCGGCAGTCGTACACCGCGAGGTCCTCGGGGTTGATCTGTCGGGCCAGGTCGCCCAGCGGCGCGGTGGTGACGATGCCGCCCATGGCCGGGAAAATCTTGCCCTTGAGCTTGCCCGGCTCCAGTTTGTGGTAGACGTCGCCAGCCAGCAGCACCTGGTTGGCGTCGATGTGTCCGTGGGCCGTGCGCACGCCAGGCGAGTCGCCATGGATGATCTCCAGCACTTCGCTGTTCTCGAAGATCAAGGCACCGAGGCTTTCGGCGGCGCGGGCCTCGCCGATGCACAGGTTGAGCGGGTGCAGGTGCATGTTGCGGGTGTTCTTGATCGCGCCGTGGTAGAGGTCGCTTTGCAGCAGGTCGCGCACCTGGCTGCGGTCGAGCAGGCTGACTTCGTCGCCCATGCCACGGTGCACCGCTTCGTCGTAATCCTTGCGCAAGCCGTCCATGTGCGCCGGTTTGTACGCCGCGTGCAGGTGGCCGTGCTTGAGGTCGCAGGCGATGCCGTATTTTTCCACGCGCTGCTGGATGATCTGATGCCCGCGCCAGCGCAGGTTCCAGATGAAATCGTCGACCTCGTCGCCAATGCTGCGGCGCATCTGTTTGCGCATGGCTTCGTCACCCGACAGGCTGCCGGTCACCTGGCCACCATTGCGCCCGGTGGCGCCCCAGCCGATCTTGTGGCTTTCGACGATGGCGACCTTCAGGCCTTTCTCCGCCAGCTCGACAGCGGTGGCCACGCCCGTGAAACCGCCGCCGATGATCACCACGTCGACCCGGTGCCGGCCTTGCAGCGTCGGGTAATCGGTGTCCTGGTTGAGGGTGGCGGTGTAGTAGCAATTGCAACGATTAGTCATGACGATGTCCACGCGAATTTGGGAGAACCCAATGCCAGCCAGTCGCAGTGCGCAACCTGTAGCAGCTGGCTTGCCAGCGAAGGCGTCGTGTCAGTTGCCATGGTTGTTGGCAGCTACACCGCATTCGCTGGCAAGCCAGCTCCTACAGGGATTGCATACGCTGAGCAAAGCAGGGATAGCGAAAGGAGGGGCTCGCCAGTCAGGCGAGCTGGGCGCTATCCGGCGGACGGGCGGAGTGACGCAATTTAGAGCGGCGCAGGGCCATGGGCAGGTTGACGATGCGCTTCATGCAATGCCGTCCACGGCCAACAACGAGGTGGCCTGGAGTGAGAGGTTCAGCAGGTGCTGTTCTGACGGCAAAGTACGCATGGCGCAGGTTTCCAGCGTTGGAAATCGTCGGTGGCGAAAAAAACACGCCCTCCGGGGATGGCTGGATACTAGGGAGGATTGCGGCGCGTGTAAACGTTTGATTCAGAACATCAGGTGCACAGCCAGGCCGATCAACCCGCAGCCGATCAGCACCTCGATCACCCCGCGCTTGAAACGCAGCAAGGCCATGCCCGCGACGATGGCAATCAGCAGCGAAGGCCAGTCCAGTCGTCCTTCGAAGCCTTTGGGCCAGAGCACGTGATAGGCGAAGAAACAGGCCAGATTGAGAATCACGCCCACCACCGCGGCGGTAATGGCCGTCAGTGGTGCGGTGAACTTGATTTCGTTGTGTGTCGACTCCACCAGCGGTCCGCCGGCGAGGATAAACAGGAACGAGGGCAGGAAGGTGAACCAGGTCACCAGCGTGGCGGCCACGGCGCCGGCGAGGAACGCTTGATCCGGCCCGAAGACCTGATGCACGTAGGCACCGATAAAACCGACGAAAGCAACGACCATGATCAACGGTCCGGGCGTAGTTTCACCGAGCGCCAGGCCGTCGATCATCTGTGTCGGCGTCAGCCACCCGTAGTGACCGACCGCGCCCTGGTAGACATACGGCAGCACCGCGTAGGCACCGCCAAAGGTCAGCAGCGCGGCCTTGGTGAAGAACCAGGCCATTTGGGTCAGCGTGCCTTCCCAGCCGAACAGTGCAGTGAGCAGGGCCATGGGCAGCGCCCACAAAATCGCACCGATAGCGGCCAGGTGTGCCAGTTTCCAGCCACTGAAACGGGCGTGTTCAGGGGTGGGCGTGTCGTCGTCGATCACGGCTGGGCCGAAAGTTTTTTGCGCGGCGCTGTGGCCGCCGGTCCTGAATTTTTCCGGCGCCAGTCGCCCGCCGACATAACCGATCACCGCCGCGCCGAGCACGATCAGTGGAAACGGCATGTTGAGCACGAAGATGGCCACGAAGGACGCGGCGGCAATGCCCCATAACCAACCGTTCTTCAGCGCACGCGAGCCGATCCGGTGAGCCGCCTGCACCACAATTGCCGTGACCGCGGGCTTGATCCCGTAGAACACTCCGGCGACCACGGGCACTTCGCCAAAGGCGATGTACACCCAGGACAGCGCAATCAGAATGAACAACGACGGCAACACGAACAGCACGCCAGCGATCACCCCACCCCAGGTCCGGTGCATCAGCCAGCCGATGTAGGTCGCCAATTGCTGGGCTTCAGGCCCGGGCAACAACATGCAGTAGTTGAGGGCATGCAGAAAGCGCCGCTCGGAAATCCAGCGCCGGCGTTCGACCAGCTCCTGGTGCATGATCGAAATCTGCCCCGCCGGCCCGCCAAAACTGATGAAGCCGAGCTTGAGCCAGAACAGGAAGGCTTCGCGCAGGCTGACGGCCTGGGGTTTGGGCAACGCCTGTTGTGTGTCCGGGGCCGGCGTGAGGCTCAAGCGCAGGTTCCTTTTTGGCAGCGGGATCTTGAGGCCGAGACTCTAGCCATCAGCTCAGCACGAAGTCCACCGGTTCCAGCAGCGGTGGCAGCGGCGTCACACCTTGGGCCGCCAGCACGTCGCGCTCGATGATGCGTACCAGGGCGTCGATCGGCAGTTGGTTTTCATCGCGACTGAACGGGTCTTCCAGCGCACGTCACCATCAGCGCGCGCCAGGCGATTCGCTTGGCAATCGAGCCCTTGAGTGACGTGAGGATGCCGATCAGGTTGGGCTTGGGTCTGACGATCATGGTTTCGGCCTGGAGAGGGCGGTGATCGATCTGCCGATCGCCGCGCAGGTTCAGCAAGCGGCGCAGGCTAGAAACATCCGGGCGCGACGTCCAATCACTGTTAATGACCGTGTCATCGATCCGGTCTATGACGGACGCCGTTGCTTGCCATCACTGAGCGCCAAACATCGCCGTCCAGTAGATCCCCGCGTCGCTTTTCGGGTCGGTCGCGTAGGCCGCGCCCATGTCGCGGAACTGCGGGTTCATCAGGTTGGCGCAATGGCCGGGGCTGCTCAGCCAGCCCTGGACAACCGTGCTGACGCTGTCCTGCCCGGCGGCGATGTTTTCGCCGATCTGCTGGAAGTCGTAGCCGGCAAGCTCCGCGCGGTCACCCGGGGTGCGTCCGTCGCGGTCCTTGTGGTCGAAATAGTTGTTGTTGGCCATGGACCGCGAGTTGACTTCGGCGGCGCTGGCCAGCGTGGCGTTCCAGGTCAGCGGTGGCGCGGCGGCGAAAGACTGCGCGCCGCACTGGCGTGGCCGGGTGCGTGCGGTGTTGAGTTCGGCGAGTAATCTCTGGCCTTCGGTCTGCGTGTCACCCAGGCGTGCGCTCAACAACGGGCGCGCGACCACGATGCGCCAGTCACGGTCTTGGCGGCTGACGCCGATATTGACGAATTGCGGGTCGAGCACGATCTGGCAAAAACTCTCCTGGATCGCCTTCATCGCCGAGGCCGCATCACGCGGGCCGGACAGGCTGATGACCTGCACGTTCTTCATCGGGTAACCCGCAGTGGCCATGGCCTGTTGCAGGTTGCCGATGCTCGGCGCGGACAGCACCAGGCGCGGGTCGGCCGACAACGGCGGCAGTTCCGACGAGACCTGGCCTGCGCAGCGCTGCAACTGGCTGCGGTAGGTGTTGATCGACTCGATCAATTGCAGCTCATCGGCGGCCACGGCGTTGGCGGCGAATGCAAGGCCCGCGCAAAAAACGGCGAAACGCAGAGCGGATGAAATCAAACCCATGAAAGTCCCCTTTGAGCAGATGGCGCCCATGATGCGCGAAGTTGCCCCGTGTAAGACAACGCAATTATCCAGAGTGTAGTGGGGTGGGTGAAATCATTTCACTACTACACTGAGTCGATCGGCTCACTGAGTGACCCCAACCATGCGCCTCGACTGGATCGCTACCTGCCTCGCCATTACGTTGTTTGCGGCCCCCGCAGGGGCGTCGGACCAGGAGCAGAAAAAGCAAACGGCCGAGAACAAGGCCGAAGTGCTTGAGCAAAAAGCCGCCGAGAACAAAAGTTCCGCCCCGGCCCCCAAGGCCGAAGCCATAACCCAGTCCGAAGTCCAGGCCGTGGACCCGGCTGGCGCTGCGCCACTGGACGATGCGATTACCTGCCTGGCCCGTTCGATTTATTGGGAGGCCAAGGGCAAGGACTCCGCCGACATGGAAGCGGTGGCCAACGTGGTCATGAACCGTCTGGGCCACAAGGGTTTCCCCGACACCGTGTGCAAAGTGGTCAAGCAGGGCTCGGAAACCAAGAGTTGCCAGTTTTCCTGGTGGTGTGACGGCAAGTCCGACTCGGTCCAGGAAGAGGTGCCCTACGCGATGGCCAAGGAGATTGCACGCAAGGCCTTGAACAAGGAATTGCCCGACCGCACCCAGGGCGCGTTGTATTTCCATGACCGTACGGTCAAGCCGGGTTGGGCCAGGGACTACGTCAAGACCGTGGATATCGGTTTGTTCCGGTTCTACAAGCCGCATGATGGATCGGCCAAGTAGAGCAGGGATTTCGGCCAAATATTTTATTTTTGCTAAGGTCATGGCAGGCGTTATCGAAACTGAAATGTTTCTGTTTTATAAGTTTCATAACGTAACGGCGCTTGAACGACGCCATAGGCAGGAGCGACACATGAAGCTGACGAGGAACTGGGCTGGGTATCTCGCGCCGATCACGGTGCAATTCAAGGCGTGCGCCCAATGACCGTCCTGGTCACCGGTGCGGCCGGTTTCATTGGTTTTCATACGGTCCAGCGTTTGTGCCGCGAAGGTCAGGACGTCATCGGGATCGACAACCTCAACGACTATTACGATGTGCAGCTCAAGTACGCACGCCTCAAGCAACTGGAGACGTTGCCGGGTTTTCGCTTCCTCAAAATGGACATCGTCGATAAACCGGCGCTGATGACCCTGTTTCATGAGCACCGGTTTACCGAAGTCGTGCACTTGGCTGCTCAGGCGGGGGTGCGCTATTCGCTGGATAATCCCGATGCCTATGCGCAATCAAACCTGGTGGGTTTCCTCAATGTGCTGGAAGCCTGCCGCCATCATCGCCCCGAACACCTGATCTACGCCTCGAGCAGTTCGGTGTACGGCACCAACAGCAAGATGCCGTTCAGTGTCGAGGACCCGGTCGAGCACCCGGTTTCGTTGTACGCGGCCAGCAAGCGCGCCAATGAACTGCTGGCCGACAGTTACTGCCATTTGTATGGCCTGAAAGCCAGTGGCCTGCGCTTTTTTACCGTCTACGGTCCATGGGGCCGCCCGGACATGGCGCTGTTCAAGTTTACCGACGCCATCCTCCACGACCAGCCCATCGACATCTTCAACCAGGGGCAAATGTCGCGCGATTTTACCTATGTCGATGACATCGTCGAAGGGATCGCCCGACTGCGCCTTCGTCCTCCGGTGACCGAAGATTGCGCGACCGGGGCCAACCGACTGTTCAACATCGGGCGCGGCAAGCCCGTGGCATTGCTGGATTTCATCGAGTGCCTGGAATCGGCCCTGGGCCTGAAAGCCCGGCGTAACTACCTGCCAATGCAGGCCGGTGACGTGGTCAAGACCTGGGCCGATGTCTCGGCGCTGGCCGACTGGGTGGGCTTCTGCCCGCAAGTAACGCCGCAAACCGGTGTCGGTGAATTTGTGAAGTGGTACCGGCAGTACTATCAGATTTGACGCATTCGCCTCTGATCTCGGAAAAATCAAATAGGCGAGAGAGACTCCATGAGCCAAGACATTTTTGTATCCGTACTGATTCCCGCCAAGAACGAAGCGAACAACCTCAAGCCGCTGCTTGAGGAAATTCGTGTGGCACTGGCCGATGAATCCTACGAAATCATCGTCGTCGACGACGGCAGCACCGACGCCACCCTGCAGGAACTGCGGCAGATCCGCCACAACGGCCTCGACACCCTGCGCATCCTTCATCACGAGCGTTCGCTGGGGCAGAGCACTTCGCTGTACCACGCCGCGCGCGAAGCCCGCGGCCAATGGCTGGCGACCCTCGATGGCGACGGCCAGAACGACCCGGCGGACATCCCCGGCATGCTCGCGCTGGTGCGCGGTGAACCGAGCCAGGCCGATGTGCAACTGGTGGCCGGGCACCGGGTCAACCGCCGTGACACCGCGAGCAAGCGTTATGCCTCGCGGTTCGCCAACAACCTGCGTCGACGCCTGCTCAAGGACGCCACGACGGACACCGGCTGCGGCCTGAAGCTGATCGAGCGTGCGGCGTTCCTGCGCCTGCCGTACTTCGACCACATGCACCGTTTCATTCCGGCGCTGATCCAGCGCCACAACGGACGGATGATCGTGCACCCGGTCAACCACCGGCCACGCACCGCGGGAGTTTCCAAGTACGGCAATCTCGACCGTGCGCTGGTCGGCATTCTCGATTTGTTCGGCGTCTGGTGGCTGATCAAGCGCACGCGGCTGAACACCACTGCCCAGGAGTTCGAAGGATGATGCTGACCCGTGAGTCCCTGTGGCTGGTGATCGGCTTTCTTGGGCAGATCGCCTTTACCGGGCGCTTTGTCCTGCAATGGTTGTACAGCGAGTACCAGAAACGCAGCGTGATCCCGACCAACTTCTGGTACCTGAGCATCGTCGGCAGTACCTTGCTGCTGGCCTATGCCATCTACCGCCAGGACCCGGTGTTCATTGCCGGGCAGGCCTTTGGCTCCCTCGTGTATTTTCGCAACCTGCAATTGATTGCCAAAAGCACAAGCGTGAAGGAATAAACATGCGTAGATCGCTTTCGCCCAGGGTTGAGTGCCTGGGCCTGATGCTGCTTGCCCTGTTGTTGATTGGCGCGGGGCTGGGGTTGCGCCAGGCGCAGAATGTCGACGAAGAGCGCTTCCTCGGTGTCGCACTGGAGATGCTGCAAAACGGTTCCTGGCTGATCCCGCACCGCGCCGCTGAAATCTACGGCGACAAGCCACCGATTTTCATGTGGATGGTCGCGTTCTTCACCTGGTTGACCGGCAAGCCGAACATCGCCCTGTACATCCCGGGGCTGTTTTCGGCGGTGACGGTCACGGCGATGGTCTATGACCTGGGCCGTCGACTGTGGACCCAGCGTACCGGGCGCAACGCCGCGCTGTTGTACCTGGCGACGTACCAGACCTTCAGCATTTTGCGCACCGGCCAGATCGACAGCCTGTTGATCCTGTTCACCACCCTGGGCCTGTACGGCCTGGCGCGGCACTTACTGCTGGGCCCTGCATGGCGCTGGTTTTATGTGGGCTGCGCGGCGATGGGCATTGGCGTCATCACCAAAGGCGTGGGGTTCCTGCCGGCGCTGGTACTCATACCGTACGCCTATGCGGTGCGCAAGGATTGGCGCGGCGTGGTGGCCATGCCCGGCCAGGCACGCAAGTGGTGGCTGGGATTGGCGGTGATGCTGGCGGCGATTGCGATCTGGCTGTTGCCGCTGGCCGTGTCCATTATCGTCAATGGCAACGCTGACGAAATCGCCTATGCGCGGGAAATCCTCCTGCACCAGACCGCCGGCCGTTATGCCGCGGCCTGGCATCACCGCGAGCCGTTCTGGTACTTCTTCACCAATGTGATTCCGCAGTATTGGCTGCCGTTGGTGCTGGTGCTGCCATGGCTGGTGCCAGCGTGGCGCCGTCAGTTGCAAAAACGCGATGGGCGAATCCTGGTACTGCTCGGCTGGGTGGTGCTGGTGGTGCTGTTTTTCTGCTTCAGCACCGGCAAGCGCAAGTTGTACATCTACCCGGCACTGCCCGGCCTGGTGTTGATCACGGCCCCCTTGATCCCGTGGCTGCTCAAGCGTTGGTTCAAACGCCTACCGCGCCTGCGCCGGGTGTTCCCGGCGCTGGTGGCGGCCTGGTTCGCGCTGTGGTTCGCCCGTGGTTTCATCGAACCGATCAAGGAAGGTACCAACATCGATCAGGTGCTGATGACCCAGGCGGCAAGCATGACCCAAGGCGCCGACCTGGTGCTGGTCAACTGGGAAGAAGGGCACTGGTTGTTTGCGCGTCAGCCGATCGTGCATTTCGGCATGGATTATTCCTCCATCGAAAAGGCTGCGCTGTACTTGCGCGAACATCCAAAGGCCTATGCGTTGGTACCGGATGACGTGCTGGGCCAATGCTTCAAAGCCGAAGCGGCCCGCGAACTGGGGGAAAATACCCGGGCGAACTGGTCGATCGTCGGCGCGGACGCCGACAACGGCAAATGTCTCCCGCAGGAGGCCAGCAAAGCCTATCGGTTCAGCTGGGCTGACCCGCACATGCCGGCGGCGCCTGTTCAGGCAGCCAACCGCTGAGGACAATAACAAGGGGCCGCTTGAACCAGCGGCCCTTTTTTTCATGCGTTAACGGTCACTGGCTGGCGTCCAGCACCACTCGGTAGCGCGCCTTGCCGCTGCGCAAGTGATCGACAGCCTCGTTGATCCGGCTCATGGGAAACATCTCGACCTGCGGCACGATCTGGTGGCGTGCGCAGAACTCGAGCATGGTCGCAGTGTTGGCGGGTGAGCCAACCGGTGAGGCGGACAGGGTTTTTTGCTGGGGAATCAACTCGAACACGTGCATCGGAATCGCGTCGGGCACGATCCCCACAAAGTGCAGGCGCCCTTTGCCGCGCAGGGTGGCGAGCATGGCGCTCCAGTCGAGGTTGGCGTTGGCGGTGATCAGCAGGAAATCCAGGGTCCCGGCAATCGCCTTGAGCGCATTGGAATCGGTCGAGGCCACCACCTTGTGGGCGCCCAGGCGCTTGGCTTCGTCCTGCTTGCTCAGTGATGAAGTGAACGCGGTGACTTCGCAGCCCCAGGCATTGAGAAAACGCAGCGCCAGGTGACCGAGACCGCCAATGCCCACCACGCCGACCCGATCGGTGGGCTTGATGCCGAACTCCACCAACGGGTTGAACACGGTGGAACCTGCACAGAACAACGGTCCGGCCAGCGCCGGATCGAGCCCGGCCGGAATCGGCAACGCCCAGGCCCAGTGCGAGCGGACACGGTCGGCAAAGCCACCGTTGCTGCCGATGATGGTTGGTTGCACGGTGCGACACAGGTTGTGCGAGCCTTCGATGCACGACGAACAGTGCATGCAACTGCCTTTGTACCAACCGATGCCCACCCGTTGCCCCATCTCCAGGCCGCGCACCTGATCGCCCATTCGCACGATACGGCCGACCACCTCGTGGCCTGGAATGAACGGGTATTGGCTGATGCCCCAATCGTTATCGATCAGCGACTGGTCGGAATGGCAGACGCCGCAATATTCCACGGCGACTTCCACTTCAGCACTGCCCAAGGCGCCTGGGTCATAGCTGTAGCGTTCCAGTGGCGCGCCGGCTGCCGTGGCGGCCCAGCCGGTAAAAGTAGTGAGTACGCTGCTATCGCTCATGGGATACCTCCAGATCAGAAGTCAGGGTTGAAGCCGCTGGGGTACAGCGGCGCAGCGAAGAGAGTGTAGCGGGTCATGGGCGTTCCATTGGGCGCGCCGCCGGATACTTGAAAATGCAGGCGCACCCGTGGCTGGCTCCCCTGTGGCACGTATTGCCCTTGGGAACAGGTCAGTGATCAACACCAGGGTCGGCACGGTAATCAACACCAGCACTTGAGGTGGCGGCGGATGTAGATGCCGACCGGAATCACCAGCATGCCCAAGGCAAACGGCACTCGCCAACCCCTACAGTTTTTGTGGTGATGCCAGCATGGTGAGTTTCGCCAAATTCCTTGTAGGAGCTGGCTTGCCAGCGAAAGCGGTGTGTCAGGCGCCATCAATGCTGGATGTGCCGGGCTGTTCGCTGGCAAGCCAGGGCCTACAGGTACCAGCCCCAAGGCTGGTCGCTGATGTACTCGGTGACCTGTTTCACCTCCAGATAATTGTGCATCCCCCATTGCCCGAGTTCGCGGCCGATGCCGCTGTGTTTCATGCCACCCCAAGGCGCTTCGACGAAGGTCGGTTGCGAGCAGTTGACCCAGACGATCCCGGCGCGCAGCTGGTTGGCGACCCGTGCGGTGCGCTGCAGATCGGCGCTCATCACCGCAGCGGCGAGGCCGAAGCGACTGGCATTAGCCATTTGCACCGCTTGCTCTTCGGTCTTGAAGCGCTTGATGCACAACACCGGGCCGAACACTTCTTCGCGCCACAGAATGCTGTTGTGCTCCGGTTCATCGAAAATCGCCGGTTCGACGAAGTAACCTTCGCTCAAATGCGCCGGTCGCCGTCCGCCGGTGAGCAAACGGGCGCCGCTGGCCAGGCCTTGGTCGACAAAACCCAACACCTTGTCGTACTGGCCCTGGCTCACCAGCGGCCCGAGCAACACACCGGGCTGCATGCCGGGGCCGATGCTGATCTTGCGGGTTACCTCCACCAGCCGTTCGATCAGACGCGCAGCGATGGATTCCTGCACCAACAGGCGTGACGTCGCGCTGCACACCTGGCCCTGATTCCAGAAAATCCCGAACAAAATCCACTCCACCGCGGCGTCGACATCGGCGTCATCGAACACGATGAACGCAGACTTGCCGCCCAATTCCAGGCTGATGTTCTTGATGTCCCGCGCCGCCGCGGACATGATTTTCGCCCCGGTCGGCACGCTGCCGGTGAAGGCCAGCTTGTCCACGCCCGGATGCTCGGTGAGCGGGCCGCCGGCGTCGACACCAAGGCCCGTGACCACGTTCAACACCCCGGCTGGCAGGCCGATGCGGTCGGCAGCAGCGGCCAGTTCCAGTGCTGTCATCGGCGTCAGCTCGGACGGTTTCAACACCACTGTCGCTCCGGCGGCCAAGGCTGGCGCGACCTTCCACGCGGCCATCAGCAGCGGGTAGTTCCAGGGGATGATCTGCCCGGCGACACCAATCGGCTCGTGGCGGATGCGGCAGCGAAAACGCGCGTCCGGCAAGGCCAGCGGCTGATCCTGCTGTTGGTCCAAATCACGGGCCAACCCGGCGTAGTAACGAAAGCAACCGATGGCATCGCCAATGTCCCACTGCGCTTCCGGTAGGGGCTTGCCGTTGTCGCGCACTTCCAGTTCCGCCAACGCCTGTTGGCCACTTTCCAGCTCATCGGCCAGCGCCTCCAGCCACTGCGCACGCTCGGCGCCGCTGGTCTGGCCCCAGCCATTGTCGAAGGCGCGACGGGCCGCGCGTACGCCATGGTCGACGTCTTCTTCAGTACCCGCCGCCACGCGGTGGAAGGCTTGCTCGGTGGCCGGATCGATCACATCCAGATAACCGCCCAGGTCCGGGCTGACCCATTCGCCGTTGATGTAGAGCTGATCACGCATGGTGCGACTCCTGGACGCCGGTGCGGCGGTTTTGCAGATGGCGGGAAGTGAACAGCAGGGCCAGCGACACGCAAATGATCACCGTGGAAATTGCGTTGATCTCTGGCGTCACGCCGCGGCGGATGGAGGAAAAGATGTAGATCGGCAACGTGGTTTCCGAGCCAGCGACGAAGAACGCGATGATGAAATCGTCAAAGCTGAAGGTGAACGCCAGCAGGAACCCGGCCATGATCGCCGGGCTGATCTGCGGCAGGGTCACCCGCCAGAAGGTATCCATCGGCGGCGCGTAGAGATCCGCAGAAGCTTCGAGCAAGGCCTTGTCCAGCGAGTCGACGCGGCTGCGCACGATCACCATCACCAGGGCCATGGTGAACAGCGAGTGAGCGGCGATCACCGTGAAGAAGCCCATGTTCAACGTGGGCACCGTCGGCAACCAGCTCGCCAGCACAGGGTTGATCAGGTCGAACAGACTGATGAAGGCAATCAGCGTCGAGATGCCGATGACGATGCCCGGCACGATGATCGCACAGTAAGTCAGGGCATCGAACAGCAGGCGCACTTTGGCGCCGCAGCGCTGCAAGCCGAATACCGCCAGGGTGCCGAACAGCGTGGCAATCACTGCCGAGCTCAAGGCAATCAGCGCGCTGTTGCCCAAGGCCTCCATGATGAACGGGTTGCCGAACGCGGTGCCGAACCATTGCACCGAGCAGCACTGGAACGCCAGGCCACTGCGCCCGGCGTTGAAGCTGAACAGCACGATCAGGGCAATCGGCGCATAGAGGAACAGGTACAGCGAGGTCGAATAACTGCGCAGCCACATGTCACAGCCCTCCGTCGGCAGGGCGGCCGCCGTAGCGCGCCACCAGTTTCAAGTACACGCCGATGATCAGCAGCATCATCGCCACCAACGTCATGGCCAGCGCACTGCCGAAGGGCCAATTGCGCGATTGCAGGAACAGGTCGACCAGCGCGTTGCCGACAAAGAACACCTTGCCGCCACCGAGAATGGCCGGGATCAGGAACTCGCCCATCAACAGGATGAACACCAGCATCACCCCAGTGATGATCCCCGGTGCCGACAGCGGCAGGGTGATCCGCCGCAAGCTTTCAAAGGCACTGGCACCCAGGTCCGCCGAGGCTTCGAGCAGGCGCTTGTCGAGTTTTTCCAGGCTGACGTAGATCGGGAACACCATCAGCGGCAGGTAGCCGTAGACAATGCCGATCAGCACCGCCCACGGCGTGTTGATCAGCCGCACATCTTCAAGTCCGAGGCTGGCCAGCAACGCCGGAATGCACTTGCCGCTGAGGATGAAAATCCAGGCGTAGGTGCGGATCAGGAAACTGGTCCAGAACGGCACGATCACCAGGGTCAGCAACAGCGAACGGTTTTTGCTGACCTTGACCGCCAGGAAGTACGCCAGCGGATACGCCGCTACCAGGCACACCAGGGTGCCCAGCGGCGCGAGCATCAGCGTGTTGCTGAACGCCGCGCCGCGAGAGCCGAGGTTCAGGTAGTTGGCCAACGTGAAGCCACCGGCGTAACCGCCCACGGCGCTGCGCTCGCCGAAACTGAAAACCAGGATGATCACCAGCGGCATCAACAACAGCAGCAGGAACCACAGGGTCGAAGGCAAGAGCATCAGCAACGTGATGCGCCGGCCGAGACTGCGCCGCTGGCGAACCTCGACCGACAGGGCATGGCCCGGCTGCACCGTTTGCGGGTGGGCGGCGGCATTCATGGGTGACTCCTCATTGGCCATGGTCAGGCGATCAGGCGGACTTGAAACGCGCCATCAGTTCGGCGCGGGCCGGGCTGGTCAGCGTTGCGGCGGCACCGAATTCCAGCGGACTCAGGGCCTCGGCGGCCGGGTACATGATCGGGTCGTTGAGCATCGCCACCGGCAGCAGCGCGTCGACACGCTTGTCACCGCTCGGGTAGCCGTGGCTCAGCACTTCCAACTTGTTGTGCTGCGGGTCGAGCAGGTAATTGATGAACGCGTAGGCGGCGTCTTTGTGCGCCGAGCTTTTCGGAATCGCGAAGAAATCGCTCCACAGTTCGCCACCTTCCTTGCCCAGTTCGAACTGCATTTGCGCGTTGTCACGGTGCAGTTGCGAGGCGTCGCCGGTCCACGACATCGCCAGCCAGGCATCGCCGCTGCGCATCGATGGCTGGATGTCGGAGTTGATCGCGAACAGGTGCGGCTTGACCTCGATCAGCAGTTTCTCGGCGTCGGCCAGTTCTTTCGGGTCCAGGGAATTGAAGCTGTAGCCGAAGCTTTTCAGGGCGTTGCCGATGGCAGTCAGCTGGTAGTCGTGAACCATCGTTCGACCACTGGCCGGGCCTTGGGCGGCGGCCCAGAATTCCTTCCAACTGGTCGGGCCGTTTTTCAGCTTGCCGGTGTCGTAGAGCATGCCGGTGGTGCCCCAGTTTTTCGGCACCGCGTAGACCTTGCCGTCCACCGTGCCCTGGGCCATGAACTTCTGCTGGAACGCCGAGGCGTCGAAGTTCGGAATGCGCGACAGGTCCAGCGGCTCGATCAGGCCCAGGCCGACGTAGGTGCTGATGGTGTAGTTGGTCGGCACCAGCACGTCCCAGCCACTGCCGCCGGCCTGCAACTTGGCGAGCATTTCTTCGTTGGAACCGAACACGCTCATCGACACCCGGGCGCCGGTGGTCTTGGCGAAGGTGTCGAGGTTTTCCTGGCTGTGGTAGTTCGGCCAGGTCGCCAACGACAGGCGATCACCGAGCTTGGCTTGCTCAGCGGCCTCAGCCGTGGAAGTCAACAGACCCGGCATGTTGGTGGCGACCACGGCGGCGGCGATACCGAGGCCGGTGCGACCAAGGAACTCGCGGCGGCTGATCGAGCCGTTCTGCCAGCTGCGCAGGGTTTTTATAAAGGTCTTCTGGTCCATAGCACGCTCCCCATCCGGTTGATGAAACGAATCGATGATTTACAACGCCATGGCCAACCCATTGGCGTGATCCCAGCCGACGCGAACCGCTGCGCCGTGTTCGAATGCATTGGCGCCGTGATCCTGCTGGCGCGGTACCCGCACGCAGACCACGCCAAAGGCCTGGGTGCGCACGCGGTACTCGGTGGAATTGCCCAAATAGATGCGATCTTCGACACAACCCGGCAGTTTCACTTCGCGGGTCATCTCGACATTGGCGCTGGCGATGCTGATCAGCTCCGGCCGCACCGCAATGCACCCGGCGACGTTGGCGCTGAGGCCTTTGCCGGTGGGTGTCAGCGGGCTGGTCAGTTCCAGCCCTTGCTCGGTGCGCAGCACCACTGAGTTGCCGTTGAGCTGGCGCACGGTGCCGTCGAACAGGTTGGACTCGCCAATAAAGTCCGCCACGTAGCGGCTGGCGGGCGCTTCGTAAAGCTGTTCCGGGGTGGCGGTCTGGATGATCGAGCCGTTGTGCATCACGCTGATGCTGTCGCTCATCGAAAGGGCTTCTTCCTGGTCGTGGGTGACCAACACGAAGGTGATGCCGACTTCCCGTTGCAGGCGCAGCAATTCCGATTGCATTTCCTTGCGCAGCTTGCGATCCAGCGCGGCCAGTGGCTCGTCGAGCAGCAACACCGTCGGCTTGTTGACCAAGGCGCGGGCGAGGGCGACGCGCTGTTGCTGGCCGCCAGACAATTCGCTCGGCTTGCGCTGGCCGAAGCCACTCAGGCGGACCATCTCCAGTGCTTCATCGGCCATGCGCAGTTGCTGTTTTTTGTCCGGGCGCGGATTGCGATAGCGCAGGCCGTAGGCAATGTTCTGCGCCACGGTCAGGTGCGGGAACAGCGCGTAATGCTGGAACACCATGTTCACCGGTCGCTCGAACGCCGGCACGCCTGCCACGCTTTTGCCGGCCAGGCGCACCTCACCGCTGGTGGGCTGTTCGAAACCGGCAATCATGCGCAGGGTGGTGGTCTTGCCACAGCCAGAACCACCGAGAAAGGAATGAAACGAGCCACGTCGCACCGCGAAATTCAGACCGCTGACGGCCTGTACCTCACCATAGCGTTTGACCACATTGCAAAATTCGATATCGCTTGGCGGGGTGTCGTTCACGAGGTGGGCTCCCTTGCAGTGATGAATCAGTGCGCCGGGGGCCAAATTAGCAATGGGGGTTTTGGGGTGTATATATCCCTTGGGGGATAGGAACAGCTTGTTGTAGGGGCGAGCCTGCTCGCGAGCGCTGCTTTCAGCCAGTCATCATGCGTATTCGTTAACGTCCATCGCGAGCAGGTTCGCTCCTGCAAAATGCAGATGCGTGTTTAAAGACACCCGGAGTTACTTCGCGAAGGCTACACCACCTTGCGCCGTTGCCTACAGGTACGCCAGAATCCGCCGGCTTGTGCGGCCCCGGCATCAAGGCCACGCCGCGTACACCAAGTAGCATGTTCATCGTCAATCCCGAACTCAGTACCGAAACCTTGCTGGTGCACGCCTGCGAATCCCTGGCGTCGGCCAATGTCATGGCCAACGATCACCGATCAACCTGTAGGAGCTGGCTTGCCAGCGAAAGCGGTGTGTCAGGCAACTCGTTTGTCGGCTGGATAACCACATTCGCTGGCAAGGCAGCTCCTACAGGTGGGCGGATAACCGATGGGCATCAGGCTTGCAGCCTGAGGCCAGGCGACTGCAACGGATCCTCGGTCAACTCGCGAATAAACAACCCCAGCAATTCCGACTGGCTGCCAATCCCCAACTTCGCGTAAATATTCTTGCGATGAATCTTCACCGTGCCGGGGCTGATGTTCAATTGTTCGGCCACCGAAGCACTGGAGTGGCCGCGCAATAACAACTGCACAATTTCCTGCTCACGCCCGGTGAGGATGTGCGCGCCGAACTGGTCGAACGCTTCGCGAATCTTGAAGTCCAGGTCTTGCGCCGGGCGCGGCTCCTGGGCTTGACGCAAGCGCCAGGCTTCATTGATGACTTGCTCGACCACTGCCTGCGCGCACTCGACCAGTTGCATTTCATCCCGGCTGAAGGCGCAACTGGCGCTGGAGCGCATCAGCGACAGCACCGCCGTGGCGCCGTTGCCGAGGTCGACGAAAAACGCCACTTCCTCGGCCAGTCCGGTTTGCTGGTAATAGGTCAGGAAGTACTCGCCGAGGTAGAAGTGGTCCGGCGCAAACTGGCGCAAACGCCACAGCCCCGGCGCCTGCCCGCGTGTACACGCGAGGTAGAACGGATCGAGCAGGTAAGGCCCGCACTGGTAGTCATCGACATACACCGCCCGCTTGTCCGCCGAGAACGTGTCGAACAACGCCAGTGGCCGGTGATTGCCCTCGTAGACGAACAACACGAAATGATCGACCGGGCAGATTTGCCGAAGCCAATGGCTCAACCCCGACAGTCGCCCATGCCCGGCAGGCAGGTCGAGCAGGTGGGCAACACCGGTGGTCCAGAGTTTCAGTTCCTTGGGGCGCATGGTGGCTACAGGCAGAAGAGGATGGCCTGAGGATGCACAAAGTACGCCATGGCAGGTTTGCCCGTATGGCGTGGGGCTGGTGGCGGTGCGTCGTGGAAAAGACGCACCGCAACAGGGCCGGGTGTTACCGAGTGCTACAGGACGGGTAGCAAAAGTGATCGGCTGAACCCTTCAGTCAGCACGTCGGGTCGACGGCAACACAATCGTCAAAACCCCCAGCAGCGGCAGGTACGAACACAACGTGTACACGTACTCAATGCCATGGATATCCGCCAGGTGCCCGAGCAACGCCGCTCCAATCCCGCCGAAACCGAACATCAGGCCGAAGAACACCCCGGCAATCATGCCGACGTTGCCCGGCACCAGTTCCTGGGCGAAGACCACGATGGCCGAGAAGGCCGACGCGAGGATGAAGCCGATGATCATGCTCAGCACGCCCGTCCAGAACAGGTCGACGTAGGGCAGGGCGAGGGTGAAGGGCGCGGCGCCGAGGATCGAAAACCAGATCACTCGCTTGCGGCCGATGCGATCACCAATCGGCCCGCCAAAAAAGGTACCCGCTGCGACGGCGCCCAGAAACAGGAACAGATACAGCTGCGAACTGGCCACCGACAGGTCGAATTTCTCGATCAGGTAGAAGGTGAAGTAACTGGTGAAGCTGGCCATGTAGAAGTATTTCGAGAACACCAGCATCGCCAGCACCACCAGGGCGAAGGTCACTCGGCGTTTCGACAGGCCGTGGGCGGCCTTGCTGCCTTGCTTGAGCTTGAACAAGTTCAGGTGGTTGCGGTACCAGCGGCTCAGGCCGTATTGAACGAGGATGGCGAACACCGCGAACAGGCCGAACCAGGCGACGTTGCCCTGGCCGTAGGGAATGATGATCGCGGCGGCCAGCAACGGGCCGAAGGCGCTGCCGGCGTTGCCGCCGACCTGGAAGGTCGATTGCGCCAAACCATAGCGGCCACCCGAAGCCAGCCGTGCCACACGCGAGGTTTCGGGGTGAAAGGTCGACGAACCGACACCCACCAGCGCCGAGGCTACGAGAATCGCCGGGAAGCTGCCGACCATCGACAGCATCAGAATACCGATCAGGGTGCAGACCATGCCCGCCGGCAGCAACCATGGTTTGGGATGGCGGTCGGTGTAGAAACCGATCCACGGTTGCAGCAATGAGGCCGTGAGCTGGAAGGTCAGGGTGATCAGCCCGACCTGGGTGAAGCTCAGGCCATAGCTGGCCTTGAGCATCGGGTAGATCGACGGCAACACGGCCTGGATCAGATCGTTGATCAGGTGCGCCAGTGCACAGGCGCCGATGACGCGCATGACCAAGGGGCTGGCCTGGCTGGCCACCGACGCGGTGGGTGAGGGTGAACTGAGGGTGGTGGTCGACATGGGCGATCTTCCGGATAAAAACACGAACTGCGAACGCAAGGCGCAGCCAATTTCAGGGTTAGGCGTTATCCTAGGGGCCTCAAGGGCGCCCGTCTCGCGCAACTCGGGCACAGGCCATCGCAAAAAGGGCGACATGATCAAACCATTGCAGACATTTCTCGCGGAGATCGATCAGGGCGGTTGGAACGTGCGCAGCAGTGCGACCGACTACCCGGAAAACTGGTTCATCGCCCCGCATTCCCATGAGAAGCATCAACTGATCTACGCCATCGAAGGTGTGATGGTGGTGCACTCGGCGCAGAGTCAGTGGACGGTGCCGCCGAGCCGAGGCATCTGGATGCCGAGCGGTGAAGTGCACTCGATTCGCTGTGTGGGGCCGATCAAGATGCGCAGCGTGTTTGTGGACCCTGACGCGAGCCCGGATTTGCCCGCCGAAACCCGGGCGGTGAGTGTTTCCGCGTTACTCAGTGAACTGATCAAGGTCTCGGTCGATTTCGACAGTTCCTGCGAGCCGGACTCGCGCGAAGCCCGGGTGCTGCGGCTGATCCTGGATGAACTGACGATTCTGCCAACGTTGCCCTTGAACCTGCCGCAACCGACCGATCAACACATCAATAGGATCTGCACCCTGTTGCAGCGTGACCCCGGCGATGGCTCGACCCTGTCGGACTGGAGCGCGCGGCTGAACCTCGACGAAAAAACCATCCAGCGCAGGTTCCGCAAGGAAACCGGCATGACCTTCGGCCAATGGCGCCAGCAAGCGCGCCTGTTGCTGGCGTTGGAACGAATCGCCGTCGGCGAGAAGATCATCGACATCGCCGGGCAGTTGGGCTACGACAGCCCGAGCGCGTTCACCACGATGTTCAAGAAGCAGTTCGGCAGGACGCCCAGCGACTTTTTCAGGTAATGGCGGTCGCCCCATGGGGCGACCGCTTGCCGCAGGTCAGGACGCTTGCGGCCTCTCACCCCGTGCCAGCCGCGCATTGATGTCTTCGATCACCGCCGGCAAGTCGACGATGGTGTCGATCAGGTAGTGCGGGCGCGAGCCTTGGAACATTGTGGCGATGCGTGCGCGCTCGCTGTCCAGTTGGCCTGATGGCAATGCCTTGAATTGCTCGTAGGTCAGGCCCAGCGCGTTGCCGGAACAGGTTAGCGCGACCGTCCACATGCCAGCGGCGCGGCCTTCGAGAATGCCCGGCCAGGTGTCGTCGACCTTGACGCAGGCCGCGACGTCGCTGACGCCCAGGGCAATTACGTTGGCCAAGGCCTGAGCCGGATGCGGGCGGCCGTTGGGTACCTCGTCGGTGGCGACCACATGGTCGGCGACATAGCCATTGTGCCGTGCCAGCTCGACCACTTTTTCCATGACCACCGCCGGGTAACCGGAGCAGGAGCCGATTTTCAGGCCCTTGTCGCGCAAGGCATCGATGGTGTTCAGCGCGCCGGGAATCAGCGCCGAGTGCAGGGCGATTTTCTCGATCTGCAGCGGCATGAACCGTTCGTACAGCGCGGTGACGTCATCATCGGTCGGCAGGCGATCAAACACCGCGCGGTAGCGTTCGGCAATCTGCGGTTGATTGCACAGGGTGCGGATGTGATCCCACTTGCCCATGCCCATCGGGCCTCGTGCTTCTTCCAGCGAAACGACTACGCCAAACTCAGCGAAGGCTTCGACGAAAATCTGCGTCGGGGCAAAGGAGCCGAAATCGACGACGGTGCCGGCCCAGTCCAGGACCACGGCTTGCAGTTGGGTCGGTTGTTGGTAGTTCATGGTAATTCTCCATTTTTTGTTGTGGGCAGGCCGTCCCTCCTGTTGTCAGGAAGTAGGCCTTTGGATTGCTTGAGGGTGAGACGTAATCAGATGACTGGCGTTGGGCTGGCGTCGAACAGCTCGGCGATCATCGGCCGGTTGCGGCGAATGCCCAGGCAGCACAGGTGGTAGTCGATGGAAAACGGGTGATTGACGAAGGTGATCGGCGCGGTGCCCGGCGTTTCGGCGTACTCCACCGCCGAGACGAAGCCGATACCGATGCCCTTGGCGATCGCATGCACGATGGCTTCGCGGCTGTTCAACTGCATGACGCAGTTCAGGGCGACATCCAGGCGCTTGCAGCTTTCTTCCACCAATTGCCGAGTACGCGAGCTTTTCTCGCGCATCACCCATTTCTCTTCACTGATCTGCTCGACGTGCACTTCTTTCTGGCTGGCCCATGGGTGGTCGTCGCGGACCACGGCGATAATCGGGTAGCGCCGGTAGAGCTGCGTGTCAAAGCGCTCATCGAACTCCGAAAGCGCCAGGATCGCCACGTCGATGTCGAAGTTGAACAGGCGATCCAGGGTTTCCTTTTCCGGCGAGAACGAGGTTTCCAGTTCGATGTCCGGGTGGCGTTGCATCAGTTCGTAGGTCAGGTTCATCGCAATTGGCGGCGACACGGCGCCCAGGCGCAGCATGCCGGTCTTGCGTTGCTTGAAACTCTGCAGCAGTTGCACGGCTTCATCCTCCTGGCCGAACAGGCCCTGGGTGATTGCATAGAGCTGGTGCCCGGCGGCACTCATTTCGATAAAGCGGCCGCGGCGATGGAACAGTTCCACGGAAAACTTTTTCTCCAGGGCGTTGACCTGCTCACTGACCGTGGGCTGGCCAACGCTGAGGTACTCGGCGGCGAGGGTGAAACTGCCGGTTTTCGCCACCGCATGAAATGAACGTAGCCACTTGTGGTACTGGTACATACACGATCCTGTTCAGACGTCGCGCCTTGGTTTCAAGCAATCAACGCCGGATGAACATCGCGACCATCGCACTGCACAGGCAGGCGCTGGTGACCACGATGAAGATCAGCGAGGTGTTGCCGGTGCTGTCGAGCATACTGCCGATCAGCGGTTCCGCCAGGCCGGCGAACAGATAAGACGAGAAGTTCATCACGCCTGTTGCGGTGCCGGCGCGCTTGGCGCCCACCAGGTCGGGGCACAGCGCCCAAAAGCTGGAAGCGGGGCCGTAGACGAAGAAACCGCAGAGGAACAGGGCAATCAGGCCGGTTGCGCTGTGGGGGGCCAGGGTCCACATCCACAAACTGGTCGCCGCACCGAGGAACATGTAGAGCATGATCGCCAGGTAGCGCTTGGAACCGAACAGCTTGTCCGAGATCCAGCCGTTGCTCAGCGCGCCGATGGCCATGCCGACTGGCAGCGCCACGGTGATCCATTTCGGGTCGACCATGCTGTCGCCGCTTTTCCAGTTGGCGCCGAGGAAGTGCACCGGCACCCAGACGATCAAGCCGTAGCGCGCAGCGTTCTGGAAACCCAGGGACACAGCGGCGATGATCAGGCGAGCGTTCTTCAGTACCGCTTTGTAGCGTTGCGCCGAGGTTTCGGTTTCACCGTACGCAACCTCGTGGTTCTTGTCCTCGGCGTTGGCCACGCCGGTGTCGGCCAGCGGTTCGAAACCCATGTCCTGCGGACGTTCGCGGGCCACCAGATAGAAAATGATGCCACCCGCCAGCATCAGCAATACGGGCAAGCGGAAGATCCAGCGCCACTCCAGGTGCATCACCTCCAGCACCACGATCGAGGTCACGTAGGACAGGATCGACGCGCAACCGGCAGCGAACACATAGAAGCCGTAGACCTTGCCGCGCTCGCCCGCGCTCCACCAGTTGGAAATCAGTCGGCTGCCGGGCGCCCAACCCAGCGCCTGGAAGTAACCGTTGATGCCCCAGGGCAAAATCAGTCCGGCAAAACCGCTGGCGAAACTGGTGACCCAGTTGGCGCCACAGGACAGCACGGCGCCCAGGGTCATGATGCGCCGGCCGCCGAATTTGTCGGCGAGGTTGCCATTGATGGCCTGGCCGATGGCGTAGGCCCAGAGCATGGCGGCCGAGGCCCAGCCGAGGGTTTCCTTGGTCAGGCCGAATTCAGCCTGAATGCCCGGGATGGCGAAACCGAAGGTTTGCCGCCCCGTGTAAAAGAACAGATAACAGAACATGGCGGCCAGCAGCATGCGCCACTGGGCGACGCGAAACGAAGCGGTGTGTACGGCGAGACCCGGCAAGGCTTGAGCACGATTCATGATCTTTTCCTTGTTTTTGTTATTCGATCCCCTCGTGTGTGACGAAGGGTGCGCTTTTTCTGGGCAACAGGACATCGTCGCGGCGCGCTTCGCCGCAGGCATTGTGGTGTATCGTGTCGGCACGAGGGCCTAGGCTGCGCGTGCACCGATGAAGTTCTTGCCGCGTGCGCCTTGCAGGGCGAAGTCGATCATCGCTTCGGCTTCTTCAGTGCTGACGCCGTAATCGGTGAACTCGGTCTTCACGTCGAGGCTGTGCAAGAAGGCGCGCAAGCGAGCCTGGGCGGTGTTGACGTCATCGCCGAAAATCCGCTGCAGGGTTTTGTCCCGAGCGGCGTCGTGACCCCAGGCCAACCCCAGCACCAGCGGCAGGCTGAAGGAACAGGCGATGCCGTGAGGCAAGCCGTAGCGCAAGGTCATCTCATAGGAAATGGAGTGGGCCAGCGCGGTCTTGGTGTTGGAAAACGCCATGCCGGCCTTGAGGGCGGCCAATGCCATTCGCGAGCGCAATTCCCGGTTCGACAGGTCATGCCGCAACAACGGCAGGCATTCGAGGATGTCCTCGATCGCCGAGATGGCGAAGGTGTCCGAAATCGGGTTGGCGTTGATGTTCCAGATCGATTCCAGGGCGTGGGACAGCGCGTCCAGGCCTGTGGAAACGGTGACGCCGGCCGGCACTGTGAGCATCAATTGCGGGTCGATGATCGCCACCGTGGGCCAGGTGCATTCCAGGTGCAGCGAGTATTTCTTCTGGCTGGCGGTGTCCCAGATCGTCGCCCAGGGCGTGACTTCGCTGCCGGTGCCGGCGGTGGTCGGGGCTGCGATCAGGCGTTTGCTGCGTGCCGGGGTGAAGGGTTTGGCACTGGCGAGCAAGGTGAGCAAGTCATCGAAATGACCGGATTCGGTGCCAACGATCAACGCCTTGGCCGTGTCGATGGCGCTGCCGCCACCGACGGCGATCACCGCGTCGCAGCGGCCGGCTTCTTGCCAGAAGCGCTCGTAGGTCGTGCGCAGTTGCGCCACGTCAGGGTTGGGCTGCACATCCTCGATCACATACACCAGCCGGTCGCCGAGCAGGTCTTGCAGGCGATCCACCAAACCCAGGCCACGGGCTTCGGGAAAGGTCACGAGGGCGACGGTCTGGTTGTCTGTCAGCTCAGTCAACTGGTGGAGGCTGCCCCAGCCGAATCGGGTATCCACGGGGTTGTGAAATCGGGCGGTCATGGCGGTTTCCTTGGTTTTTGTTGTTGGAAGTGACGCCATGCTCGCGGTCCGCCGGCCGCGGTACAAATCGATAATTCGCAGGTTTGAATCGGCTGGGCCGATAACAATACCCAACCTGTAGGAGCGGGGTTGCCCCGGGCGGCGCTCCGACGAAGAGCACGGCACATCCAGCATCGATGTCGCCTGACAGGCCGCCTTCGCTGGCAAGCCAGCTCCTACAGTTTCAGTGGGTATACGCAACATTTGTGAGCACCCCAAATCACTGTAGGAGCGGGCTTGCCCGCGAAGAGGCCGGCACATCCAGCATCGATGTCGCCTGACAGGCCGCCTTCGCTGGCAAGCCAGCTCCTACAGTTTCAGTGGGTATACGCAACATTTGTGAGCACCCCAAATCACTGTAGGAGCGGGCTTGCCCGCGA
>NZ_JAFMPV010000030.1:0-62234 GCF_049132105.1 Pseudomonas sp. NFX15
ATAACGCGGTGTACCTGATACACCGCGTCGTCTGCATCGCCAGCAAGCCGGCTCCTACAGTGATTTGTGGTGTTGCAAAGATATATTCCACCGCGACAAATTGACCCGATAGACAAAAGGCTGACCTGCAACCGTGCCTTTTGCGTCGCGCTCTGAGAAAATGCCCGCACTTTTTTTCCGGATGCCGACATGACTGCCCTGAAGAACGACCGTTTCCTTCGCGCCCTGCTCAAGCAACCCGTAGACGTCACCCCCGTGTGGATGATGCGTCAGGCCGGTCGCTACCTGCCTGAATACCGCGCCAGCCGTGCCAAGGCCGGCGATTTCATGAGCCTGTGCATGAACCCGGCGTTCGCTTGCGAAGTCACGATGCAGCCGCTCGACCGCTACCCCCAACTGGACGCGGCGATCCTCTTCTCCGACATCCTGACCATCCCCGATGCCATGGGTCAGGGCCTGTATTTCGAAACCGGCGAAGGCCCGCGCTTCAAGAAAGTCGTCAGCACCCTGGCCGACATCGAAGCCCTGCCGATCCCTGATCCGCACAAAGACCTGGGCTACGTGATGGACGCGGTCAGTACCATTCGCCGTGAACTGAACGGCCGTGTGCCGTTGATCGGCTTTGCCGGCAGCCCATGGACGCTGGCCACCTACATGGTCGAAGGCGGCTCGTCGAAAGACTACCGCAAGACCAAAACCATGCTCTACGACAACCCGCAAGCCTTGCACCTGTTGCTGGACAAGCTCGCGCAGACGGTCACCAGCTACCTCAACGGCCAGATCATGGCCGGTGCGCAAGCGGTACAGATTTTCGACAGCTGGGGCGGCAGCCTGTCGGCAGCGGCTTACCAGGAATTCTCCCTGGCCTACATGAAGAAAATCGTCAGCGGCCTGATCCGCGAACACGAAGGTCGCAAGGTGCCGGTGATCCTGTTCACCAAGAACGGTGGCCTGTGGCTGGAAAGCATCGCCGATGCCGGCGCTGATGCGCTGGGCCTGGACTGGACTTGCGACATCGGCAGTGCCCGTTCCCGCGTTGGCGACAAGGTCGCGCTGCAAGGCAACATGGATCCAACCGTGCTCTACGCCAAACCGGATGCTATTCGCACTGAAGTCGGGCGCATCCTGGCCAGCTACGGCAAAGGCAGCGGCCACGTGTTCAACCTCGGTCACGGCATCACGCCGGAAGTCGACCCGGAACACGCCGGCGCGTTCCTGCGCGCGGTGCATGAGTTGTCGGCGCAATACCACGAATAACGGTCAAAACCGCTGTCCAGAAGCCTGTCCCGCCTCGTGCCGCACAGGCTTTTTTATGCACTGCAGAAACACTATCGGATAAAGCGTTTCTGTCTGTATGAGTATTTTCCCTTCGTGTCAGATATTTGAATTAGCAGACTATTCCTGCCCGACTCAACGATTCCTCCTACATAGAAATTTTCCTCATCCACGTAAGGTTCCAGACCCCTGTTCGGTATGACGCGGAACAGCCACGAAGCAAACATCGCTGCCCACAAGGCGCCCTGTTTTCGATAAGCAGTCTGGAACACATCATGAAAATAACCTTTGATAAAAGAAGTGCGCTCACCGCCTGCACCTCGTCGATGATCCTGTTATCGGCCATGCTGGCCTCGCAAATCGTTTCCGCCCATGGCTTTCTGGAAGTGCCGCCTTCGCGCGCGTTGGCTTGCCAGAAAGGCTTGAACACCCACTGCGGTGGCGCGCAGTACGAGCCGCAAAGTGTCGGTGAAACCTTCAAGGGCTTCCCGGCCGGTGTCGGCGGTGCTCCTTTGCAGGGGCCGGTCGACGGCAAGATTGCCAGCGGCGGCCACTCGCTGTTCTCCGCTATGGACGCACAGTCCGCCACCCGTTGGCACCTGACGGAAATCAAGGATCGCAACATCGATTTCCAATGGCGATACACCGCAGTCCACCCGGCCACCAAGCACGAATATTTCATTAGCCGCAACGGCTGGAACCCGAACGAGGCGCTCAAGCGCGCGACCTTCGAAAGCACACCGTTCTGCACCATCGACGGCGGCAACCAGAAGCCGGAGTCGGGTGCCAAGCACAACTGCACAATCCCGGCTGACAAGTCCGGTCACCACGTAATCCTGGCCATCTGGACCGTCGGTGATACCGACGCTGCGTTCTACAACGCGGCTGATGTCAACATCCTCGCCGAACCTGAATTGCCAGGCGGCTGGTCCTCGGTGGGCAGCATTGCACCCGCGACCGCATTGCTGGCAGGGGACAAGGTCAAGGCCCGCGCCTTCACGGCCAACGGCGAAAACCCGGACTACAGCGCAGAAATCAGCATCGCCAATGCTGAACAAGGCTCGCCGCCAAACTGGTCCTTCAATCTCGCCGAAAAAATCAACCAGACCCACACCCTCGTTCGCGCCGGTATCCGTGACGAGAGCGGCAACGTTGTCCCGGTCAAAGGCACCAACAGCCTCTATGCCCAGAAAGAAAGCGGCATCGTGCGTTACGAAGTGCAATTGGACATGAAGGAAGACGCCGCGGCGCGCATGTCGGTGGCCGCTCAGCAAGCCGAGTACGTGCTGGACAAAGGCCAAGCCAAGGTCGAGTTCAGCATGATTTCCAACCGGGCGATGAACGTCGAGGCGACCTTGTTCGACCAGAACAACAAACCGGTCGGCACCACCTCGGCACAGGTCACCAGTGGTTCCACGTGGTTGTCCCTGGATGTGCGCAGCAACCCGGGCGCCCATACCCTGACGCTGGTTGGTACGACGCTGGATGGCCGCACCACTCGCCAGGACACCCAGACGACCCAACTGACCGGTGACGGCGCGGGCGTCGACTACGACTTCGTATTCCCTGAAGGGCTGGGCGACTACACCGCGGGTACCAAAGTACTGCAACCGAAGACCAACGAAGTCTTCGAGTGCAAGCCTTTCCCGGAGTCCGGCTACTGCAAGCAGTACAGCCCGACTGCCAACGGTTTCGAGCCGGGTGTCGGTGCTCACTGGCACATGGCGTGGGACAAGTTGTAAGTCCCCTTCGTAGCACTTCAGGTGATCGCTGTCCGGTCGCCTGAAGCTCTATTCCTCTGATGTTGATCGAGTTGAAAATGACGGTTTCGGGTTATTCCAGACAGCGCGTGCTGCTGCATTGGTTGTCGGCGGCGGTGATCCTGTGGACCTTGCTGTCGGGATTTTATGTGGCCGGTTTCAAGGTGTCTGCGCACATCAAGGAGACGGTTGCCTTCTTCAATGTTTCGCTAACGACTGTGTTCATGCCCTTTTATGTATGGCGGTTGTTTCTGTTTTTCACTCATACCCGTTTTTCGGGGATGAGATCGTTGTCTCTATTTGAAGTGCTCGCGCTGTTCGTGCACACATCGATTTACCTCACCGTCGGTGCCGTTCTGGTGACCGGCGTGCTGATGATGGATCGCCCAATCAATGTATTCGGGGTTGTCGAGATCGCTCAACCGTTGAGCAATCCCCGACTGATCGAGTTGTTCGTCACGGTCCACACAGGGGCGTGTGTGGTGTTGTCGCTGCTGCTGGCGGCGCACGTCGGCGCCGTCGTCGTGCATGAGGCTTGCAACCACCGGGTGCTGCGACGGATGTCTTTGCGGTGCGGCAAGCCTGCTTCCGGGCGGTTTGAGTGAGCTCATGGTGAGGTTTTCGCGCCAACGTCTGACCGGACTTGCCTTGCTTCTGAGCAAGGCGAGCCTGCTGGTTGTGCCGTTGGTCTACGGAGCATTCCTGGGCTGGCAGGAGTGGCGTTATCGCGAGCAGCTGGTGTTACCCACACCGCTCGAAACGGCGCGAACCGCTCCCGTGCCCCGTCAAGCGCTCGACGCAACGGCGGTCGCAACGGTGCTTGGTTTGACGACGGGTACCCCATTGCGGCCGAGCGAGGAACCATTGACCTTGCAGGCAAGCTTCGTCGTCACCCACGGTTTGTCCCGGGTGCTACTGGCGGACTCGCAAGGCGCGCGCATCTACCAGGTCGGCGAGCGCTTGCCGGGCGGCAGCGTCTTGCGTCGCATCGAGGCCGATCATGCGGTGTTGTGGAGCAAGGGCCGGGAAGAACTATTGACGCTGCAGCCTCCCGATTCGGGTTTTCTGCAACGGCTCGACCCTCACGGCAAGCCCCGAGTGCCCAGCGTCTCTCAGCGTTTTTTTAGCCCGCATGCCGGGTCGACAGAGTGATCACGTACATGAATAGCTTTCTCGGTGCACAAGTACTGCGATCGGTGATTCTTTTCGTCGCCATGGCGGTAACGCTTTCCCACGGCACGCTTCAGGCCGAGCAAGAAAAATGGCAACTGGCAATGAACAACGCCGAGTTGCGTGACATCGTCGAAGAGATCTCCAACATTCTCGGAACCACTGTGGTGCTCGACCCAAAAGTCTCCGGTCGAGTCACGGTCATGTCCCGGCAGGCCCTCGATCGCGAAGGGGTGCGCCGGTTGTTCTATTCGGTGCTCGACGCCCATCACTTTACGGTGATCGACGAGGGCGACCGCATCCTCATCACGCCCGTTGCCGAGGCCAGGACCCGGGCCGGCCAGGGCACGCTGAAAACCACCACGGCGTCGCAGTTCGTCACTGAAGTCATCGGCTTGAACACCAGCAGCGCCTCGGATATTGCCGGGCTGGTGCGGCCGTTGGTGTCAGCCAATGGCTATGTCGGCCCCTCGGTGTCGGCCAATGCATTGGTGCTGACTGACACGGCCGCCAATGTGAAACGCATTGCGCGGGTGATCCGCGAACTGGACGCGGGGCAAAACAACCGGCATGCGGTGGTTCAGCTCCAGCATGCCCACGCCGGCGATGTCGCACCGGTGATCGAAGCGTCGATGGGCAAGCGCAATGCCGAATCAGCGATACAGGTACTGGCCGATACCCGGACCAATCGCCTGATCTTCATTGGCCCGCCCGTCGTACGCCAACGCTTGATCGAGTTGGCCCGAGGGCTGGATACACCGGCCACCACGACCCTCGACAATGCCCGAGTGATTCGCCTGCGTCACAGCGATGCCAGGCAGTTGGCCGAGATCCTCGAGTCGATGGGGCAGGGCAGAAGACCGACGCCTGCCGTGGGTGGCAACAAGGACACCTCTGGCAGTGCGTCCTTCATGATCAAGGCTGACGAAAGCCAGAACGCACTGGTGCTTATCGCCGAACCGGCGCAGGTGCGCACCATCGAAAACATCGTGCGCCAACTGGACCAGCCGCGGGCCCAGGTGCTGATCCATGCCGCCATCGTCGAAATCTCCGGCGACATCGCCGAGGCGGTCGGTGTGCAGTGGAACCTCAACACGGGCGACGCCAAGGGCTTTATCAACTTTCCCGGAACCGACATCCCGATTGTCGGCGGGCTGAAGTTCGACGAACAACGCTCGGCACCGGAAGGGGCGATCCTGCAACTGGGCAGCGACCGCTTCGGGGCGCTGGTTTCGGCGCTGGCCAGCAACACCCACAGCAACCTGTTGTCCACGCCGAGCCTGTTGACCCTGGACAATCAGGAGGCGGAAATCATCGTTGGCCAGAACGTGCCGTTCAAGACCGGTTCCTACGCGACCAACAGCAACGGCGCGGAAAACCCGTTCACCACCGTCGAGCGCAGGGACGTCGGCATCAGCCTGAAGATCAAACCGTACATCAACGAAGGCTCGACGCTGCGCCTGGAGGTCGAGCAGGAAGTGTCGGACATCGCGCCGTCGGTGTCTGGCATTGATTCCTCCGACCTGATCACCAACAAGCGTGCGCTGAAAAGCACCATCCTCGCCGATGACGGCGAAATCATCGTGATCGGCGGCTTGATCCGCGACAGTGTGCGCACGCAGAAAAGCGGTGTGCCGCTGCTGCGTGACATTCCCTACCTCGGCGCGATGTTTCGCTGGAGCCGCGACACCCAGACCAAAAGCAACCTGATGGTGTTCTTGCGCCCGACCATCGTGCGCAGCAAGGAAGACCTGTCCCAGGTCAGCCAGCAGCGTTACAACGCGCTGCGTGACCTGAGCAAATCAGGGGCGGGGGAAAACAACTCGCTGTTGCTGCCATCCGAGGCACGCGGTTTGTTCGAGCCGACCAGCGACGCGCCCGTGTTCGATTTGCGCGGCAAGGCGCAGTGAAGCCATGAGCGGTCAGTGCGAGCAGTTGCCCTTCGGTTTCGCCCGGCGCTTTGGTGTGTTGCTGGCGCGTGAAGGCGACACTCTGCGCCTTGTCATGCGTGCCGATGCGCCGTTCAGCGCGTTGGCCGAGGCACGCCGGGTGTGCGGCCCTGCACTGCCATTGGTGATCGTCGACGCCGATGAGTACGCCGCACGCCTGGCCACGGCTTATCGCGAAGGGCAAAGCGCAGTCGAGCAGGTTGCCCAAGGGCTGGACGAAGAACTGGACTTGCTCAGCCTGGTCAATCAGGTGCCGCAAACCGCCGACCTGCTGGAGCAACAGGGCGACGCACCGATCATCCGCCTGATCAACGCGCTGCTTGGCGAAGCGGTGCGCGAGCACGCCTCCGACGTGCATCTGGAAACCTTCGAGCAGTACCTGTCGGTGCGGATGCGGGTCGATGGCCAACTGCGTGAAATGCTCAGGCCCAAACGCGAGCTGGCGACGTTGCTGGTGTCGCGGATCAAGGTCATGGCGCGCCTGGACATTGCGGAAAAGCGTGTGCCCCAGGATGGCCGGATGGCCCTGCGCCTGGCCGGCCATGAGGTGGATGTACGGGTCTCGACGTTGCCGTCGGCTCACGGTGAACGGGTGGTGCTGCGCTTGCTTGATAAACAGGCTGGACGTTTGGACTTGCAGCGGTTGGGCATGCCGGACGATACCCTCGCGGACCTGCGCCAGTTGCTCGGCAAACCCCACGGCATCCTGCTGGTCACCGGGCCGACCGGCTCCGGTAAAACCACCAGCCTGTACGCCGCACTCAGCAGCCTGAATGACCAGACCCGCAATATCCTGACCGTCGAAGACCCGATTGAATATCACCTGCCCGGTGTGGGCCAGATGCCGGTCAATCCGAAAGTCGACATGACCTTCGCCCGCGGCCTTCGGGCCATTTTGCGCCAGGACCCGGACGTGGTGATGGTCGGCGAGATCCGCGATCGCGAAACCGCCGAGATCGCCGTCCAGGCTTCATTGACCGGGCATCTGGTGCTCTCGACCTTGCACACCAACAGCGCGGCCGGTGCGGTCACGCGGCTGGTCGACATGGGTGTCGATGCCTACCTGCTGGCGTCCTCGCTGGTGGGCATTCTGGCGCAGCGTCTGCTGCGCACCTTGTGTTCGCATTGCAAGGTTTCGTACGTGGCCGACGCGGTCACCTGTCAGCGCCTGAGGCTCGACACCGCTACGCCGTACACGCTGTTCAAGGCCTCGGGCTGTGCGCAGTGCCAGCACGGTTTTCGCGGGCGCATCGGCATCTACGAACTCATCGGCGTGACACCCGCCATCGCCGCATTGATTCATCAGGGCGCCAGTGAGCGAGCCCTCGTCGACGAAGCACGCAAGGTCTCGCGCAGCTTGTTTCAGGACGGTCGCCAGCGGGTGCTCGACGGGCTGACCAGCCTCGACGAATTGCTCCGTGTGACCCAGGAGGACTGACCGGTGCCGACCTTCGATTATCGCGCCCACGATGCCCAAGGCAGCGCCTGCAAGGGGCGACTGGAAGCCGACGGTCCTCGTCATGCGCGGCAACTGTTGCGTGAGCGCGGCTTGTGGCCGCGAGCACTGAACGAAGTGAACGTCCGTCATCGCCGGGGCAAGCCACCCCGTGGCGGGCGTTTGAGTGCGGCGGATCTGGCCCTGCTGACGTTGCAACTGTCAACGCTGGTCCAGGCCGGTTTACCGCTGGAAGAAGCGCTGGAAGCGGTGACCAGACAAAGCGCCAAACGCAAGGTCGCAGGCTTGTTGTCGGCGGTCAGGAGCCGTGTCATGGAAGGCCACGCACTGGCCTCGGCACTTGGGCAATTTCCCAGGGCCTTCCCCGAACTGTTCCGCGCCACCGTGGCGGCCGGCGAGCGCTCGGGGCATCTGGGGCATGTGCTCGAACAACTGGCGGCATACACCCAGGCCCGCCAGGCGTCCCGGCAAAAGATCCAGATGGCCCTGGTGTACCCGGTGATCCTGATGGCGGCCAGCGTGGCCATCGTCGGTTTTCTGCTCGGATATGTGGTGCCCGACGTGGTGAAGATTTTCGTCGACAGTGGCCAACCGTTGCCCTGGCTGACTCAGGCGCTGATCGCGGTGAGCGACGGCCTGCGCCAGCATTTTCTGCTGTTGATGTGCACGCTGGCAATGGTGTTCGGCCTGTGGCGCTGGAGTTGGCACCAGCCGACGTGGCGGCTGCGCTGGCACCGGTGGCTGCTGAAGGCGCCGGTCATCGGTGAAGTGCTGCGCGCCATGGAGGCCGCACGGTTTGCCAGCACCTTGGCGATCCTTGGCAAAAGCGCGGTGCCGCTGGTGGATGCGCTGGAAATTGCAGCAGCGGTCATCGGCAACCTGGCTATTCGCGCGCGGATGGCCGATGTCGCCCGTTCCGTGCGTGAAGGCGGGACCCTGACCCGTGGCCTGGAATTGAGTGGCGACATCCCGCCGATGATGCTGCACATGATCGCCAGCGGTGAACGGGCAGGCGAACTCGACCGCATGCTCGGCCGCGCTGCCGAACAACAGGAAAGCAGCCTCGCCGCGCGCATTGCGCTGGTGGTGAGCCTGTTCGAACCCGCGATGCTGGTGCTGATGGGTGGCGTCGTGCTGCTGATCGTCATGGCCATCCTGCTCCCGATTCTCAGCCTCAACCAATTGGTGAATTGATCCATGCAACCTGCCTCTGAAAAAACCTTGCGCCGGCAACGCGGCTTCACGCTGATCGAAATCATGGTGGTGGTGGTCATCATCGGCGTGCTGGGGGCCATCGTGGTGCCGCAGTTCATGAGCCGTCCCGATCAGGCGAAGGTCACCGCCGCCAGAATCGATTTGCAGGCCGTCGCCACTGCACTGGAAATGTATCGCCTCGACAACGCCCATTACCCGTCGACCCAGCAAGGCCTGGAAGCGCTGGTCAAGCGTCCTTCCGGGTTGCCGGCGGCGCGTAACTGGAACCCTCAGGGTTACCTCAAGAGCATGCCGGTCGACCCGTGGAGCACGCCCTATCAGTACCTCAATCCGGGGGTGAAAGCGCCCAGCGTTGGTTATGACCTGTACTCGCTGGGCGCCGATGGCGTGGTGGGCGGCGAGGGCTTTGCCGCCGACATCGGCAACTGGGGCGACTGAGTGAAGAGGCGGGACTGCCGAGGGTTTACCTTGCTGGAGTTGATGGTCGTGATAGTCCTGGTCGGCGTGCTGCTCGGCATGGTGAGCCTTGCATCAGGCGCCAACCCGGCGCGACAGGTTCGGCAGGACGCTGACGCCATGGTGCAGGTGATTGATCAATTGCGGCAGCATGCGGTGTTCGAAGGCCAGGAGTATGGGCTGCGGCTGAGCGCCGAAGGCTACCGCGTCATGCGCCTGGGTATTCGCGGCTGGGAGTCGGTGGCGGCACTGTCGCGTTGGCCGCAGGGTGTGCGTCCGCGCTTGCGGGAGCAGGGCTATGCGATCAGCCTGGGGGCCGACGAAGGCCCACCGCAGTTGCTGATGCTCAGCAACGATGAAACCAGTGCCTTCACCCTGACCTTCGAGTCCAGCAACAGGATTTGGCTGAGTCTGTCCGGCGATGGCATCGGTGCGGTGGTGATTGATGGCTAGCCGACGATCCCGATCGGCCATGGGCGGCTTCACGCTCCTGGAAATCATGGTGGCCCTGGCGGTCTTCGCGACCCTGGCCGCTGCCGTGCTGTCGGCCAGTCAATTCGTGATCAAGCAGCGCGGCGCCGTTGAGGCACGGCTGTTCGCCGCGTGGCTGGCGGACAACCGCCTGAACGAATTGCGCCTGCAATCGGGGTTGCAGGCAGGCCAGCAACAACAAGTGGTGTCGATGGATCAACGCGATTGGGTGCTGCATCAACAGATCAGTGTCACCGGCGATCCGCGGTTGCTTCAGGTCGACATCCAGGTCAGCCCGGTGAACAGTGCCCATGCCTTGCATCGGGCCAGTGGTTGGATACCTGCCGATCATGAATAGGCAGTGCGGTTTCACCTTGCTGGAGCTGGTCATTGCTTTGGCGATTTTCGCGGTATTGGGGCTGGCCAGTTGGAGTCTGTTCGATAGCGTGCTGCGGGTGCAGCAAGGCGCGACGGCGCATGAGCGCGAATTGAGGATCCTGCAACGGGCCATGGCGGTGATCGAGCGCGACCTGCTGCACATCACCACACAGCCGATCATGCTTGCACCGCCGCTGTTGCAGTTCCAGCGCAGTCATTGGCGCAACCCTTTGGACCAGCCGCGCAGTGAGCACCAGGCGCTGACCTATCGACTTGACGATGGCGTGCTGTGGCGTGAAAGCCATGGCGAAGACACGCAGCTCGTGCAACGGCAAAAACTGCTCGAAGGTGTTCATGAGTTGAGTTGGCGCCTGTACGACCGACAGTCTGGTTGGGTGGCCGATTGGGCATCCGGGCAGGACACCAAGGCACCCATGGCGCTGTCGCTGCAAATCTCGGTCGGACGTTTCGAATCGATTCGTCGAGTGTTGCCGTTGCCGGGGGCATGGCCGTGAGTGGTCGTCAACGCGGCATCGCCTTGATCAGTGTGTTGCTGGTCATGAGCCTGGCGCTGCTGATCACCGCAGGGCTGTTGCGCAGCCATCACCTGTCGTTGCAAAGCAGTGGGCAACAACTGCAGCAGATTCAGTTGCGCCAACTCGCCTCAGGCGGGGAAACCTGGGCGTTGTGGTTGTTACGGGACGCGCTACAGGACTCGAAGAAACCCGTCGAGCGAATGCAAGGCTGGACGGCCATGGCGCCGAGCTTGGAGATTGACGATGCGCAGATCCGTGTCGACATCGACGACCTCGCGGGGCGCTTCAATCTCAATGTCTTGTTGCGTCAGGGGCAGGTCGATCAAGTCACGCTCAACCGATGGGCGCGGTTTCTGCAGCTGCTGGATCTTCCTCCCGTGCAATTGAGTCAGGTCGGAGCGCTTCGCGAGTTGAGCCAACTGCGCTTGCTGCCAGGTGTTGACGCTCACCTGTTGCAGCGGCTGGAACCCTGGGTGGCGATGCTGCCGACCGATACAGCCTTGAACATCAACACCGCACCGGCCCTGCTGCTGCGCACGCTAGGTGAAGTGGACGCCACGACCGCCGACGCTTTGGCACGTCAGGCGATCACGACACCTTGGACGAGCGTCCAGGCGTTTACGCAGGACCCATTGCTCGCCGGACGGGGTTTGAGCAGTCATGGGCTCGGCACCCAAAGCCGCTGGTATCGGATCACTGTTCGGGTCAGCCGGGACGGGCGCGAACTGCGCCTTTCCACGGATGTCGGGCATGACCCCGAGACTCAAAAAATGACGGTCCTGCAACGACGTTTTCTTCCCATGACCCGCCCCGAGAGCTCGCAATGAATACCTGGCTTTACCTGACCGCGGAAGGTCAGGACGCGCCTTCGACCCTCTGGCCGTGCGTGCTGTGGTCCGCTACCGGTGAACGCCAGCCGATGCCGTTGAATGAAGCGGCTGCGGCAGTGCAGGGGCGGGCGGTCGATGTGCTGCTGCCCATTGAAACGTGCAGTTGGGTGCGCAGCGCGCCCTGGCCGACCCGGCGCAAACCCGAGGCCCAGGCCCTGGCGTTTGCCGTGGAAGAGCAATTGAGTGAAGCGCTGGAGGGTGTGCATCTGAGCGTTGGCGCACGTGACCGGGATGGCTGCTATCCGGTCTTGGTCATCGGCCGCGAACGATTGGCCGCCGTGCTCGATGTGCTACGCGAGGCAAACGTCGAGATACGTGCCGTGCTCGTCGATGCCGATGTCTTGTTTGGCGATCAGCCGGGCGGTGCCTGGTGGTTCGGTCGCTGGTTGCTCGGCGGTGGTCAGTCTGCACGGCTGGCGTTGTCGCCAGACGATCTGATGCTGCTTGCCCCGCGATTGCCCAAGGACCTGCCATGCCTGGACGACCGTGAGGATCGGGCCACCCTCGATCAACGCCTGACCCAGCGTCGGACCCAGGCTATCAACCTGCTGCAAGGCACGTTCGCCCCGCGTGGCAAGCGCCTGCCCTGGCGTGGCGGCGCACTGGCGATGTTGATGTTGGCACTACTGGCGTGGGGCGCCAGCGAGACGCGAATCCGCTTCCTCGATAGCGAGGTGGTAAATCTCACCCGCAAAAACGAACAGCAGTTCAAAACGCTTTACCCCGATCAGGGCCGCATCGTCGATATGGCTGCACAACTCAAGGCCCTGCAAAACCAACCCGTCGAGGCGCAAAACACGCGGATTGCGGGGTTGGTTCAATTGGTTGAACAGGTGATCGGCGCCAGCCCGGTCGAGGTCCAGCGCATCGAGTATCGGGCCGGCGAAGGCTGGAAAATCCAGCTGACGGCCAGCAGCTTCGCCGAGCTTGAGCAATTGCGTGAACGTGGGCGGCAACAAGGCATGCCCGTGCGGCTTGATAGTGCAAACAAAGTCGCTGACCGGGTGCACGCCACCCTCAGCGTGGAGGACGAGGCATGAAACAGGCATGGCGGCGCCTTTCCGGGCGCGAACAACGACTGTTGCAGATGTTGGGATTTTTTCTGTTGGCCGTTGTGGCGTTCAGTCTGATCTGGCAACCGGCCCGACAGCGGCTGGAAACCGTCGAGCGGCAGTATCAACAGCAGGTCGCGCTCGCCGTGCAATTGCAGCGGGCTTCACCGCGCAGCCATGTCACCGTCGACACCCATCAACCGCTGTCACTGCGCATCAGCGACAGCGCCGCGACGGCGGGGCTGGACATTCGTCAGATGGAAAGCGACAGCGAGTGGCTGCGCGTGACCGTCAATGGCAACGCGCAACCGTTGATGCAGTGGCTCGACGGTATTGAGCGCAGCGGTGTCGCGCTGCAAAGCCTTACACTGGAAAAGCGCGACGACGCCCTGGAGGCGCGGTTGGTGCTCAGGTAGTCGAAGCGTGCTGTGGCAGCAGCGGCAACTTTGCCAGTTTCAACGCCGCCAGCAGTGCCACGACCAGCAACGCGCCGATGAACGCGCCAATCCCATTCCACCCGCCCATGTGCCAGAAAACGCCGCCCACCGTACCGGCGATGCTGCCGCCGGCGTAGTAGCTGAACAGGTACAGCGACGACGCTTGCCCCTTGGCTTTGGTGGCGCGACGGCCGATCCAGCTGCTGGCCACCGAATGGGCGCCGAAGAAGCCGAAGGTGAACACCAGCATGCCGATGATCACCAGCGCCAGCGGTGTAAACATCGTCAGGGCCAGGCCGCCAATCATCAGTGCAATGGTGCCCCAGAGCATTTTGCGACGACCGAGCTTGTCCGCCAGGGCGCCGATTTTCGCCGAACTGTAGATGCCCGACAGGTACACCACCGAGAGCATCCCGACGAAGGCCTGTTCCAGGTGATAAGGCTCGGCCAGCAAGCGATAGCCGATGTAGTTGAACAGCGTGACGAACGCGCCCATCAGCACAAAGGCTTCGAGAAACAACAGCGGCAGGCCGGCATCGCGAAAGTGCATGGTGAAGCCGTCGAGCAGGCTGCGCGGGTGCAGCGAGCGGGAGCGAAAGTTGCGCGATTCCGGCAGGATTTTCCAGAACACCGCGGCCGCGATCAGGGCCAGTCCACCGATCACCAGCATCGCCGTGTGCCAGCTGACGAAGTCGATCAACACCCCGGTAATCAACCGCCCGCTCATCCCGCCAATCGCGTTGCCACCGATGTACAGGCCCATCGCCAGGCCAATGTGCTGCGGGTGAATTTCTTCGCTCAGGTAGGTCATGGCAACCGCCGCCAAGCCACTCAATGACAACCCGACCAACGCGCGCATTGCCAGTACCGCGTGCCAGCTCGGCAGCATGGCGCTGGCGAGGGTGCACAGGGCGGCAGCGAAGAGCGCGGCGACCATCACCGGCTTGCGCCCGATGCGGTCAGAGATCGGGCCGGTGATCAGTAAACCGAGGGCGAGCATGCCGGTGGCCACAGACAGGACCAGGCTGCTTTGCGCGGCGTTGATCGCGTATTCGTGGGACAGCATCGGCATCATCGGTTGCACGCAGTAGAGCAGGGCGAAGGTCGCGAAGCCGCCGCAGAACAACGCCAACACCGTGCGCATGAACGCCGGCGTGCCTTTTTCAATGTAGATCTGCGCCAGCTCAGTGGCGATATCGGGCTGCGTGGCAGGGGCGATTTCGTGGGCGAGTGGAGCGACAGCAGTTTTCACGTTGGACCTCGGAGGACGCGGCCGGTCAGGCAATGAAAAAAGCATATAGCTGGCTAATGATTCAATCCAATATATTGTTCGACCTGTTTGATAGCTTTGACGACCTAATGGGGTTTTTATGGAATTGCGTCATCTGCGCTACTTCATTGCCGTCGCCGAAGAACTGCACTTCGGCCGCGCCGCACAGGTGTTGGGCATCTCCCAGCCACCGCTGAGCCAGCAAATCCAGGCGCTGGAACAGGAAGTCGGCGCCCGGCTGTTCGAACGTACCAATCGTCGGGTCGAGCTGAGTGAGGCCGGTCGGCTGTTCCTCGAAGAGGCGCGATTGGTGTTGGCGCAGGTCGACAAAGCCGCGGATGTCGCACGGCGGGCGCAACTGGGCGAGTTGGGCGAACTGAAAATCGGCTTCACTTCATCGGCGCCATTCAACTCGACCATTCCCCAGGCGATTTTCTCGTTTCGCCAGCGCTTCCCGGCGGTGCATTTGAACCTGCGGGAAATGAGCAGTACCCAGGTGGCCGATGCATTGGTGGACGAGTCGATCGAGGTCGGGATCATGCGCCCGCTCGGGTTGCCGGATTGTCTCAGCGTGGTCGAGCTAATGCGCGAGCCGCTGGTCGCGGTGCTCAGTTCCAAGCATCCCTTGGTGAACGGCAGTGAAGAGGGCTTGTTTCTGTCAGCCCTGGCCCTCGAACCGTTCGTGTTTTTCCCACGCAGCTACGGCAGCGGGCTGTACGCCCAGTTGCTCAGCCTGGCCCGCGACGCCGGTTTCAGCCCTCACTTCGCCCAGGAGGCTGGCGAGGCCATGACCATCATCGGGTTGGTGGCGGCGGGGCTTGGCGTTTCGGTGATGCCAGCGTCTTATCAGCGGATGCGCATTGACGGCGTGGTGTATCGACCGTTGCTCGACCCGGCGGCGGTGTCGGCGGTGTGGCTGGTGCAGCGCAAGGACCAGAAGTCGGCGATGGCGAAGGCGTTTGTTGAACTGCTGACGCGCAAGGTTGAGCCGTTGAAGGCGTGACTGTCTGCGATGGTTTGCTCTGACTACCGAACATCGAATGGTCAGAACTCGGTATTGAGCAGGTGTAGCTCAAGCGCTACACTTTGCGCATGACGGAGATCCTTCGAAGTTCTACATTTTCAGGCTGGCTAACAAAGCTGGCCGATAGCCGCGCCAGGATGCGTATTCAGGTGCGGATTGACCGCATGGCTGACGGGCATTTTGGAGATGTCAAAGCCATCGGAGAAGGATTGAGTGAAGCACGAATCGACTATGGTCCTGGGTATCGGATCTACTTCATGCAACAAGGCCGTCAGTTGATCGTTCTCCTGTGTGGTGGAGACAAAAGCAGCCAACCTCGCGACATCAAACAAGCCAGACTTATTGCGAAATCCTGGCAGGAGCAAAACCCATGACTGAACAATTCACTCGCTGGGACTCTGCCGAGTACCTCAAGACCGAAGAGGACATGGCTAACTATCTGGACGCTTGCATGGAGGAAGCGGGAGATGATCCAGCATTCATCGCCAAGGCTCTCGGGACTATTGCACGAGCTCGCGGCATGTCTCAGGTCGCCCGTGATGCGGGACTTTCTCGAGAAAACCTCTACCGCGCATTATCGGGTGAGGGGAATCCGGAGTTCGGCACCATTCTGAAAGTCATCAAGGCGTTGGGACTCAAGTTGCACGCCAGTACGTGAGGGATTGAATCAAGTACCAAGGCAATCAATTTGCGAATGGGTGCCCATAAGGCGCCTTTTTCATTTCAGTTGGCCACACAATTGGCATTGGTGAGCGTTTTTTTGAGTGGTTTTTGATTGATGGCATTTAGCCTTATCCGGCTCGGCCGATAACTGTTTCTGCATTCATAAAACTACGGAGAAACAGGATGTTCAAACAGTTAACCTTCACCACTTTGCTGGCACTGACCGCTCTGACTGGTGGTTGTGCTTCGGTAAAAATGGCGGACGAAAGCCAGGACGCTCAGGCCAAAACATTCCAGGTTGCCCGGGATAAAGCCCACATCTACGTGTATCGCAACGAAAGCATGGGCGCTGGCGTGAAAATGCCAGTGGCGCTGAACGGCAAGCCTGTAGGCCAGACCGTCGCCAAATCTTATCTGATGCTTTCGGTTCCAGCCGGTCAGCAGACCTTGGTTTCTTCGGCAGAAAACGATTCGGAACTGAAACTCACCGCAGAAGCGGGCAAAAATTACTTTGTCTGGCAGGAAGTGAAAGTGGGATTCATCAAGGCGCGTAACAGCCTGCAAGTCGTCGACGAGCAGACCGGTCGCGCCGGCGTCGCTGAAAGCAAACTGATTCAAGCATCCCTTGGTGAACGGCAGTGAAGAGGGCTTGTTCCTGTCAGCCCTCGCCCTCGAACCGTTCGTGTTTTTCCCACGCAGCTACGGCAGCGGGCTGTACGCCCAGTTGCTCAGCCTGGCCCGCGACGTCGGTTTCAGCCCTCACTTCGCCCAGGAGGCTGGCGAGGCCATGACCATCATCGGGTTGGTGGCGGCGGGGCTTGGCGTTTCGGTGATGCCAGCGTCTTATCAGCGGATGCGCATCGACGGCGTGGTGTATCGACCGTTGCTCGACCCGGCGGCCGTTTCGGCGGTGTGGCTGGTGCAGCGCAAGGACCAGAAGTCGGCGATGGCGAAGGCGTTTGTTGAACTGCTGACGCGCAAGGTCGAGCCGTTGACGCCGTGACGGCTACGCCGTCAATCGCGAGCAGGCTCACTCCCAAAGGACCTGCGGTGTGAACCCCTGTAGGAGCTGGCTTGCCAGCGAAGGCGCCCTCCCAAACACCGCCCAAACATCAGGCCAACTACGGCACCCGCACCAAATCCCCGCGCAACGCCACCCTCGCCACAAACACCCCGGCCCGGCACTCATAGGTGTTCAGGTCCTTGCGCGCATGCTGATCGTAGTAACTCACAATGTTGGTCACCGCATTCGCCCCGACCCGTTTGGCCTCTTCCTGCAACTCGATCAGCGTCGATTGCACTGCCCACTCACAGGCATCGAAATCGCTCTTGTTGGAAACATTGGTGGGCCAGTCACTGACCACGTTTGTGCGCAGCATCTGCTGGTTCGTGATCGGACCGTTGCCCGCCAGATAGAACTTCACGCTGCCATCCAGCCGCCCGGCAAGCAGGGCCTTGGACAGCACGGTTTCGAACGGCATGAACATCAGGTTGGTCGCCTGGCTGGCTGTGGGCAGCAGGCAACACAGAAGGGCGGCGGTCAGGGCTTTCACTTGCATGGTCGGGTCCTTGACGTGAAAGAACTGGGTAGCGGGAGTCCATTGCGAGTGTAGTCGGCGAAACGGTGCGCTGCGCTGAGGTCAACGTCCCTGTGGCGAGGGAGTCGAGTTGAAGTGATGTGGGCGACCTCATTGAGGCCGCCCGTTTTTTACTTAAGCCGGCACCTGCTTCTGCAAGCGCCGTCCAACGACATCCATCAAGTCGCAACCATCACGTAGTGACGTCACCAGCACTCGCGCCAGTTCACTGTGAACACCTTCGCTAAAAGCGAAATTTTCCAGCAGTTGAGTCGCTGTGCGTATGCGATAGGCCGCGGTTTCATGCAGCACGTCCAGTGGCGCTTCGGTGTCGATCACCAACGATGCGATGGTGCAGTCGATTCCAGTAATAGGCATGTATCGATCCATGACAAAAAACCTCCTTTTGCGAAAAGTGCGCGAGTTTCCTGTGGCCATCAGCGTTCATCCCTAAGGCGGATCCAGATTGTCCAGCGCTCGGTTGACCAATAACTCAAGCGCCAAGGGTTGATACGGTCTAAAACGTGGCCTTATGTCATACAGCCTTTACCAAGCGTAATGGAGCCCTCCAGGCCCATTAAAATCAAAGCTGTCTCAGCGCTTGAGCGGGAACAAAAGGCAGAGATACGTCGATACGAAGCGCTTCAAAAAGCCGAACGTGCTCGACAAGATGAACGCCTTCGCCTGTGTGATGAACGTGAAAAAGCCGAGCAACTAAAACCCCCTCCCATGCAGGCATTCACATTCGCCAAATCCACCAGCGTGGCTAAGGGACAGGCCTGTCATCCGAACGGCGCTGCCCCATTTGAGGGATTGGACAAATACGGCACCTACGCCGTGCTCAGCACCCGTGAGGCCATAGCTCCGGCGGGCACACCGCTCCAGCTGATTGGCGGCTCAGCTACCGCACTGACCCTGGCTGCGCGAGTGGGTGGTTCGGTGTCGTTGGGGCTGACCGGTGCGGCCCTCAGCGCAGGCGTTGTCGCCGGCGGTATTGTGGCCACCGTCGCCATGCTCTGGCCCAATCACTTTGCGTCTGACACGGCGTTTTACAGCTCCGAAGAATTCGCCAATCTGACCATGGCCAACATTGGTGTACGGGTCAACGTCAAGCACTTGCCTGAAGAGTCGGTCAGCGCGTTCGGGGTATACACCGGTCACAATTTCGCGTGGCGAAGTGTCCCGGTGATTGCCGCCACTGCGCGCGGTGATCAAGTTGTCGCCGATCTGGGCGACGGCGTAGAGTTGATCTGGACACCTGCCGTCGATGCCAACAGGGTGCTGGGCATTCCTGCGCTGGAAGGCGCTCCGCCATTACCTGCCGCGTTTGTCTTTCCCGTAGCCGAACAGGCCGAGCAACGTTATGAGCATCCGGCAAACCCCGCGGACTTCCGGGACGCCATTATCTGGTTCCCGGGTCAGCCGCAAATTTTGCCGGTCTATATCTCGCTCAACGTGCGTGGTGCGCCGGGAGTGGTTACAGGGGTTGGTCAGGATGTGTCTGGAATATGGCTCGATCATGCGCGCTCAGAACTTGGGGCACCGATCCCGACAAGCATTGCGGATCAGCTTAGGGGGCGGGAGTTTTCGAGTTTTAACGCATTCAGACGAGCGTTCTGGGTGTCTGTTTCGAGAGAGCCAAAACTTAGCTCGCAGTTTTCACCGAGAGACCTTGATCGTATGTGTGCAGGAAATGCTCCACGTGCCAGCGAGGTGGATATGGCAGGCATGAGACAGTCCCATGAGATACATCACGTTGAGTTGATTTCTGAAGGCGGAGAGGTCTACGACGTTGATAATCTGAGGGTCAACACCCCAAGAAATCACATTGAAGTACATCAGGACTAAGGTGCAAATATGAGCGATCCTTTTATTAAAAACAGCCTCTCTGACTACACCGAATATGAGTTCATTAAATTCTTGGAGGAGCTTTTTAGGGAGGATGTTGCACCGACAGGTGTCCGTGCAGACATCCTTTTATTTCATTTTAGGAAAGTCACAGAGCACCCTAGCGGTGCGGACTTGATCTATCACCCTGAGCTGGGGGCGGACACCTCTGCTGAGGGCATCACTAAGACAGTCAAAGAGTGGCGCGAAGCCAACGGCCTACCTGGCTTTAAACCACGTTTCTGATCACGTCACTGTTCAGTCAAGCGATAGACCAAGCGACAAGTATCCTGTGGCGAGTGTCGTATCAAGACCAGCGCTTGAAGATCAGCGACGTATTCACCCCGCCAAACGCAAAGTTGTTGTTCATCACGTACCGGTTGCTCATCTGCCGAAACTCGCCGCGCAGGTAGTCGAGTTTGCCGCAGTGCGGGTCGACTTCGTCGAGGTTGAAGGTGTGGGCGTAGAGGTCGCGGTTCATCATTTCGATGCTGAACCAGGACTCCAGCGCACCGCAGGCGCCGAGGGTGTGGCCGAGGAAACTCTTCTGCGAGCTGATCGGCATGTGTTCGCCAAACAGGCTGCTGGTGGCCAGGGTTTCGGCGATGTCGCCCTGTTCGGTGGCGGTGCCGTGGCCGTTGACGTAGCCGATGTCCGACGGTTTGAGCCCGGCGTCTTCCAGGGCCAGTTCCATGGCCCGGCGCATGGTGACTTGTTCGGGTCGAGTGGTGTGCTGGCCGTCGGCGTTGCTGCCGAAACCGACGATCTCGGCATGGATATGCGCGCCACGGGCCAGGGCGTGTTCCAGTTCTTCAAGCACCAGCATGCCGCCGCCTTCACCGATCACCAGGCCATCGCGTGCGGTGTCGTAAGGGCGCGGGCTGCGTTGCGGGGTGTCGTTTTTCAGGCTGGTGGCGTAGAGCGCGTCGAAGACCATGGCTTCGGTCGGGCACAGCTCTTCGGCACCGCCGGCAAGCATCAGCGGCAGGCGGCCGAACTTGATCGCCTCATAGGCATAGCCGATGCCCTGGCTGCCGCTGGTGCACGCGCTGGAGGTCGGGATCAATCGACCGGTGAGGCCGAAGAAGATGCTGATGTTCGCCGCCGTGGTGTGCGGCATCATGCGCACGTAGGAGTTGGCGTTCAGGCCCTCGGCCACGGAGTTGAGGAGCATGTTGCCGAACGCCTTGATCTCGTCGGTACTGCCGGTGGAGGAGCCGCAGGCGACGCCCATGCGCCCGTCCTTGATCGACTCGTCGCCTAGCAGGCCGGCGTCGGTCAAGGCTTGCTCGGCAGCACCTACGGCCAGCCTCGAGACCCGGCCCATGCTGCGCAGTTGTTTGCGGGTCCAGTGGCTCGGCACCTTGAAGTCATCGATGGGGCCGGCCAGGCGGGTATTGAGTTCGGTAAAGCGATCCCACTCGTCCATGCGGCGGATGCCGCTGCGGTTGGCCGCGAAGTTGCCGGCGATGGTCTCCCAGTCGCTGCCCAGGGAGGTGATGCCGGCCATGCCGGTGACGACGACGCGCTTCATCAGCACAGGCCTCCGTTGACGGCCAGAACCTGCCGGGTGATGTACGAAGCTTCCGCCGACATCAGGAAATTCACCGCGCCGGCCACCTCTTCAGGGGTGCCCATGCGCTGTGCGGGAATCATTTTCATCAGCTCTTCCACCGGCACGTTGTCGTCGAGCATGGCCGTGTCGATCAGGCCGGGTGCGACACAGTTGACCGTGATTTTGCGCTTGCCCAGTTCAATCGCCAATGCCTTGGCCGCGCCGATCAACCCGGCCTTGGAGGCGCTGTAGTTGACCTGGCCACGATTGCCGATCAAACCCGACACCGACGTGATGCAGACAATCCGCCCGGCGGCGCGACGGCGGATCATCGGCATCATCACCGGGTGCAGCACGTTGTAGAAACCGTCGAGGTTGGTGCGCATCACCACGTCCCAATCGTCCTCGCTCAGCGCCGGGAAAGCCCCATCGCGGGTCAGGCCGGCATTGAGCACTACGCCGTAGTAAGCGCCATGGCTCTCCACGTCGGCTTCGAGGGTCGCCTTGCAATGGGCGCGGTCGGACACGTCGAACTGCAGGATGCGCGCAGCCCGGCCCAAGGCCTCGACTTCAGCTTTGACAGCCTCGGTCTCGGCCAGGCCGCTGCGGCAATGCAGCACGATGTCATGGCCGGCCTGGGCCAGGCGCAGGGCGATGGCGCGGCCGATGCCACGGCTGGAGCCGGTGACCAGTACGGATTCAGTCATGCCTGGACTCCTTCGGGTTCATGCAGATATTGCGCGGCTTGCGGTGGACGGAACACGTTCAGGCGAGCGGTGGCGTGGATGCCGGGTGCATTGATGTGGCATTCGAACACGCCCATGCCGTTGTCGTCTTCCAGGGAGCGAAGGCCGTGGATGGTCAATTCGGTGCCAGCGGGAAAGCGGTCGACGTTGCATTCGAATTTGCGGCTGCCGAGCAGGAAGCCCAGTTCCACCGCATCACCGCGTTGTCGTGCCTGGCAGCCGGCGAAGGCCGCCACGCTCTGGGCCATCAGTTCGATCCCGACCCAGGCCGGGAGGCTGCCGTCGGCTTGATTGAACAGGCCATCGGGCTTGACGGTCAGGCGGGTGTGGATCTGCTCTTCATCGAACGCCAGGACCTGATCGATCAGGATCATGTCGCCGGCGTGGGGCAGCAATTGGGCAAGCGGCCAGTCAATCATGGGGCATCTCCGATAATCAGGCTGACGTTGTTGCCCCCGAAGGCGAAGGAATTGCTCATCAGGTAGCGCGGTGCAATGGACGCCAGGCGGGTGGTCGGGGTCACCCAATTCAGCGCCGGCAGTTGCGGATCGGGCTGGCCGTCCCAAATGTGTGGGGGCAGGGCGTGACCGGTGTTGTCCGCGCTGAGGCTCAGCCAGCAGAACGCCGCTTCCAGGGCGCCGGCGGCGCCAAGGGTGTGGCCGGTCATCGGTTTGGTCGACGAGCAAGGCACGCCGGCCGGGAACAACGTGGCCACGGCGTGGCTTTCCATCGCGTCGTTGTGCTGGGTGGCGGTGCCGTGCAGGTTCAGATAAGCGATCTGTTGCGGTTGCAGTTGCGCACGGCCCAAGGCCTTGCGCATGGCTTGCAGGGCGCCGCGGCCACTGGGCTCCGGCGCGGAAATATGGTGGGCATCGGAGCTGGCGCCACTGCCGAGCAGGGCAATCGTCTGGCCGCTGCCTGGGGTCTTGGTCATCAGGAACAGCACCGCCGCTTCGCCGATGTTGATGCCGTTGCGATTGACCGAGAACGGGTTGCAGCGCTGCCCGGACACCGCTTCCAGGGCATGGAAACCATTGAGGGTCAGCTTGCACAGCGTGTCGACGCCGCCGCACAGCACCGCATCGCAAACGCCCAGGTCCAGCAGGCGCTGGGCGCTCATCAAGGCCCGGGCGCTGGAGGTGCAGGCCGTGGAAATCACGTAGGCCGGCCCGCTCGTTTGCAGCCACTGGGCGAGAAAGTTCGCAGGCGCGCCCAGTTCCTGTTGCTGGTAGTCGTATTGCGCCGGGAACTGTTGCTCACGGATGTAATGGACCAGGCCCTGGCTGGCTTCGTCGATCCCCGAGGTGCTGGTGCCAAGCACGATGCCGATGCGGTCGCGGCCATAGGCCTGGATCGCTGCTTCGATTTGCGGCTGGATCTGCAGCGCGGCTTCCAGCAGCAATTGATTGTTGCGACTGTGTTGATCGGCCAGCGCGGCCGGGATCGCTGCCAGGTCGCCCTGGACGGCACCGACCGGCAACGAGCACTCCGGCACCCAGCCAGCGGTGTCGCGCATACCGGAGCAATCGCCGGCAAACAGGTTGTGCGCGACGGCCTGTTTACCGCGGCCCAACGCGCAGACCACGCCGAGGGCATTGAGGTAGGCGGTCATGGCGATTCACCGCTCAGGGGCGTGACTTGATAGGTCGGACCTTTGGGAAGCTTCACTTCAAAGCTCTGCGGTTGTGCATAGTGGATGTCCCAGCGCTCGGGCAGGGAGCGCAGGCTGCCGTGCTGCCAGGCGTCGGGGTAGTTGGCGGCCAGTTGATCCTTGGGGGTCAACGCAAACAGCAGCGCCGCGAACAGCTCCCGGGCCTGTGGATTGGGCGGCAGGAAACCATCGGACTCCCAGTTTTTACCGATCAGTTTCTGACGTGCCTGGGGAATACCCAGCAAGTCCATCATCGACCAGCGGATGCCCGTGTCTTCGCGCTGGATCACCAGCACCCAGTCCAGGCGTTGATCGTCTTGCAGGCGCTGGATGTGCAGTTGCAGTGGCAACGGCAGGTCTGGGCGTTGTTCGGGCAGCGGCGCCCGACCGGCGCAGGCGCTGAGCAGCAGCGTTGCAACAAGTAGCAGGATGCTCGCGATCCCTGTAGGAGCGGGCTTGCCCGCGAAAGCGTCAGCACCTCCCACATTGAGGGTGGCTGATCGACCGCCTTCGCGGGCAAGCCCGCTCTCACAGTTTTTGCGGCCCGGTTGACTGGCGATGAACATCACAGCGTTCCTTCAAAAGGCTTGCGCGCCACGTTGACCAGGGTTTCTTGCCGTTGACCAAAGGGCTTTGGCTTGCACAGACCCAGGCGTTCGAGCAGGCCGAAATCCTTGGCGCGACTCCACCACAGATACGGATAAGACAGTTTGTGCGCGGTAAATTCGAAGCCCTGCTGGCGAATCATGTGCAGCGGGAAGGATTTTCCCTGTCCGCAACCGGCGTCCAGCAGCACCGGGGCAACCGGCAATGCCTCACTGAACAGACCGCGCAAATCGTTGATCGCTGCGCGCAGCACATAGCGTTGCCACACCTGGCTGCGCAGGAACCACAAGCCAAAACGGGTCTCCTCGACGTAGTGGTCGCTCAGGTAACTCATGACGCATCCCTGGCGCAGAATTGCGAAATCACCTTCAACCGGCGCCGGGCTTCGCTGACGAACGGGTTGCGTTGGTCCCAGGCGTAACCGGCAAGGATGGCGCTGATCATGCCGCGGATTTCCGGCGAGCTGCCTTCATGGAAAATCACGTCCTGGAACGTCCCGGCGTACCAGCCTTCGACGTAGCAACGGAAGGTGTCGACGCCGCGCTTGAGCGGCTCGGCGAATTCGGTTTGCCAGTCGACGGCTTCGCCCTGCAACTGGCGGTGCAACACGCCGGCGGCCATGCTCGCCGAGCGCATGGCGATGGTCACGCCGGAGGAAAACACCGGGTCGAGGAATTCTGCAGCGTTACCCAGCAGCGCGAAACCCGGGCCATGCAGGGTTTTCACGTTGGCGGAGTAACCGCCAATGGTGCGGGCTGCGGTGTCCCAGCGTGCATTGTCCAGCACGCGGGCCAGGCTCGGCGTCTCGGCGATAAAACCGCGCAGGCACTCGTCGAGGTTCTCGCTGCGACCGGCGAAACGTTCTTCTGCGGCGACCACGCCGATCGAGCAACGTCCATTGCTGAACGGGATGGTCCAGAACCACACGTCGCGCTGGGTCGGATGAGTGGTCACGAGGATCTTGCTGCGGTCGAAGGCCGGGTGGTCGATGCGGTCTTCAATATGGGTGAACACGGCCTGGCGCACCGGGAAGTTTGACGGCGCTTCGAGGTCCAGCAAGCGCGGCAGTACGCGGCCGTAGCCACTGGCATCGAGCATGAAATCCGCTTCGATGCGGTACTCGCTGCCGTCTTCACGGCGCACGCCAAGCTGCGGCTTTTGCGTGGTGATGTCGACACTGGAGAGGGTCTCGCCATAGCGAATCTCCACGCCTTGCAGCGCGGCCTGATCGGCCAGCAGCTTGTCGAAGTCGGCGCGCTGCACCTGAAACGTCGTTGGCTTGCCGTGGCTGAACGTCTCACCGAAATCGAAGGCGCTGTATCGCTCGCCCCAGGCAAACGCGGCACCGGTTTTCAGCTGGAAGCCGGCGTCATTGACGGCGTCAAGCATGCCGGCTTCCTCGACGAAGTCCAGGCAATGGGACAACAGGCTTTCGCCGATGGAAAACCTTGGGAAATGCTGGCGCTCGATCACCAGCACATCGTGCCCCTTGCGTTTGAGCAATGCGGCGGCGATGGCGCCCGAGGGGCCGGCGCCGATGACCACGACCTGGCGACGTTCCATTTCAACGGTTGGCATGGGGGCTCCTTGGCGGGACAGCGGTTTTCAGGGGGATTCGGTGCAGGCCGGTCAGGGCTGGCAGCAGTGTAGCGATCAGGCCCATCAGCATCAGCGCAAAGTACAGCGGCTGGCCGATGAGTTGTTGTTGCAGCAGCAGGTTGAGGAACACGATCTCGCTCAAGCCGCGAATGTTCAGCAGCACGCTTTCGCGCCAGCGGCTGGCGCCCTTGAACGACGCACCGGCCCAGCCGAGGCCGAGCCAGTTGCCCAGCAGTTTGCTCAGCATCGGCAACAGCAGCAGTGCCGCCCATTGCGTCCAGCCGAGGCTGCCCGCCGCGCTGTGCACGTCGATCTGCACGATGCCGAACGTGAGGATCAGCGGGATGGCGATGTACGTCTGCAAGCGGCTCATCCAGATCGCCGGCAATGGCAGCACCAGCGGCGCTTTCAGCACGGCCATGATCAGCACGTAACCGATGCCGAAAATCAGCGCATTGAGCTTGTAGTGTTCGGCAACGACCAGCAGGGCGAAAAAAACCAGGCTGTACAGCCACGTCTGGCGCAGGCCAAGCAGGCGTAGCAATAACGGCAGGCAAGCGCCGGCCAAAGGCAGCAACAGGCTGTTCAGGTGCAGGCTGCCCTGGGCCAGGCCGAACAGCGTCCAGCAGGCGAGATCGATGACAATCGCGGTCTGCACCAGGCGTCGGGTGGCGGCGGGCGGGTAATCGATGTGCCGCAAGTACAGGTACAACACCGGGATCGCAGTGATGGCGAACAACAGGCCGACGGCCAGCGAACTGATCCACGGTTGCGCCGGCAGCAGCCAGACGGCCGTGGCCAGGCCACAGGCAAATGGAATGCAAAAGCTCGGCAGGGCGATTTTCAGGCTTTGGCGATCCAGTTGCAGGTCGATCACATCGCTGAGGATGTAGCCCAGCAGCAGCGCAAAGCTCAGGCTGTAGAGGTGCTTCAGCCAGTCCGGTGCCACCAGCAACGCACCGCTCAATTGCCATTGCGGTTCGATCCAGACATACATCAACAGCGGTAAGCCGAGGGTCGCCAGCAGCAACTGGCTGACGATGGGAATCAAGCCGAAATGCCGGCCAACCCGGGTCGCCACCGCGAACAAGGCCAGGGCCATCGCCCAGAACAGAACGACCATCACGCTGCACGCTCCACGGCCGTGGACGCATGCACCTGCCGACCGGCCCACGGTGCCAGCAGGAAGCTGAAGATCAGGCCCAGGCTCACCGACAATCCAAAGTTGCTCACCGCTGGCGTGCTCGACACCGCCAGCAGGCCGAACGACAGCCAGGTGGTCAGCGCCGCCAGCAGGGTGCCCAGCAGGCTTACGGCCGCGCCGCCGACCTGTTCGCGCATCAGGATCGCGTAATCGACGCTGATCGCCGTCACCAGCAACAGGCCGAACAGGCTGAACAGGGTCAGCGGCTGCCCCAGCCAACCCAGGCTGGCCAAGCTGCACAACGCCGCCAGCAACGGCAGGGAGACGATGCGCAACGCACCGCCAAGGCCGAATGGCAGGATCAGCACCAGCACGATCAGCACGCAGGAGGCGAGTTTCAGTTCGGCGGCACTGACCTGGGTGGCCGCAAAGACGTTGTTCAGCTCACCGAGCCGATCCACCAGGGTCACGCCAGGCAGGTCCTCGCCCTGGAGCCGCAGCAGGGCCGGGTTATTGATGCCTTGCAGGCTGACCATCGCCGCCACGCCGTCGTCGGTCGGCCCCAGCCACAAGGGTCGATAAGGTTCTGCCAACGGGCCGATCAGCGCCGCGTCGATGTCCACGGCCGGCAACCCTTGCAACTTCGTCAGCTCGGCGCGCAGTGCCTCGACCGGCACGCCGATATCGAGCAACGGCTGCCAGAACGACGGCAGAGTGTTCAATACTTCGCGCAACTGCTGCTGTTGTTTGATGGGGCTGACCAATTGATTGAGCGCCAGGTAACCCTGGAGTTTTTCCAGGGCGATCAACTGGTCCAGCCGTTCGTTCAGTGCGGTCTGGCGTTCGAGCAGTTGCTGCTGGTTGGCGGCGCGGATCAGGAAGAACTGGCTGGTGGGCTGATAGCCGGTGATCCGGGCAATGGTTTGCGCTTCGTCGGTCAGTTGCTGCGGCGCGCTGATCCACTGGCGCAGATCGTTTTTGCTCTGCAGATGGATCAACCCGCCCACACAAAAAGCGATTAGCAGGGCGAACAGAATCGGCGTGTTGACATGTTTGAGCAGCGCTTCACGACAGCCCAGCAAGAACTCTGAGACCCGCAAGGGCCACTGCGCCGGGCGCAGGTCTACACCCTTGAGCAAGGCTGGCAACAGGCACACGGCGGACAAATAGGCACCGAGCAAACCGGCGGCGGAGAACACCGCGATCTGGGTCAGTGCCGGGAAGGGCGTCCAGGCCAGGGCCAGGTAGCCGATGCCGCTGGTGATCAGGCTCAGGGTCAGGCCCGGCAAGGTCAGGCGCAGGGCCGGCCAGCTGTGCCAGGGTTTCAGGCTCCAGCTCTTGGACAGGTAGTGCAGCGGGTAATCGACCGCGACACCGATCAGGCTTGATCCGAGCACCAGCGTCATCACGTGCAGATGGCCGAACACGGCGACGCAGGCCACCGCACCGAAGAGCATCCCGACCAGCACCGGCACGAAGGCCAGCAGCACGCGCCAACGGCGAAAGGCCAACATCAGCAACAGCAAAATACCGAGGGTGGCACCGCCACCGACCCAGGTCATTTCCCGGGTGGCCTGCTGTTGTCCACTGGCCGCGTACAGCAGGCCGCTGGCCGCGAGCAATTGCACGTCGTGCCCGGCGGCTTTTTCGCGGCTGTGCTTGAGCAGGGCGGCTACTTGCAGTGGCAGGCTCATGTCGAAGGCATTGCCGGTGGTGCGTGCGCGCAGCAGCACCCAGCTCTTGCCATCGGCATCGGCAACCAGGGCGCCGCTGCCGATGTCCAGTTGCACCGAACCGCGTTGCGGCTGGCTGTTCTGGATGCGCCCGGTCAGGCCGAGCCAGTCGTCCTGACTCGGCACCAGGCTGTAACCGTTGAACGGGTCGAACAAGGCCTGCACCCGTTGCTGGATAAACGTGTCTGGGTGCTCGAGCAGCAATTGCCGGTCCTGCGCCGAAAGCATCGCCAGGCGACCTTGCAGCAATTGCGTGCGCAGCGCCGGCAGGTCGGCTTGCAGGGTCCACTGGACCTTTTCGAACAAGCCGCTGGCCTGCCATTGCTCACCGAGGGTTTGCGCCATGGTGACGGCCTGCTGGCGATCGGTGTGGCCGACCAGCACCAGCAGTTCGCGATTCAGCGGTTCCTGCATGCGCTGTTCGGCGCGCAGTTCCAGGGCGTCGGGTGCCGTGCCGGGCACCAGTTCCATCAGGTTGGCCGACAGCGGCGCACCGTCACGCCATTGCCAACCGGCGAGCGCCAGGACTGCCAGCAGCAGGATCAAAAACAGCCGCGGCAGCCACCGTTCACTCGGCAAAGTCATGTTGCTCCGTGTCGCTCAACGGTTGGGCGCTGGAGCTGTCCTGCATGCGCAACAGGGTGCTGTCGCCTTGGGTTTCGAGCAGTTCGATGCTGTGCACCAGCTCTGCGCCGGTAATGTTGATCTGGGTGAATACTTGCTTGAGCAGCATCGAGCGTGGCACCAGCGTGAGCTTCCAGTTTTGTGCGTCACCGCTCAGGGATAACTCGAAATCCCGTTGCAGGCCGCTGCTGTCGCCTTGCAGCACGGCCAGGAACAAACGGTTCTGCTCGGCACCGGCCGCCTTGCCCGGGAGCATTTGCCAGGCACTGCCGTCACGCCGGGCAATGCCTTGGGCGGTGATGCGGTAGTCCTGTTGCAACGGCGTTTTCAGCAGCCACAGCAAACCGTGGTTCTTGGCCAGCACGAAGGTGCCTTTGCTGGTCAGCGGCTGGGGCAGGGCGCGCAGGTGTTTTTCCTGGATGAAGCTGCCGTGGATGACGTCGGGTTTAGCCAGTTGATCGCTCAACTGTTGCAGATCGAAGGCATGGGCCAGCCCTGGAATGCCCAGTAGCAAGCAGACCACTGTAGGAGCGAGCTTGCTCGCGAAAAACCTGAGGACGTCGCGGGCTGTCAGGTGCCCAGCGTCATCGTTGACGATCATCGCGAGCAGGCTCGCTCCTGCAGTTGAACGGGTGGGGTAGGACGTCATGGCAGGGCCCTCGCCACGGCATCGGTGAACACCTTCGGCGAAGCCAGCAGCATCTCGCGGCTGGCGATGTCGACCGCGACCTGTACCGACATGGCCCGGGTCAGGCGCTCACCGGTTTGCAGGTCGCTGATCAGGTAGTTGATCTTCAAGCGGTTCTCCCACTCCACCAGGTTGGCGCGCACCTTGAGCTTCTGGCCGAACACGGCGCCGCGCACGTAACGCAATTGCAGGTCGATCACCGGCCAGGCGTAGCCGGATTCGTTCATCGCCGTGTAGTTGTGGCCGATCCTGTCCAGCAGCGCGCAGCGGGCGACTTCCAGGTATTTGACGTAATGGCCGTGCCAGACCACGTGCATGCTGTCGACGTCGAAGAACGGTACGACGATTTCCGTGTCGGCGTGGAGAAATCCCTTGCTACGCATGCAGCCTCCAGTGTTGTCCGGCGATGCGTTGCAGGCACAGGCGCAGTTCAGCTTCCAGCGCGCGATCCTCGATGACCGGCGGGAAGTCCCGGGCCAGGTCTTCATGCATGGCCGCCAATGCGGGCGGTAGGGGGCGTGCGTCTTGGGCCTGGCCGCGTAGCCAGACGCCCTGATTGGCGGCCAGCAGCGTGGCGGCGGCCACCTGTTCGGTCAGTTCCAGCACGCGGATCGCATCCCGGGCGGCAATGGTGCCCATGCTGACTTTGTCCTGGTTGTGGCATTCGGTGGAGCGCGAAAACACGCTGGCCGGCAGGGTGTTTTTCAGCGCTTCGGCGGTCCAGGCGCTGGTGCCGATCTGCACGGCCTTGAAGCCGTGATTGAGCATGGCGCGGTCCGCCGTGGCGCCGGACAGGTTGCTCGGCAAACCATGGTTGTAGCGCTCGTCTACCAGCAACGCGAGTTGCCGGTCCAGCAGGTCGGCGACATTGGCCACCAGGTTTTTCAGGCTGTCCATGGCAAAGGCGATGTGCCCGCCATAGAAGTGCCCGCCGTGCAGCACGCGCTCGGCTTCGGCGTCGATGATCGGGTTGTCGTTGGCGCTGTTGAGCTCGATCTCGATGAACGAGCGCAGCCAGCTCAGGCTGTCGGCCAGCACGCCGAGAACGTGGGGCGCGCAACGCAGGGAATAGCGATCTTGCAGGCGATGCAGCGGCGCGGTTGGCGCATCGATGGCCAGGTCCTTGCGCAACCACGCCGCGACTTGCATCTGCCCCGGATGGGGTTTGGCGGCGAACAGGCGCTCGTCGAAATGCTCCGGGTTACCTTGCAGCGCGACCACGTTCAGCGCGGTGATACGCGTGGCCAGTTGCAGCAGGTAATCGGCGCGGGCGTAGGCCAGGCAAGCCAGACCGGTCATCACCGCCGTGCCGTTCATCAGCGCCAGGGCTTCTTTGGGGCGCAACACCAGCGGCTGCCAGCCGAGTTCGCGGTGCACGTCGGCGGCTTGCCAGCGTTCGCCGCGAAACAACACTTCGCGCTCGCCCGACAACGTGGCGGCCACGTACGACAGCGGCGTCAGGTCGCCGCTTGCACCCACCGAACCTTCCTCCGGGATCAGCGGCAGGATGTCGTGTTCAAGGAACGCCTGCAGGCGCTCCAGCAACTCCACGCGCACGCCGGAAACGCCGTGGCACAACGACTGCAAACGCGCCGCCAACACCGCACGGGTGGCCTGGGCGTCGAGCAGCTTGCCCAGCCCGCAGCCGTGGAAGGTGTACAGGTGACGGGGCAGCGCCTCGACGTGATGCAGTGGCACGGCGACCACGCACGAGTCGCCATAACCGGTGGTCACGCCGTAGATCACGCCTTCCTTGTCCAGCAATGAGTCGAGAAAACGCGCGCCTTTGGCGATGCGCTCGCGGAATGCAGGATCGCTTTGCAGCTGCGTCGGCACCTTGCGGTTGGCCAGGGCCAGCACGTCTTCAATGCGCAAAGGGCGTTCGCCGAAAGTCACCGGCTCAAGCGTTGGCGTCGTCATCGGTCTTCCAGAAAGGGTAAAAGTTGAACCATTGTCGGGGCGCTTCGAGGCAATAGTGACTCAGGCGCTCGGCGTAGCGGGAGGTCCACTGATGAATGACCTGCTCGCGGTCGCTGCGTTTCCAGGTGATGGACTCAGCGAACGGCTCAATGGTCAGTCGATAGTGGCCGTCGGGTTGCTTCAGGCACATCAGCAAATTGATCGGGCATTTGAGCAGGCCGGCCAGTAGCCACGGCCCCTGCGGGAATCGGGCCGGATAACCGAGGAAATCCACGGTCACGCTGCGCCCGCCATGCAGTGGCACGCGGTCGCCGGCAATCGCCAGCCACTCGCCGCGTTCCAGGCGTTCGCTCAGTTGCAGCATGATCGCCGGGTCCAGTTCGCTGACCTGGATCAGGCGCAAATTGGTCGCGCCGGCTTCGCCCAGCAAGCGGTTGAACTGCTCGGCGTGCTTGGTGTGCACCAGCACGTTCATCGTGACTTTCTCGCCGATTTCCGCCAGGGCGCGGCACACTTCCAGATTGCCCAGGTGTGCGCCCACCAGCATCTGCCCACGTCTGCCGTGCAATTGATTGCGCAGCAGGGCCGGGTCGATGATCTCGATTTGTTCGATGCGCAGCTTGCCGTTCCACACGTCGAGTTTGTCGAGCATGGAATCGGCGAAGGCCATGAACTGGCCGAACACACGCCAGTGGTTCGGAAGCAACTCGCTGCGACCGCTCCAGTCGGCCAGGCGTTGCTGGTATTGCCAGGCACTGCGCCGGGCGCTGCGGCCGAACAGAAAAAAGTACAGGACGATGCCGTACAGCAAGGGGCTCAGCAGCCGGCGCCCCAGCACCTTGGCGCCGAACGCGGTGAGCTTCATCAGCCAAAAACTGCCGCGTTCCTCGCGGTCGGCCCAGTGTTGCTTGTCGGCGTTCATGCCCGCCACCGTCGCCAAAGGATCACCGGCGCCCGCAGCAACATGCCGAAGAACAACCGTGTGTGCATGCTGGAGATCAGTACGTTGTCGTGGAACATCCGAAAGTGCGAGACGCCGTCCAGTGGGTAGTGGACTTTGGTTTGCAACCATTGCATCGGCAGGTTGCGCCAGGCCAGGCGCACCAGGATGTCCGAGTCGAAGTCCATGCGCTTGCCGATTTTTACGGACTCGATCAACGCCAGCACCGGCGGCAGCGGGTACATGCGAAAGCCGCACATGGAGTCGCGAATCTGCAAGGACAGGGTGTTGACCCAGACCATGACGTGGGTCAGGTAGCGCGCATACAAACGGCCTTTCGGCACGCTGGCGTCGTATTGCGGATAGCCGCAAATCACCGCCTGAGGGTAGCGACGCGAGTGCTCGATGAAGCGCTTGACGTCCTGCAAGTCGTGCTGGCCATCGGCATCGACCTGCAAGGCGTGGCTGAACCCCAGGCGCGACGCTTCGCGCAAACCGGTCATGACCGCGCCGCCCTTGCCCTGGTTTTCGGCGAGGCGAATCAGGTAAACCATCTCCCGTTGGGCCAGGCGATCCAGGACTCGGGCGCAGCGCGGGCTGCTGGCGTCGTCGACGAGGATGCAAGGCAAATGGCTGGCGATCAGCGCATCGACCACGGTGGTGATGGCGCTTTCGTGGTTGTACACCGGGACGATGGCGCAGGGGCTATGCATGTTGGTCCACCTCTTTGAGACCGAGGTGACTGTTTCGCGAGCAGGCTCGCTCCCACACTGGATTTGTGAACGCCGCGCGCCCCCTGTAGGAGCGAGCCTGCTCGCGATTGAGTGCGCAGCACTCACCAAACTCACGCATTTGCCGCCTCCAGCAAAATTCGCCCGCTGGAGCAGGTGGCGGTTTCATTGCGATAGGCGAAATACAATTTGCCGCGCAGCGGATCGAAGCGCAGGTGCAACTGGATTTCATCGCCGGGGCGCACCAATTGCTGGAATTTGAGGACTTCCATGCCGGCGAATTTTTCCGGCAGGTTCATCAATTGCTGGCCCAGGCTCAACGCCCAGTCCACTTGCACCACGCCAGGCAATACCGGCGCCGTGGGGAAGTGACCACTGAAATAGGCCAGGTCCGGTGGCACGGCCAGTTGCAGGCTCCACTCGCCGTCAGTCTCGGTTTGCTCCAGGACTTGCGGCGCCTTGGGGCGCGGTGCCAGCAGCAACGCGTCGACATCGGCTTGGGACAATTTGCCTTGCGGGTTCAACGGCAGTTGGCGCAACAGGCGCCAGCGCCGTGGCAGGGCCAGTGCCTCACAGTGCTGGCTCAGATGCTGGCGCAACTGTTCGGTGACCGCGCGCCGGCCCTGATTACGCAGGGCATGCAGGCCGGTTTCGCTCAGTACCAGCAGCGCACCGAGCGAGGCACGGCCTTCCTGGACGACGCCCAAGCGCGCCTCGGCGACCCAGTCATGGGCGGTCAGGGCGTGTTCGAGCATCGGCAGCGAGATGCGTTTTTCTTCCAGCTTGACGATGCGGTCGAGTCGGCCGAGCAGCTCGAAGCGGCCATCGCTGGCGATGCGCACGGCATCGGCGGTGTGTTCGACATGGCCGGCCGGCAAGTACGGCGAGGCGATAAGCAGCGCGCCATCGCTGTCCTGACTGATGGCGATGTCGGCGAACGGTTGCCAGCGTTCAGGACCCTGGCGCCAGGCGATACCACCGGTTTCCGAACTGCCAAAAATCTCCGTGGGCCATTGTCCCAAACGTCGCTGCAAGCTCTGCGCGGCCTCGGCCGGCAGCGCGCCGCCGGAGGAAAATACCCGGCGCACGGCACTCAGGAACGGCCAGTCGAGGTTGTCGCCCATGCGCTTGAGCAGCGCCGGGCTGGCCACCCAGGCAAAAGCCGGGTGCTCACGGCTGGCGCGTTGCAGGTCCTCGGGGAACGCCAGTTGCATGCGCACGAACGGACGCCCGGCGCACAGCGGCCACAACACCCGGAACAGCAAGCCATAGATGTGCTGGGTGGCAACGCTGCCGATGATGCACGCCGGGCCAAGGTCCGCGCCCCACAATTGTTCCAGGGCTTCGACTTCATTGGCCAGTTGGCGCAGGGTCTTGTCGATGCGCTTGGGTTCGCCGCTGGATCCCGATGTGCACAGGCTCAGGTGACAGTTATCCAGATCCAGGGTCGCGGCATCGAGTGGCGACTGTTGGATATTGCCCGGATGCAGGTCGCCGGGTTGATCGCTCAACCACAAGTCGACTGCAGCGGACCAGCGTTGGCGAGTCTGCGGTTGCAGATCGGCGGGCAGCAGTACGCTGACGCCGGCGCGCCAGGCGCCGAACAGGGCAATCGCCAGGTCGGCGGCGTCCTCAAGGTGCACGGCGATCTGCCGCACGCCCTGGGATTGCAGGCTGGCGGCCAGGCGCAAGGCCTGCTCGCTCCAGCATGCGTGATCCAGCGCCGCATCGGCCGTAATGGCGCGCCCCGGCTGAGCCTTGAGCAATAGGTGCTCAAGTTTTATCCAATTCATGGGCGGCCTCGTACCCTTTGTCGTATCAGCCATTCAATGGCAAACATCAGGCCTATCAATCCGTAGGAAATCAGGCCGGTGTACAACGTCCACCAGCTCAGCGGCGCCCAAAGGGTCAGGGCGGCCGCGCACGAACCGTTGCAAAGAAAAAACACACTCCAGGCGATGGTCACCTGGCGGGTATAACGAATGCCCTCGGCCGGCAGGTGCGGCTCGCTCACCCTGGCCAGCCGCTCAACGATCGGCGGGCCGAAGATCAGGCTCGAAGTGAACAGTGCCAGCATGAAGCCACTGATCAGTACCGGGTACCAGCGCAGCAGTGCCGGGCTGTCGAACAACGCCAGCAACAGGCAAAACACAATGGCCACCATGGCCATCCACAGGCTGCCCGGCCGTCGTCTGCCGGTCAGCGCCCTGCCCAACCACAGCCCGCCCAGGAGCAGGCCGAACTGCCAGGGCGCGAAATGCTCCATGCCGAAATACACCGCAAACGGGTACAGCAGGCCCGCCAGCAGCAGGCCAAGGCCGATCACGCGACTCATGCGGCCGGTTGCACCAGACGGTACACCGCCTCTACCACGTCGCTGACGGTACGCACCGATTTGAATTCTTCGGCGGCGATTTTCTTGCCAGTCTGGCGCTTGATGTGATCGATCAGGTCGACGGCGTCGATGCTGTCGATTTCCAGGTCCTGATACAGGTTGGACTCTAGGCTCACGCGCTCGGGCGCAAGTTCGAAAAGCTCGACCAAGGCATCGCGCAGGGTGTTGAAAATGTCGTCACGAGTTTGCATGGTCCGGTCTCAAGCTGCCTGTTTTGCAGTGACGAACGCCGCAAGGCTCGCCACGTTACTGAAGTGATTGCGTGTGTCCTTGGCATCGGCGTCGATCTTGATGCCGTACTTTTTCTGAATCGCCAGGCCCAGTTCCAGGGCGTCTACCGAGTCCAGGCCCAGGCCATCGCCGAACAACGTCTGGGTGTCGTCGATGTCGTCGACACTGATGTCTTCGAGACCGAGGGCGTCGATGATAAGCATTTTGATATCACGGTGCAGATCGCTCATCTTCGGCGAGCTCCTTAATAAAGTAAGAGTGCAAATAATCGTTGAGCTTGCGCGAGGCCTGCGGAGGCGGCCCCTGCGCGGCGAAGGTCTGTGGGTCTATATCGGCCCCGACCCGGAAACTGAAGTGCACACGCCGCTTGGGAATGCGATACCAGGGTTCGGCCTTGGTCAACGTGGTCGGGCTGACCTTGATGATCACCGGGGTGAGGATTTTCGCACCGCGCAGGGCGATTGCCGCACCGCCCCGATGAAAGGCTGGCGCCTGGCCTGGCTGGGTGCGCGTGCCCTCGGGGAAAATGATCAGGGTCTGGCCGCTTTTCAGTGCTTCGGCGGCGGCATCGAGCATGTCCATGCTGCCGTCGTTGCTGATGTACTCGGTGCGGCGCAGTGGGCCGCGGGTAAAGGGGTTTTCCCACAGGCTTTGCTTGACCACGCAGTTGGACTGGCGCACCAGGCCGATCAAAAACACCACATCGATCAGCGAGGGGTGGTTGGCGATGATCATTTGCCCGGGGCGACCCAGCTTTTCCGCCCCCTGGATGTCGTAGGTCAACACACCGGTACGGGCCATGAACCGCACGAACAGCCAGAAACAGCGGCTGACGGTTTGTCGCGCGCGCAAACGGTGAGTCTGTGCATCGCCCGGCACGCAGCCCAGCAGCGGGAAAACCACCACGCGCAGGAACAGACCGCCCAGCCCGAACAGGGTGAAGCTTGCGGCGGTGGCCAGCAGGCGCCAGTAATAGGCGTCGCGGTTTTTTTCGATCATGGGTTGCGTTGCCAGGTCCATACACGATTTTTCCAGGCATGTTGGCAGGTGGTTTGCTGACCTAGCAGTGCCGCAAGCAGATTCAAGGCATGGGGCCAGCGGGCTTTGGACAACGCCGGCGAAGGGCTGTTCAAGGTCAGCCGCCAGTCGGTACCGGGGGTGATCAGCAGGCCGACGGCATAAGGGAAGGGCACGTCATCGATCCACGCGCTATAGGCCTCGGGCGGTCGCTCTTCGGTGATCACCAGCAATACCGCCGACGCACCTTCGTTGAGCAACGCCGCGGCCTCCAGCATGCCGTGCTCTAAACCGTCGCCGGCAGCGGCGAGTGCTGTCATTTCGCTGGTTTCGCCGCGCATGATCGACCACAGTCCAATGATCGCGTTATGCACCGACAGGCTGAACTGGGTCGGTGACAGTGGCTGTTCGGTCGCCAAGTCACTGAGAATCTCGAAGGTGCGCGGTGTTTCGCCATGACGGGAAATAAACACCAGCGGCAAGTCTTCTCGACCCTCGGCCAGGGGCCAGCCGACACTGAACGCCATTCGCGCCAGGCGGCTGAGCCGCCGGCGCTGCATGGCCGGCAAAAACGAAACATCGGGAGCGACATCGCTGTCCGCCAGCACTACCGGCTGTCGGCTCCAGGCTTGCCAATCCTCCACGCTTTCGAGCCCCGGGGCCCACGCGCGCCATTGGGCGATGTTGAAGTTGATCACAGGCATTCATCCCGCCCCTGCGGGCTTGTTGACGCGGTGAGTGACCAAGAGCCACGACTCACCTTGCGTGGCGCCTGGCGCCGAGTGGTGCGCATTATCCCGGTGCGGTGGACGGGTAGCAAATACTGGTTACATTTTGCTCAGTGGGATGAAGGGCCGTTCGCGCCGATGGTTTCGTTGTTTGGCCATTATCCAGAGCGTTGTTGCGCCGTCTGCCGGCTTTTGCGGCAGGCAACGCACGAGTTTGCAGTTTATTCGGCGCGAGAAGACGACTGACTGTGTAGTCCCTTTGCTAGTGAGGTAGCGTAGCCGTGCCGAGGACCACTACACTCGGTCATTCTTTGATACACGGAGGTTTTGACATGCGGCGCGTGGTGTTCAATCAGAAAGGTGGCGTTGGCAAGTCCAGCATTGCCTGCAATCTGGCGGCGGTCAGTGCCAGCGAGGGCTTTCGCACCCTGCTGGTGGATCTCGATGCCCAGGCCAACTCCACCCAGTACCTGACAGGGCTCACCGGTAGCGACATCCCGATGGGTATCGCCGATTTCTTCAAGCAGACCTTGTCTTCCGGGCCGTTCGCCAAAAAAAATCAGGTCGATATCTACGAAACCCCGTTCGACAACCTCCACGTCATTACCGCCACCGCCGAGTTGGCCGACTTGCAGCCCAAGCTCGAGGCCAAGCACAAGATCAACAAGCTGCGTAAGTTGCTGGAAGAACTGAGCGAAGATTACGACCGGATTTACCTCGATACCCCGCCGGCGTTGAACTTCTATGCGGTTTCAGCGCTGATTGCCGCCGATCGTGTGCTGATTCCTTTCGATTGCGACAGTTTTTCCCGCCAGGCGCTGTATGGCCTGATGGCCGAAATCGAAGAATTGAAGGAAGACCACAACGAGGGCCTCGAAGTCGAAGGCATCGTCGTCAACCAGTTCCAGGCCCGCGCCAGCCTGCCGCAGCAAATCCTCGACGAATTGATCGCCGAAGGCCTGCCGGTGCTGCCGGTATACCTGGCCAGTTCGGTACGCATGCGCGAATCCCACCAGGCCAATACACCGCTGATCCATCTCGACCCGCGGCACAAACTGACGCAGCAGTTTGTCGAGCTGCACAACCTGCTGGAAAACGCCTGACACACCAAACCACTGCAGGAGCGAGCCTGCTCGCGATGGCAGTGTTTCACTCAACAGAGATGTTGAATGTGATGCCCTCATCGCGAGCAGGCTCGCTCCTACAATGAGATTTGTCTGACTTCAGATGCCTTGGCTGCGCAACCAGGCCATCAGTTGCGGCAGCGGGAAAGCTCCGCTCTGGCGGGCGATTTCCCGGCCGTTCTTGAACAGGATCAAGCTCGGAATCGAGCGAATTCCCAACTGCGCCGACAACTGCTGGTTCGCCTCACTGTCCAGCTTGGCCAGCCGACACTTCCCCGCCAATTGCCCGGCCGCCTGCTCGAACACCGGCGCAAACGACTTGCACGGCCCGCACCAGTCGGCCCAAACGTCCACCAGTAATGGCAGATCGCCCTTAATCTGGCTGGCGTAATCGCCCTGCGTTAATTCAAATGGCTTGTCCGGCAGGACTTCGGACTTGCAGCGCCCGCACTTCGGGTGTTCGTTGAGACGCTCGGCCGGGATGCGGTTGAGACCGTTGCAGTGGGGGCAGGGGATGAGGAGTGGGTCGGTCATCGTCGGGCTCCAAAAATGTTCGTAATCAATGTCGCTGAGTTGGAGGCAGTTGCGGGGTTTATCAAGTCAGTGGCAATTGATGTCGTTTCAGCAACGATTGATCAACTCACGACGAACAACTGATCTCCAGATGCTTGCCCCACTCCGGTGGCCGTTCCGCGTAGCTCTGCATCCCCGGTTGTTCCTCGAACGGCTTGCTCAGCACCGCGTGTAGTCGACGGACCTGCGAGTAATCGCCGTGTTCTGCCGCATCGATAGCCTTCTGCGCAAGGTAGTTGCGCAGGATGTACAGCGGGTTGACCGCGTGCATGCGCTGTCGGCGCTGTTCCTGATCCAGCGTGCCTTCGCGGGCCACCCGATCGACATAGCGCTGTCCCCAGGCATCGAAACCCTTGAGGTCGACGAAGTCATCGCGCAAGCGGGCGATGGCCTGCTCTGGCGCTTCATCACCCAAACGGCGGAAAAACAGGCTGTAATCGACGGCACTGTTTTGCATCAATTGCAGCAGGTTCTCCAGCAGTGTCTGATCGTCATCTTCGGCCGTGGTCAGGCCGAGGCGACGGCGCATCAGGTCCAGGTAATGGGCCTGGTACAACGGCAGATAGAGGCCGAGGGTTTCGCGCAAAGCCTCGACGCTGATGAACGGCGTCAGGGCCTGGGCCAGTGCGCTGAGGTTCCACTGGCCAATCGGCACCTGGTTGCTGAAGGAGTAGCGGCCCTGGTCGTCGGAGTGGTTGCAGATGAAATTGGCGTCGAAGTCGTCGAGGAAGGCGAACGGGCCAAAGTCGAACGTGATGCCGAGGATCGACATGTTGTCGGTGTTCATCACCCCATGGCAGAAGCCATAGGCTTGCCATTTGGCGATCAGTTCAGCATTACGCTCGACGATTTCGCGGAACATCGCCAGGTACGGTTCCGGTTGCTCCAGGCACTCGGGGAAGTGCATGGCCAACACATGCTCGCCGAGGACTTTCTGCTGCTCGGGACGCTTGGTGTAGTAGAAATATTCGAAATGCCCGAAACGCACATGGCTCGGCGCCAAGCGCAGGACCATGGCGGCGCGCTCCTGCTTTTCTCGCCACACCGGGGTATCGGAGCCGATCACGCATAGAGCGCGGGTGGTCGGGATGTTCAGCGCGTGCAGGGCTTCGGAGGCGAGGAATTCGCGGATCGACGAACGCAACACCGCACGACCATCGCCCATGCGTGAAAACGGCGTCTGGCCGGCGCCCTTGAGGTGCAGGTCCCAGTGCTCACCGGCCTGGTTGTAGACCTCGCCGAGCAACAGGCCGCGGCCGTCACCGAGTTGCGGGTTGTAAGAGCCGAACTGATGCCCGGAATAGACCATCGCCCTGGGGATCGCGTCAGCCCAGAGCTTGTGGCCGCCGAACAGTTCGGCGAACTCCGGGGTTTCGGCCACCGCCGGGTCGAGGTCGAGCAGTGCCATGGCGGCGAGGCTGGCGACTACGAGGCGCGGGTTGTCGATGGGCTCGGGCAGCACATGGGCGGAAAACGCATCGCCCAAGCGGTCGAAGCGGTTATCGAAGGTCAGTTCGTCGAGGGCTTTCAAGGGCCGGCTCCAGCAGAATGTCCGAGCATTCTGCTGGGGAAAGGCCGGTTAGTCGAGCTTGGCGGCAGGCGGTTCTTGCGCTGGTTTTTGGCCATCGACCAGCGGCGCCGTTTTGGGTTCCGGCTCGATCGGCACCATCTTGTATTCCTGGCCTTGCAGGTTCTTGAGGTAAACCTCCATCTGCCGGAACGAGATGTTGATGTTCTGCTTCTTGAACTCGCGGTTGATGAAGCGGTTGACCTCATCGAGCACCGGGTTGCGGTCGCCGAGGTCGCGCACGTGCATGCGCAACTCGTGGTCGAGGGTGCTTTCGCCGAAGTTCAGGAAGTACACGTGCGGCTCCGGGTCCTTAAGGACGCGCGGGTTATCCCGTGCAGCCTTGAGCAGCAGTTCTTTGACCAGGTCCAGGTCCGAGCCGTAGTCGACCCCGAGCTTGAGGGTCACCCGGGTGATGGTGTCGGTCAGCGACCAGTTGATCAGTTGCCCGGTGATGAACGTCTTGTTCGGGACAATGATGTCCTTGCGGTCGAAGTCGGTGATGGTCGTCGCGCGGATGCGGATCTTGCTTACCGTACCCGACAGGTTGCCGATGGTGATGGTGTCGCCGATCCGCACCGGGCGTTCGAACAGGATCATGATGCCGGAGATGAAGTTGGCGAAGATCTCCTGCATGCCGAAACCCAGGCCGACCGACAGCGCCGCCACCAGCCATTGCAACTTGTCCCAGCTCACGCCGAGGGTCGACAGCGTCGAGACGAAACCGACGCCGGCGATCACGTACGACAGCAGCGTGGTGGTCGCGTAGGCGCTGCCCTGGGCCAGGTTGAGCTTGGACAGCACGAAGACTTCGAGCAGGCCCGGCAGGTTGCGCGCCAGGGCGAAGGTGATACCGATGATGATCAGTGCGCCGAGCACGTCGCCGATGCTGATCGGCACCATGCTCATGTTAGCGCCGGTGCCGCTGGTGTATTCGTAGAGGGTGACGTTGTCCAGGTACGAGAACACCGTGATCAGGTCGGCCCAGACCCAATACAACGCAGCGATGAAGCCGCCGAGCAGCGCCAGGCGGATCAGGCGCAGGGACTGTTCGTTGACCTTTTCGATGTCCAGGGCCGGTTCTTCGATCACTGCTTCGCCATCGCCGGCCTCTTTCGCCGCCAGGCGCTTGGCCAGTGCGCGTTGGTAGGCCAGGCGCCGGGCAGCGACGCTGAGGCCGCGCACGAACGTGGCTTCGATCACCAGCCAGAACATCAGCAGGTACAGGGTGTTGATCAAACGGTCGCTGAGTTTCAGCGCGGTGTAGTAGTAACCGAAGCACACCGCCACGAACAGCGCGACCGGCAGGGCGGTGAACAGGATCCCCACGACCTTGCGGAACAGCGAGGCGTTTTCGTGGGTCGGGCTGCTGATGAGCAAGCGGCTGAGCAGCAGGGTCATCAAGGCGTAGCAGGTCAGCACCACCGGCATGCCGATCACGTCATCGGCCAGCGCTGCCGGTTGCAGCTCGGCAACGGCCACCACGGTGACCAGTGCCATCACCACGATCCCGAGGCGGCGCACCCAGCGACGGAGGAATTCCACCTGGGCCTTTTCCCAGCGGAAATGCAGCTCCGCCACGCCACCCGGCGCGAGGATGCGGTACGCGGTGTAGAACACCAGCCAGGCCCCGGCCATTTGCAGCAGCGCCGCGCCCATGTTGGCGTTCTGCCCGCGCGCGTCGATTTGCAGGGCCAGCCCGCACAAGGCCAGGCCCAGTGACACCGGCATCGCCAGCAGGATGTTGATCAGGATCGCCTGTGGTGTGTGCCACTGGCTATCGCGTTTGAAGTGACCGATGTCCTGGTGCACTTTGTTCAGGCGCGCATACAGGGCCTTGCGACGCCACAGCAGCGCGCCGATCAGCAGCGCCAGCGGCAGGAACAACAGCGGGCGTTGAGTCAGGCCGTCGGTCAGTTCGCTCAGGCTGGAAAGGACCGGCAGTGAGTCGAGTTGGCGCTGCAGGCGCTCCGGCACGCTGCGAATCCACTCCACATCCAGCGGTTTGTTGCTGGGAATCCAGAACATCTGCTCATCGAGCGTCGCCCGCAGGCTTTGCGCGGTGCTGAGCAGTTGTTTTTGGTTCAGTTGCAGGGTGATCGACTCATTGAGCACCGCGCTCAGTTCGCGGTTCAGTCGCTCCAGCAGGTCGGTGCGGGTGGTGGCCAGTTCCATGAGGCTTTTACGCAACTGCGGCGTGACTTGCTCGGGAGGCTGGGTCGACAGCAGGTTATCGACGTAGGTGGTCGGATTGCTCAGCAACTCCCGTTGCTGGCTGACTTCGAACTGGTACAGGCGAATGTCGGCAATCTGGTCGGCCAGGTTGCGGTCGAGTCGCAGCCGCGGCAGGGCCTGTTTCTGTTTATAAAGAATCTTCGAGAGCAGCAGGCTGCCCTTAAGCACGTTGATTTGCTCGTCCAGTGCCGAATCGCTCTGGGTCAGGCTGTCCAGCTGTTGCTTGGTCTGCAGGTTCTGCTGGGTGACTTCGTTCAGGCGGTCGGTGCTTTTGAGCAGATAGTCGGAAAGCTTCAGGTTGGCCGCGCTTTCGGTGGCGAGCAGGCTGCTACCGCCGGCCTTCTGCGCCTCGATGGATTGCTGGGTGACGGTTTCCTGGGAGAGTGCCAGACGTTTCTGGTTGATCAGGGTTTGCAGTTCCTGGATTTCCTGGTCCAGGCGGTCGGAACGTTCCGACAACAGGTCATGCTGGCTGTTGCCGAGGTCTTGCAACTGGGTGTTGCCGGCCAGTTCCTGACGGCGCAGCGGGATCAGCGCGTTCAGGGCTGCCAGCTCGGCATTGAGCTGGTCACGTTGTTCGGCGCTCAGGGTCTTGCCGCCGTCCTTGCCGGTCTTGAGGATGTTGTTGATCTGCTGGATGCGCGTCTGGCTGCTGGAAATCTCCGCCTGGGCGCGCTCGGGGCGGGTCTGGGCGGTGATGATCAGGCTGTTGGCATCGGCCAGGGCTTTTTGCAGATCGCTTTGTTGGGTGGAGCGATCGGTCAGGATTTGTTCCAGTTGCTGGATCGGTTCCTTGGTGAAGCGTTGCGCCACCGGGACCACGGCGCTGGCCTTGAGGCGGGCCAGTTCGCGCTGGTTCTCGATGGTCTGTTTGGGGGCGGTGGCCAGCTGCTGTTTGAGATCGCTCAGCTTCTGCTCGTAGTCACGCCGGTTGTTGAGCTGTGTCAGCGTGCCCTGCAAGACCGATTGCAGGGCCTTTTGATCGGCCTCCGGCAGTTTGCGGTCGGCGATTTTATCCAGACTCGCTTGCACGGCTTCGCGCGATGGCGGTTCGGCGGCTTGTAACGAACCGACGGAGAGGCTCAGGCCCAGAAGGGCCATGACAAAAAAGGTGCGCAGGCTTGACATAGAGACCGATCAAAAAGCGAAACGAAGTAGGGAGTTTAGAGGAAGAGCCCGGGACCCGGGCGACTTCCTTCGGGGAATCTGACGCCCACTTTGCCGATCTTGTTCCCGTCCATGACCGCGACGGTCCAATGGGTGTTGTTCCACTCCACCTGGTCACCCACGATCGGTGCACCCCCCACCTTCTGGGCAATGAAGGCGCCCAGGGTCATGTTCGGATCGATGCCCTCGGCGGGCAGGCCATAAAGCGCTGCAACCGCCTTGAGCTGGGCGTCTCCTTCGAGTACGAAGTCGCCAAAGAAGCGCAGATCGAGGCCCCGTTGCGGCGCCTGGCTGAACAGTTTTCCGAGGGCTGGCAGGTTGTGTTCGTGGCCGATAACACACAGTAAATCATCGACTTCCAGCACTGTACTACCCGACGGATGGAGCAATTGCTGACCGCGAAACAGGGCGGCAATACGGGTGCCCTCGGGCATTTTCAGCTCACGCAGGGGCGAACCGATGCACCATTTCTCCGCGCCGAGGCGATAAACGAACAGCTCCCACTCGCTGGTGACATGCACTTCCAGGGCCGAACGGGAGATCGGTGCAGGCTCCGGCGGTACGGTGACCTTCAGCAATTTGGCGACCCACGGCAGGCTGGTGCCTTGTACCAAAAGGGACACCAACACGATGAAGAACGCGAGGTTGAAGTACAACTGGGCGTTGGGCAGGCCGGCCATCAGCGGGAACACCGCCAGAATGATCGGGACGGCGCCGCGCAGGCCAACCCAGGAGATGAACGCCTTCTCGCGACCGTGGAACGCTTTGAACGGCAACAGGCCAACCACCACGGAAAGCGGGCGGGCAAATAGAATCATCCACAGGGCCAGGGCCAGTGCCGGCAGGGCAATTGGCAGCAAGTCGTGGGGCGTTACCAGCAGCCCCAGCACCAGGAACATGCCGATTTGTGCCAGCCAGGCCATGCCGTCGAGCATGTGCAAAATGCCGTGACGGCTGCGCACCGGACGGTTGCCGATCACCAGGCCGCACAAGTACACGGCCAGGAAGCCGCTGCCGTGCAAGGCGTTAGTCAAGGCAAACACCACCAGCCCGCCGGCGATGACCAGGATCGGATACAGGCCGGTGGCCAGGTTGATGCGATTGACCAGTTGCAGCATCAGCCAGCCGCCACCCAGGCCAATGACGCCACCGATACCGAACTCGCGGAGCAAATGGGTCAGCAGGCTCCAGTGCAGGCCGGTCTGGCCGCTGGCGAGCATGTCGATCAGGGTGACAGTGAGGAACACCGCCATCGGGTCGTTGCTGCCGGATTCGATTTCCAGGCTGGCGGTGACCCGTTCGTTCAAGCCTTTGCCGCCCAGCAGCGAAAACACCGCCGCGGCGTCGGTGGAGCCGACGATGGCGCCGATCAGCAGGCCTTGGATCAGGTTCAGGTTGAACAACCATGCGGCCGCCATGCCGGTCAGCCCGGTGGTAATCAATACGCCGACGGTCGCCAGTGACAGCGCCGGCCATAATGCCACGCGGAAACTCGAGACCCGTGTTCGCAAGCCGCCATCGAGCAGGATCACCGCCAGCGCGAGGTTGCCGACCAGGTAAGCCGTGGGGTAGTTGTCGAAGATAATGCCGCCGCCATCGACGCCGGCCGCCATGCCGACGGCCAGGATGATCACCAGGATCGGGATGCCGAGGCGGGACGAAAGGGAACTGACCAGAATGCTCGCACCTACCAGCAACGCGCCGATCAGAAACAGGCTGTTGATGGTGATTGCATTCAAAGGCAGTACTCCAGAAAGCTGAAAGGCGGGCACAAACTGACCATGCAGTCTGCGTGCCAGCGATTCTAACCTGTTGAATTACGATGCTGTCAAAAAGCTTTTTTAATCACCGAAGCCCCCCCTGTAGGAGCGAGCTTGCTCGCGATGGACGTAAACGATAACGCGTGCTTGCTGATTCAACGCCTCTTCATTGAGCCCATCGCGAGCACGCTCGCTTCTACAACAGAAGTGGGCGACGAAGTGCAGGAACCAGATCGGCCAATCACAGTCTTTAAAACTCGCAGAGAGGTCACCCGTCAGCAAAATCAAGGCTTTGCGCCTGTATAACCCTGGCATCCACGGTGACTTTTCTTTATCGTACGCGCCCTTTGAAAATGCCTGGAAAATCAAAATGTTGGAAGCATCCCTAAGCCAATTGGAACAACTGGTAAGTGACCTGGTGCAACAGAACCAGAGCCTGACCGCAGAACTGGCCCAGGCCAAAGATGAAAACGAAAGCCTGCAACTGAGCCTGATGGAACACGAAGAGAAGCAAGGCGCCACGGCGGCTCGCATCCAGGCCTTGGTTGAGCGCGTCAGCGCAGGCCCTGTCAGCGCATGAGTTACAACGGCGCAGGGGTAAAAGTCGTCTCGATCCTGGGGGAGGACTATTCGATCAAGGCACCGGCCGGGGAAGAGCAGACCCTGCTCGACGCCGCGATGATGTTGAAGGCAGCCCTGGCCGACACCAAGAGAAAGTACCCGACGCTGATCGGTGACCGACTGCTGGTGCTGGCGGCGATGAATCTGTGCTCCCAGCAGATCGAAATGCAGAAGCAACACACGCTCGAACTCGACCGTTACCAAGAGCAAGTCAGCGCCACGGTTGAAGTGATCTCCAAGACGATCAATCAGGCCTGATCGGCTTTGCGCACAACCAAAGAATAGATTGTCGGTTGGCTTGTATACAACCGGCACGGCTGTTGCAGTGTTTCAGCCTCTTATTCTTTGGGGGTGCTCCATGCAGTTCTGGCGACGCAGTATTCAATGGCAATTGATCCTGAGTATGGGCAGCGCCTTGCTGGTCAGTATTCTGATCGTGGTCGGCATTTATACCCTGGTGGTCAATCGTCTCGCCCAGAACTATCTGGTCGAGCAGGCCTTGCCGTCGAGCATCGAAGCGATGCGCAACGACATCGAGCGCATCCTCGTCCAACCTCTTACCGCCGCCAAGGACATCGCCAGCAACAGCATGGTGCGCGACTGGCTGGCCACCGGCGAAGACGGTGCGCAGACCAACAACTTCGCTACTTATCTGGAAGGCATCCGCGCCGAGCACAAGGCTTTTACTGCGCTGATTATCGGCACAGCGTCGAACCACTACATCACCGAAAAAGGCCTGGATCGCACCCTCAGTCGCGCGAATCCAAAAGACGCCTGGTTCTACTCGTTTCTCGATAGCAACCAGCCACGTACCCTCAATATCGACAATGACACCGCCACCGGAGAATTGGCGCTTTTCATCGATATCAAGGTCGAGCAGGCCGGCAAGGTCGTGGGTGTTGCCGGCCTGGGGCTGAGCGTGAAGGAGCTGTCGGAGCTGATTCACAACTTCAGCTTCGGAGAGCGTGGCAAGGTCTATCTCGTGCGTTCCGACGGTTTGATCCAAGTCCATCCCGAAGCGCAATTCAGCGGTAAACGCACCCTGAGCGAGCAGATTGGTGCCACGGCGGCACAAGCGGTGATGAGTCAAAAAGCTGCCACCACCAGTGGCTTCCAGCGCGACGGCGAAGACTTCCTTGCGTTGAGCCTGCCCTTGCGCGATCTCGGCTGGACCCTGGTGGCCGAAGTGCCGCAGTCGCAGATCTACGCCGAGGCCCGCCGCGCCATGTGGATGAGCAGCGGCATCGGCCTGGCGGTGGCGCTGGTGTGCCTGTTGCTGGTGGTGTTGCTGGCCCGTGGGCTGGTGCGGCCGATTCGTCAGGTAACAGCGGCGCTGGTGGCCATCGGTAGCGGTGGTGGAGATTTGACCCACCGCCTGGATGCCAGCCGCGCTGATGAGCTGGGTGATCTGGCGCGAGGTTTCAATCGCTTCCTTGATAGCCAGCGCGACATGATCGGCGAAGTGCTGACCACCAGCGAACGGCTGCGTACTGCCGTCGGCCAGGTCGCACGGGTGGTGGATAACACCGCTGAGCGCTCCGGGCGCCAACAGGAAATGACCGACATGGTCGCCACCGCCGTCCACGAAATGGGCCTGACTGTTCAGGACATTGCGCAGAATGCCGGCAACGCAGCCTTCGCTTCACAAACAGCGCGTGATGAAGCGCTGCAGGCGCGGGAAGTGGTGGGCGGATCGATCCGGCACATTGAGAGCATGTCCGAGGAAATCGGCATCGCGGCCACGGCGGTGGGGGAACTGGCCCATCAAGTGGCGTCCATCGACCAGGTGCTGGCGGTGATTCGCGGGATTTCCGAGCAGACCAACCTGCTGGCACTCAACGCCGCTATCGAGGCGGCGCGGGCCGGGGACATGGGCCGTGGATTCGCCGTGGTCGCCGATGAAGTGCGAACCCTGGCGCGACGTACGCAGTCGTCCACCGATGAAATCCAGCAGATGATCGGCAACCTCAAGCAGGGTGCGCAAAACGCAGTGTCGTCGATGCATTCCGGGCAAGCGGCGACGGGCACGGGTGTGGAGTCGAGCCAGCGTACCGGGGCTTCTTTGACCGCGATTACCGGGCAGGTTGAACGCATCAGCGACATGAACCATCAGGTGGCGACGGCGACGGAAGAGCAGTCGGCGGTGACCGAAGAGATCAACCGAAACGTGCAGGGGATTTCCGATCTGGCCCGGGCGACGGCGGGGGAGGTCAGGGCGTGTCGTGAGGATTGCCAGACGTTGCAGCGCTTGGCCGATGATTTGGCGCGGCAGGTGGGCGGGTTCAAGCTGAAGTGATGTGGCGCCTGGGCTGACGCCTTCGCTGGCAAGCCAGCTCCCACAGGTTTTGCGTCGAACACGTTATTTGTGAACGACCCAACCCGTGTAGGAGCTGGCTTGCCAGCGAATGGGTTTCAGCTACACCCAAAAAACGGGATCAAAACCACTCATCCTGCATCCCCAGGCACACATCATCCCGTGCCTCAAGAATCGTCAGCTCATGATGACAACCCGGCACTTCCCAGGTCAGGAAATACCGCGCCGCCTGCAATTTACCGTTATAGAAACTGATATCCGCCGCGTTCCCCTCGACCAACCCTTCTTCGGCGCGAATCGCCTGTTCCAGCCAGCGCCAGCCGATCACCGTGTGCCCGAACACCTTCAGGTACAGCGCCGAGTTCGCCAGGCTGCTGTTGACCTTGCCCTGGGCCAGGTCGGTCAGCAGGCCGATGGTCACGGTTTGCAGGCGCGCCACCAGTTTCTCCAGCGGTTCGCGTAGTGCAGTCAGCGAATCAAACGCCTGTGCGCGCTCTGCTGTATCGGCAATCAGCCGGATCAGTTGCTTAAGTCCCGCACCACCGTTTTGCGCCAGTTTGCGCCCCAGCAAGTCCAGCGACTGAATGCCGTGGGTGCCTTCGTGGATCGGATTCAGGCGGTTGTCGCGGTAGTACTGCTCCACCGGGTATTCACGGGTGTAGCCGTGGCCGCCGAGGATCTGGATCGCCAGTTCGTTGGCCTTCAGGCAGAACTGCGACGGCCAGGATTTGACGATTGGCGTCAGCAAGTCCAGCAGCTCATGGGCCTGCTTGCGCTCGGCTTCAGTCTCAAGGGTGGTGGTGTCATCGAACAGCCGCGCCGCGTACAGGCCGAGGTCGAACGAACCTTCGACGTAAGCTTTTTGCGTCAACAGCATGCGTTTGACGTCGGCGTGATTGATGATCGCCACCGGCGCGGTGTTGGGGTCCTTGCTGTCCGGGACGCGGCCCTGCGGGCGTTCGCGAGCGTACTCCAGCGAATACAGATAACCGGCATAGCCGAGCATCACCGCGCCCATGCCGACGCCGATCCGCGCCTCGTTCATCATCTGGAACATGTAGCTCAAGCCCTGATGCGGCTTGCCCACCAGATAGCCGACGCACTCGCCGTTATCGCCGAAGTTCAGCGCGGTTGAGGTCGTGCCACGCCAGCCCATCTTGTGGAACAGCCCGGCCAGCAACACGTCATTGCGTTGGCCGAGGCTGCCGTCATCGTTGACCAGGAACTTGGGCACGATGAACAGCGAAATCCCCTTCACCCCGGCCGGTGCATCCGGCAGCTTGGCCAGCACCATGTGCACGATGTTTTCCGACAGCGGGTGATCGCCGCCGGAGATGAAGATCTTGTTGCCCTTGAGGCGATAAGTGCCGTCGGACGCCGGTTCTGCACGGGTACGAATATCCGACAGCGACGAGCCCGCGTGAGGTTCGGTCAGGGCCATGGTGCCGAAGAAACGGCCGTCGATCATCGGTTGCAGGAAGCGACGCTTCTGTTCCTCGGTGCCGAAGCTTTCGATCAGGTTAGCCGCGCCCATGGTCAGGAACGGATAAGACGTCGTCGCCGCGTTCGCCGACTGGAAGTGCGAAAAGCATGCTTGCGAAAGCAAGGTAGGCAGCTGCATGCCGCCCGCCTCGAAACTGCGCGCAGCGTTGAGGAAACCGGCTTCGAGGAAGGCATCTACCGCGGGTTTCACTTCCGGAATCAGGATCGCTTGACCGTTCTCATAGCGCGGTTCGTTCTCGTCACCCTTGCGGTTGTGCGGGGCGAAGAACTTCTCGGCGATGCTGCGGGCGGTGCCAATGGCCGCATCGAAGGTTTCGCGGTTGTGCTCGGCGAAACGCTCACGCTGGGTCAGGCCCTCGGCATCAAGGACTTCATACAGCTCGAAAGCCAGATTGCGGGAACTGAGCAACGTCTCGGACATGGCGGCCTACCTTTTGTTGGGATGGGCCGAGTCTAAGCGTGGGAATAAAGGCTGAACAGGATGATTGATGGGCGTGATGGTGGGGCAGAGCAACCGCTTGTTGGCGCCCTGGTGCAACTGTAGGAGCGAGCCTGCTCGCGATAACGGCGGCACATCCAATACGGGTGTGACTGACAGACCGCTATCGCGAGCAGGCTCGCTCCTACAGAAATATTGCAAACCAGGCTGCCATTGCGGCGGCCCGGTCTTGTTTCGGTTTAGCCGATCGTCATCAAACTCGCATTACCACCCGCTGCAGCGGTGTTAACACTCAGCGCCCGCTCGATCACCAAACGCTCCAGCGCAATGTTGGTCTCGCCTTGCGACAGGCCCTGCACACCGACGATGGCGCCGGCACGCTTGGCAACCTGCTGGCACACCGCACGCAGTTGGTCGGAATGGCCGTGATGCAGGACGGCATCAAACACCACATCGTCCTTGTTCCAATCGGAAACCAGCTTGATGCGCGCCTGAATGTCCTTCGGCAGGCGTGCGAACAAGGCCTTGCTCAAGTCCGTTTCCGGCCACACCGCCGAACCGCCGACAGCCAGCACTGCTGCCAATTGAGTCAGCAGGTCACCTTCGACTTCCGCCAGGCACAGCACGTGTTCCCGTGGCAGGATCGCATAGCTGTTGCGCTCGCCGGTCGGGCCGGCCAGGACGCGGGTGATGCCGCTTTGCGATTGACCGGCGAACTGCTCGCACAGGGTGCTCAGGTCGGCGAATTTGTTGCTGTCGGCCCAGGTTTTCAGGGCAGTCAGTGGCTTGCTCATGGCGTCGCGCAGACGAACGTCCGGTGCAACGGCCGCATCACCGCGAGCAAAGGATTGTTCGATCGCATCCGCAGGACGGGTCGACAGCAGGCGGTACAGGTACAACGGGCCACCGGCTTTCGGACCGGTACCCGACAAGCCTTCGCCGCCGAACGGTTGCACGCCGACCACGGCACCGACGATGTTACGGTTGACGTAGACGTTACCGGCATTGACGTTGTCGATCACCTTGGCGATGGTCTCGTCGATGCGGGTATGCACGCCCAGGGTCAGGCCGTAGCCGGATGCGTTGATCTGGCCGATCAGTTGATCGATGTCCTTGCGCTTGTAGCGGACCACGTGCAGCACCGGGCCGAAGATCTCCCGCTGCAACTCGTCGAAGCTTTCCAGCTCGATCAGTGTCGGCATCACGAAGGTGCCGCGTTTGACTTCTTCGGCATCGGCGATGGCGACTTGGTACACGCTGCGACCTTTGTCGCGCATGGCCTGGATGTGCTTCTCGATGCCAGCCTTGGCTTCGGCGTCGATCACCGGGCCGATGTCCACGGACAGGCGCTCAGGGTTGCCGAGACGGCTTTCAGCCATCGCACCTTTAAGCATTTCGATGACGCGATCGGCGGAATCTTCCTGCAAGCACAGTACACGCAGGGCCGAGCAACGCTGGCCGGCGCTGTCGAACGCCGACGAAACTACGTCGATCACCACTTGTTCAGTCAATGCCGAAGAGTCGACGATCATCGCGTTCTGGCCACCGGTTTCGGCGATCAGCGGGATAGGACGACCCTGGCTGTCGAGGCGACCGGCAATGTTGCGTTGCAGCAAGCGCGCGACCTCGGTGGAGCCGGTGAACATCACGCCTTTGACGCGTTCGTCACCGACCAGACCAGCACCGACGGTTTCACCGCGACCCGGCAACAGTTGCAGCACGCCTTCCGGAATCCCTGCTTCGAGCAGCAGGCGCACAGCTTGCGCCGCAACCAGTGGGGTTTGTTCCGCAGGCTTGGCCAATACCGGGTTACCGGCAGCCAGCGCCGCAGCCACTTGACCACTGAAGATCGCCAGCGGGAAGTTCCACGGGCTGATGCAGACAACCGGGCCCAGCGGACGGTGGGCGTCGTTGGTGAAATCGTTGCGGGCCTGCACCGCGTAATAACGCAGGAAGTCCACGGCTTCGCGCACTTCGGCGATGGCGTTGGCGAAGGTCTTGCCGGCTTCGCGAGCCAACAGGCCCATCAGCGGCTGGATCTCTGCTTCCATCAGATCGGCGGCACGTTCCAGAATCGCGGCGCGTTCGGCGGGCGGCGTGGCCTGCCAGATCGGTGCAGCGTTGAGCGCGCACTGGATCGCGTTGTCGACGTCTTCGACGGTGGCTTCCTGTACATGGCCAACCACGTCGCGCAGGTCGGACGGGTTCAAGACCGGTGCCGGCGCTTCATTGCTGGAGGCGCAACCGAGCATCGGCGCGGCTTTCCAATGGTTGTGCGCGGTGGCGAGCAGGGCGCAGGACAGCGATGCCAGTCGATGTTCGTTGGCCATGTCGATGCCGCTGGAGTTGGCGCGTTCGCAGCCGTACAGGTCACGCGGCAGCGGGATGCGCGGGTGCGGCAGACCGAAGCCACCTTCCACGGTTGCCATCTGCTCGATGCTGGCTACGGGGTCGGCTACCAGTTCCTGGATCGAAATCGACTGGTCGGCGATGCGGTTGACGAACGAGGTGTTCGCGCCGTTTTCCAGCAGGCGACGCACCAGGTACGCCAGCAGGGTTTCGTGGGTGCCGACCGGCGCGTACACGCGGCACGGACGGTTCAGCTTGCCTTCGGAGACTTTACCTACAACCTGTTCGTACAGCGGTTCACCCATGCCGTGCAGGCACTGGAACTCGTACTGGCCCGGGTAGTAGTTCTGACCGGCAATGTGGTAAATGGCCGACAGGGTGTGGGCGTTGTGCGTGGCGAACTGCGGGTAGATGACTTCCGGCACCGACAGCAGTTTGCGAGCGCAAGCGATGTAGGAAACGTCGGTGTACACCTTGCGGGTGTACACCGGGTAGCCTTCCAGGCCTTCGACCTGGGCGCGCTTGATTTCGCTGTCCCAATACGCGCCTTTCACCAGGCGGATCATCAGGCGATGACGGCTGCGACGAGCCAGGTCGATCACGTAGTCGATGACGTACGGGCAACGCTTCTGGTACGCCTGGATCACGAAGCCGATGCCGTTCCAGCCGGTCAGCTGCGGCTCGAAGCACAGGCGCTCAAGCAGGTCCAGCGACAGCTCGAGGCGGTCGGCTTCTTCGGCGTCGATGTTCAGGCCAATGTCGTATTGCTTGGCCAGCAAGGTCAGCGACAGCAGGCGCGGATACAACTCGTCCATCACGCGCTCGTACTGCGCACGGCTGTAACGCGGGTGCAGGGCGGACAACTTGATCGAGATGCCCGGGCCTTCATAAATCCCACGGCCGTGGGAGGCTTTGCCGATCGAGTGGATGGCTTGTTCGTACGAGGCCAGGTACTTCTGCGCGTCGTGCTCGGTCAGTGCCGCTTCGCCGAGCATGTCGTAGGAATAGCGGAAACCCTTGGCTTCGAACTTGCTGGCGTTGGCCAAGGCTTCGGCGATGGTTTCGCCGGTCACGAACTGCTCACCCATCAGGCGCATGGCCATGTCGACGCCCTTGCGGATCATCGGCTCGCCACTCTTGCCGATGATGCGGCTCAGGGACGAGGTCAGGCCGGCTTCGTTGTGGGTCGACACCAGTTTGCCGGTCAGCAACAAGCCCCATGTGGCGGCGTTGACGAACAGCGACGGGCTGTTGCCCAGGTGCGGCTGCCAGTTGCCGGTGCTGATCTTGTCGCGGATCAGTGCATCGCGGGTGCCTTTGTCCGGGATACGCAGCAGCGCTTCGGCCAGGCACATCAGCGCCACGCCTTCCTGGGACGACAGGGAGAATTCCTGCAACAGGCCCTGAACAATGCCTGCGCGGCCGCCAGCGCTCTTCTGGTTGCGCAGTTTTTCGGCAATCGAGGCCGCGAGCTTGTTGGTGGCTTCGGCCATCGGGACCGGCAGGCGCGCCTGCTCGATCAACATCGGCACGACTTCCGGCTCAGGGCGGCGGTAGGCGGCGGTGATCGAAGCGCGCAGGACCGATTGCGGCAGGATGCTTTCGGCGAATTCGAGGAAGCACTGGTGGGTGTGATCCAGAGGCGCATCGACGCTGTCGTCGGAATCCTTGGTCAAACCGCTCAGCTCGGTCAGGGTTGCACCACCCTCGAGTTTTTCCAGGTAATTGAAGATTGCCTGTTTGATCAGCCAGTGTGGCGTGCGATCAATCGAGGTTGCGGCGGCCTTGAGGCGTTCGCGGGTCGGGTCGTCAAGTTTGACCCCAAGGGTGGTGGTAGCCATGTTTTTATCCTCATGTTTGCCACGACTGCGTGGCATCAGCTGGCGGCAAGATTAGCCGTGCGACTGTTGAGGTGCAACCGGGTGCAACCCTTTTTTTGCCGGAATAATCCGCAACTCGTCAGGAATTAAATTCTGGTACGCCAGTGCTGCATTTGCTTGGTGCTTTTTAGCGCAGTTGCCGTGGGTTCTTGCTCCGAAAGGGAGCAAAAAACAGCACTCGATTGATATTTCTCACTGGGTGCAACTTATTCTCAAGAAACTGGTTGCACCTTATTTGCTTTGTTGAATAGCATTCGCGCCCAAGGTGCAACCCTGGCAAAACCAGGGTGCTCCGGCTGATGGCTTTCCTGGGGAAACATCAGTCATAAATGCGCGGGATCCAGGATCGTCTGTAAACGTATGCGTTTGCGAGCGGTTCACCCACCGCCGCTACATAAAAACAAAGCCAGGGCGTAACTCAATGAGCGTAAGCAATCCAACCCTGATCACGTTCGTGATCTACATCGCAGCAATGGTGCTGATCGGCTTGATGGCCTATCGCTCCACCAACAATCTTTCCGACTACATCCTGGGCGGCCGTAGCCTGGGCAGTGTCGTGACCGCACTGTCCGCCGGTGCCTCCGACATGAGTGGCTGGTTGTTGATGGGCTTGCCCGGTGCCATCTACATGTCCGGCCTGTCCGAAAGCTGGATCGCCATCGGCCTGATCATCGGTGCCTATCTGAACTGGCTGTTTGTCGCTGGCCGTCTGCGCGTGCAGACCGAGCACAACGGCGATGCGCTGACCCTGCCGGACTACTTCGCCAGCCGTTTCGAAGACAAAAGCGGCCTGCTGCGGATCATCTCTGCGGTGGTGATCCTGGTGTTCTTCACCATTTACTGCGCATCCGGCATCGTGGCCGGTGCCCGTCTGTTCGAAAGCACCTTCGGCATGTCCTACGAGACGGCGCTGTGGGCCGGTGCAGCGGCGACGATTGCCTACACCTTCATCGGTGGTTTCCTGGCAGTGAGCTGGACCGATACCGTACAAGCCACCCTGATGATCTTCGCGTTGATCCTCACGCCGATCATCGTGCTGCTGGCCACCGGTGGCGTCGACACCACGTTCCTGGCCATCGAAGCGCAAGATCCAGCGAACTTCGACATGCTCAAGGGCACCACTTTCATCGGCATCATCTCGCTGATGGGCTGGGGCCTGGGCTACTTCGGCCAGCCGCACATCCTGGCGCGTTTCATGGCGGCGGATTCGGTCAAGTCGATCGCCAAGGCTCGTCGCATTTCCATGACCTGGATGATCCTGTGCCTGGGCGGCACCGTGGCCGTTGGCTTCTTCGGTATCGCCTACTTCTCGGCGCACCCGGAACTGGCTGGCGCAGTCTCCGAGAACCACGAGCGTGTGTTCATCGAACTGGCCAAGATCCTGTTCAATCCGTGGGTCGCCGGTGTATTGCTGTCGGCCATTCTGGCGGCCGTCATGAGCACCCTGAGCTGCCAATTGCTGGTGTGTTCGAGTGCCCTGACTGAAGACTTCTACAAGACCTTCCTGCGTAAATCCGCTTCCCAGGTCGAGCTGGTCTGGGTCGGTCGTGCCATGGTGCTGTTGGTGGCGCTGATTGCAATCGGCCTGGCCGCCAATCCGGAAAACCGTGTACTGGGTCTGGTGAGCTACGCCTGGGCCGGTTTCGGTGCTGCCTTCGGTCCGGTCGTGCTGATCTCGGTGATCTGGAAAGACATGACGCGCAACGGCGCACTAGCCGGTATCGTGGTCGGCGCGGTCACCGTGATCGTCTGGAAGCATTTCGAAGTGCTGGGCCTGTACGAAATCATCCCGGGTTTCATCTTCGCCAGCCTGGCGATTTACATCGTCAGCAAACTGGGCACGCCAACTGCCGGCATGTTCCAGCGTTTTGCGGCGGCCGAGGCCGATTACCGCTTGAACAAGTGATGGCCTGAGCCAACGCTTGAATGAAACGGCCCGCTTCCTGATGGAGGCGGGCCGTTTTTTTGTGCCCTGAAAAAACATACCCCCTATAGGAGCGAAAGCGGTGGCCCATTCAAAGTCGATCTGACTGACATTCCCTCTTTGCGAGCAAGCTCGCTCCTACAGGGCGGGGTGGTTTTCTCGAGGTTGTCTGTCGCCGGATCAACCGTTTTCTGAAGGCAAATGCTTCAGGACAAGTAGGGCAATTCTGATTTTCCTGCACCCCGGTCAGGCCCCGTTATCGCTCATGCAGAATCGACCGCCATCGTTCTGCAGAGACCCACCGGATGTTCGCGCTTGCCAACTCGCCACGCTTCACCCTGAGCCTTGAAGGCGAGCCGGACTACGACTTCAAGGTCCTTGGGTTCAAAGGCCAGGAGGCCATCAGCCAACCTTACCGATTTGAGCTGGAACTGGTCAGCGAGCGCGCCGGTATCCCGCTCGAAAGCCTCCTGCATCGTCAGGCCTTTCTGGGGTTCGATGGGCAGGGACGCGGCATTCACGGGCAGATTATTCGCGTCGGCCAAGGGGCGACCACACGGCGCCTGACGCACTATCAAATCAGCCTGGTACCGCGCCTGAGCTACCTTGATCGGCGCATCAACCAGCGAATCTTCCAGCACAAGACGGTGCCGCAGATCATCGCCCTGGTCCTCAAGGACCACCACATTCTCGAATACGCCCATTGCGAATTCCAGTTCGGCAGCCAATACCCCGAACGCGACTACTGCGTGCAATACGCTGAAAGCGATCTGGCGTTCATCCAGCGTCTGTGTGGCGAAACCGGCATTCATTTTCACTTCCGGCACAGCCCCGACGGGCACCGCCTGATGTTTGGCGACGACCAGACCTTTTTCCCCCGCTTGAGCCAGTCAACGCCGTTCCTGCCGGGCAGCGGCATGGCCGGCGAAACCCCGGTGATTAACCGCTTCGACGTACGCCTGGAAACCTGCACCAGCGCCATCACGCTCGCTGACTACGACTTCCACAAGCCTGGCCAGCCACTCCAGAGCAGCCTCGACAACCAGCAGCGACCGAGGTTGGAGCACTATCAGTTCCCCGGTCAGTTCACTGATCTTCGGCGCGCTGACCTACTGGCGAAGCGCACACTTGAACGGTACAACGCAGACTTTTGCCAGGCCGAGGGCAGCAGCGACGACCCGGCCTTGGTCAGCGGCCATTTTCTGCGGCTCGCCGAGCATGCGAATCAGGCCTGGAATGAGCTGTGGCTGGTCACCCGCATCGAGCACCACGGACGTCAACCGCAGGTGCTGGAGGAGTCGTCTTCCGATGATGCGGACGCTTTCCAGGGCTATCGCAATACCTTTCTGGCCACGCCGCGGGACGTGCCCTACCGCCCGCCCTTGATCGAAAAGCCCAACGTCGCGGGTTATCACTGCGCCGTGGTCACCGGCCCCAAGGGCAGTGAAATTCATTGCGACGAGTACGGTCGGGTCAAGGTCCAGATGAAGTGGGACCGGCACGGCGAGCTGAATGAGTTCTCCAGCTGCTGGCTGCGGGTCGCCACGGGCTGGGCTCACGACCGCTATGGCAGCGTGCTGATCCCGCGAGTGGGCATGGAAGTGCTGGTGGGGTTTGTCCATGGCGATGCCGATAAACCGTTGGTCATGGCCTGCGCGCCCAACGCCTCGACGCCGCTGCCGCTGGACCTGCCCGCCGACAAGACCCGCAGCATTTTCCGCAGCCAAAGCAGCCCCGGGGGAGGTGGCTACAACGAACTGCGCATCGAGGATCGCAAGGGCGCCGAGGAAATCTACCTGCGCGCCCAGCGAAACTGGAATCAGGACGTGTTGCAGGACATGCATGTCCAGGTCGGCCATCAGCGCAATGTGGTCATCGGCAGTACCGAAGGGCCGGCATCAAGCGACAGCCTGCAGGTCCATGGCGACCTGAAAATCCGCGTCATCAACCAGGCCCTGAACGCCAGCGAGCAAGCACATTTCAGTGCGGGTCAGCAGGTGGTGATCGAAAGTGGCCTGAACATTTCGATTCAATCGGGCGGCCATTGGATCAATGTCGGCCCGGCGGGGATTTTCAGCAGTGTGCCGATACAGGTCGGCGGCGCGCCGATGCCGATCATGGGCACCTCGACCGTTCAGCGAAAACTCGAACCACTCACCCTTGCCCAGATCCTGAGCCTGAAAAGCGACGCACCGTTCTGCGAAGAGTGTGCGCGTTGCAAGGAGGGTGTCTGTGCCGCCTGATTTTTTGTCACCTCGCGAGTGGCTGGCGCACCAGCCACTTCAGCCCGGCGAACAGCTATTCGCCGTGTTCGGCAACGCCAGCGCCGCCGAGCCTTTCAAGGCCTGGCAGGGTTCCAGCCCGGCACTCGCACCGCGGCCGATCTGGGCGAACACCGTGTACGCCGAATGGGCGCCAGTCATGCCTTTCGTGGCAGTGGTCGAGCCGGGCAGTGAGTTTCTGGATTGGGTTGTCGACAGCGAGTCCGGCGATTGGGGGTGGCTCGCGGTTTCCGGCGCCAGTCAGGATGTACTGGCCGAGCATTTGTGCAGCCTCACGCAGGCATTGATGCCTAATGGCAATGCGGTGTTTTTTCGTTTCTGGGATGGACGCTTCCTGCTGCCGATCCTGCGGTCTGCCGAGGTCGACGCGGCGCAGTTGATGCCCGTCATCCGACGCTGCCTCATCAATGGACAGGCGCTTGACATTGGCGGCACTGCCTTTAAAAACACGAAGGCATTTCCCTGGTGGGAAGTCCCCGAAACACTGCTGAAAACCCTCGGCGTCGAGTCTGCTGAGGCTCGCCTCGACAACCTGTTGCAGTGGCTGAGCGAAGATCGTCCGGATCTGTTCGAGGCGTTTTCCGAAAGCGTTTTACGCACCAAAGTCTCGACGTTCCTGCAAACCTCCGATTTGCCTGAGGCGCCAAAGGCCGAATTGGTGGGCTTCCTGATGGCGCAATTGAACTGATGGATCAGATCGCCCGCATCGAGGAGGAACTCGACCACTTTCCGCGCACCCTGAGCCTGTACCGCGAACAGCTCACCGGGTTCTTCAACCGCAACGCCGACAAGGTCAGCCACGCCCTGGACCTGCCCTCGCTGATGAGCATGGATCGGCAGATCAGGTTCGGTGATACCCGCACGGTGGTCAGCAGCGGCGACGACGATTTTTTCTCGACGGTGGCGCGCTGCCCAGCCGATGGGATTCTGCTGATCGAGAGCCAGTTCGAGTCGGTGTATGACATTCCGCTGGGCGATATTCAGGTGGAGGTGGTGGCGCAGGAGGGCGGTGAGCGGGAGACGGTCACGCTGGATCAGCAGGGCAAGGGGACGTTCGAAGGGACGCCGGGTAAGTCGTATCGCGTGCATGTGCAGAGCGCCGTTACCCCAGATCAATTGGGGAAGCTGTTCGAATCCTACGACGGCCTGACCGGACAATTACAGGCCTGGCTGCACGGCGAGTGGCAAGGCTTCAAACCGCGCTGGGCGCACTCGACCTCGGCGGCGCTGGGTAACGGTTTGCTGGCCGGCAGTTGGGCGGCAATTGTCGGGGTGTGGGACCGCATCGGCGAGCTCTCGGCGATTTTGCAGGACCCGCGCCGGTTCGCTGAGCAACTCGGCAGCGCCGCCGAGGACTTGGCCAAGTTGGCAGAAGAAACCCCCGAGGCGATGGCCCGGCTGCAATTGCTGGCCAGTGACGAGGCGGCGCTGTGCCTGCTGTTGCGCACCGCCAGCCTGTGGCTGGAGATGCTGCCGCCGAGTGTCATGGCCGGTGCGTCCGCTGAATCGCTGTCGAGATTTGTCGTGGATTTGCTGATCGACCTGTTGATCGGCGTGGTCCTGACCTTCGCCGCTGCCGGGGCGGGCATTGCCTATCTGTCGATGCGTCTGGCCCGGCATGGCGCGCAGCTGTTGGACGGGGTGCTGGGTTTCGTCAAAGCGATCTTCAATCTCATCAGCCAGTTCATCGGTTATGTCGAACGCTACAAAACCGTCGCTGCTCGCGGTGTCGCCGCGGGCCTGAAAAAAGGCCGCATGCAACTGCGCTGGAACGCCAAGCGCAACACCACGCTCAAGCCCAACGAGCACCACGACGACAGCCCAATCCAGGCGAAAAACCCCAACGGCGACAGCGCCGACACCGTCGAGCGCACCGCGACCAACCAGTGCCCGGTGTCGATGGTCACCGGCGAAGAACTGCTGACCCTCACCGACGGCACCCTCGACGGCATTCTGCCCTTCGACTTCACCCGTCTGTACCGCACCAGCGCCGTCGAGCTCGACAGTGGCCTGGGTTTTGGCTGGAGCCATTCGCTGTCGCAACACCTGCAAGTCGACGGCGAGCAGGTGATCTGGGTCGATCAGGAAAACCGCCGGACGCGGTTTCCGCGACCGACCCGTGAGCGGCCGGTGATCCATAACAGTTTGTCGCGAGCGGCGATTTATCTCGGCGAAGAGCCCGATGAACTGATCCTCGCCCTGGCCGGCGATGCACCGCGCTTTTATCACTTTCGCGATGGCCGGCTGACGGCGATCAGCGACGCCTATGGCAACCGCCTGGGCCTGCGCCGCGATTACCGCGACCGGATCGAACGCCTCGATAACGGCGCCGGCCGTTCGTTGTTCTTGCGCTACGAGCACCGGCACCTGATGGCCATCGACTATCAGGTGCGGCAACCGGCGCCCAGTGAGGAACACTCCTGGCGTACCGAACAGACGCTGGTGACTTACCGCTACGACGCCCGGCAGCGGCTGGTCGAAGTGACCAACGCCGCCGGCGAGTCCGAGCGTTACGACTACGACGAACAGCACGTCATCCTGCAGCGGCAACTGGCCGGTGGCGCGAGTTTTTTCTGGGCCTGGGAACGGGCCGGTAAAGCGGCGCGTTGCGTGCGGCACTGGGCGTCGTTTGCGCAGATGGAGGCGCGTTACACCTGGGATGAGCGCGGCACGGTCACGGTAAAAAACGCCGATGGCAGTGAAGAAATTTACCAGCACGACG
>NZ_JAFMPV010000031.1:0-57708 GCF_049132105.1 Pseudomonas sp. NFX15
GACGAAGATTCAACTGACGCAAACCATTGTAGGAGCTGGCTTGCCAGCGAAGAGGCCTTCAAGCCCTGCACCGCCCACGCGGACGCCTTCGCCGGCAAGCCGGCTCCTACAAAGACGAAGATTTAACTGACGCAAACCATTGTAGGAGCTGGCTTGCCAGCGAAGAGGCCCTCAAGCCCTGCACCGCCCACGCGGACGCCTTCGCCGGCAAGCCGGCTCCTACAAAGACGAAGATTTAACTGACGCAAACCATTGTTGGAGCTGGCTTGCCAGCGAAGAGGCCTTCAAGCCCCGCACCGCCCACGCGGACGCCTTCGCCGGCAAGCCGGCTCCTACAAAGACGAAGATTCAACTGACGCAAACCATTGTAGGAGCTGGCTTGCCAGCGAAGAGGCCCTCAAGCCCTGCACCGCCCACGCGGACGCCTTCGCCGGCAAGCCAGCTCCTACAAAGACGCAGATTTAACTGACGCAAACCATTGTAGGAGCTGGCTTGCCAGCGAAGAGGCCTTCAAGCCCTGCACCGCCCACGCGGACGCCTTCGCCGGCAAGCCGGCTCCTACCGTGGAGATATTGCTGTCTTCAAAGGCGTGCCCAATCCAAGGAGTTGCACGATGAAGAGTATTTTCAAGCTGTTGGGGCAGCGTCTCGCCCTAGGCCTGCTGTCCCTGTTCGCCGTTTCGGTGATCATTTTCCTGGCCGTCGGCATGCTCCCGGGCGACATCGCCCAGGCCATGCTCGGCCAGTCGGCCACCCCGGAAACCGTGGCGGCCTACCGCGCACAACTGGGCCTGGACCTGCCGCCGCTGACCCGTTTCGGCCACTGGATCTGGCACCTGCTGCAAGGTGACCTCGGCGTCTCGCTGGCCAACCAGCGGCCCATCGCCGAACTGGTCGCCAGCCGTTTGGGCAACACCTTCAGTCTCGCGCTGCTGGCGGCATTGGTTTCGGTGCCCACGGCCTTGCTGCTGGGCATGCTCGCCGCGTTGTACCGCAATAGCTGGTTCGATCGCTTGCTCAACACCTCGGCCCTGAGCGCGGTGTCGTTCCCCGAGTTCTTCGTCGCCTACATCCTGATCCTGGTGTTCGCGGTGAAGCTCAACCGGTTCCCGAGCATCTCCAACCTCGCACCGGACGCTTCGCTGGGCACGATTCTCGAGCGTTCGGTACTGCCGGTGGCCACCCTGAGCCTGGTGGTGATCGCACAGATGATGCGCATGACCCGCGCCTCCCTGATCAACCTGCTGGCCAGCCCCTACATCGAAATGGCCCGGCTCAAGGGCATCAGCCAGTCGCGGATCATCTTCCGCCACGCCTTGCCCAACGCCCTGGCGCCCATCGTTAACGTGGTGGCGCTGAACCTGGCGTACCTGGTGGTGGGTGTGGTGGTGGTCGAAGTGGTGTTCGTCTATCCGGGGCTCGGTCAGTTGCTGGTGGACTCGGTGGCCAAGCGTGACATCCCGGTGGTGCAGGCCTGCAGCCTGATCTTCGCCGCGACCTACATCCTGCTCAACACCAGCGCCGACGTGTTGTCGATTGCCAGCAACCCGCGTCTGATGCATCCAAAGGGGTAGACCATGAGCCTGTTGAAACAAGTGTGGCGGGCGCCCCTGAGCGCCAAGTTCGGTTTGTTGATGATCCTGCTGTACGTGCTGGTCGCGGTATTCGCACCGGTGTTGGCGCCGTTCGGCGAAACCCAGGTCGTGGGCGATGGCTTTGCGCCGTGGGGTGGTCAGTTCCTGCTGGGCACCGATAACCTGGGGCGCGACATGTTCAGCCGCCTGGTGTATGGCGCGCGCAACACCCTGGGCATTGCCTTCCTGACCACGGTGCTGGCGTTCCTGCTCGGCGGCTTGAGCGGCCTGATCGCGGCGATCAAGGGCGGTTGGGTCGATCAGGGCTTGTCCCGGGTGGTGGACATCCTGATGGCGATTCCGCAACTGATCTTCGCCTTGCTGATCCTCAGCGTGGTCGGCACCACCGCGACCTCGCTGGTACTGGTGATTGCGCTGCTGGACGCCACCCGGGTGTTTCGCCTGTCCCGCGCCGTGGCGATGAACGTGGTGGTGCAGGATTTCGTCGAAGCCGCACGCCTGCGCGGTGAAGGCCTGTGGTGGCTGGTGACCCGCGAGGTATTGCCCAACGCCGCCGCGCCGTTGATTGCCGAGTTCGGCCTGCGCTTCTGCTTCGTGTTCCTGTTCATCAGTGCGCTGTCGTTCCTTGGCCTGGGCATCCAGCCGCCGACTGCCGACTGGGGCAGTATGGTGCGCGACAACGCGGTGTTGATCACCTTTGGCGACATCAGTCCGCTGTTGCCTGCGCTGGCCGTGGCCTTGATCACGGTCAGCGTCAACTTCGTCGTCGACTGGATGCTGCACAAATCCAGCGGCCTCAAGGAATGCTGAACATGACGACTCCAAAACCTTTGCTGGAAATCCGCAACCTGCACATCGAAGGCCACTACGAAGACGCCTGGCATCCGCTGATCAGGGGCATCGACCTGACCCTGCAACGCGGTGAAGTCCTGGGGCTGATCGGCGAGTCCGGCGCGGGCAAGTCGACGCTTGGCCTGTCGGCGATGGGCTACACCCGCGACGGCTGCCGGATCACTGGCGGCTCGGTGCAGTTCGACGGTATCGACCTGCTCAAGGCCAAGCCCGAAGCCCTGCGCAAACTGCGCGGTTTGCGCATTGCCTATGTGGCACAGAGCGCGGCTGCCTCGTTCAACCCGGCCCATCGACTGATCGACCAGCACGTCGAAACTGCCGTGAAAAACGGCGGCATGAGTCGTGATCAGGCAATGCGCGAGGCGGTGGAGTTGTACCGGGTGCTGCGTCTGCCTAATCCCGAGACCATCGGCCAGCGTTATCCGCATCAAGTCTCCGGCGGCCAGTTGCAGCGAGTCATGACCGCCATGGCCATGGCTTGCCATCCGGACCTGATCATCTTCGACGAACCGACCACTGCGCTCGACGTCACCACCCAGATCGAAGTGCTCGCCGCCATTCGTGACGCGGTGGCGACCTACGGCAGCGCAGCGATCTACATCAGCCACGACTTGGCGGTGGTCGCGCAAATGGCCGACCGCATCATGGTGCTGCGCCACGGCAAACTGGTGGAAGAGGCCGAGACCCGGCAAATGCTCGGCAACCCGCAGGAGGACTACACCAAGTCGCTGTGGGCAGTGCGCAGCTTCCGCACCGAACCCAAGGCCTGCCCGCAGCAGGAACAACCGCTGCTGGAGTTGCGCAACAGCTGCGCCAGTTATGGCCAGCAACCGGTGCTGCACGACGTGTCGTTGAAGTTGTATCGCGGCCAGACCCTGGCGGTAATCGGCGAGTCCGGCAGCGGCAAAAGCTCGACGGCGCGGCTGATCACCGGATTGCTGCCGCCGACTTACGGTGAGGTGTTGTACGACGGCCAGCCTTTGCCGGCGGACTTTCGCCAGCGCAGTAAGGAACAACTGCGGCGCATCCAGATGATCTACCAGATCCCCGACACGGCGTTGAACCCGCGTCAGCGCATCGTCGACATCATCGGCCGGCCGCTGACGTTCTATCTGGGCCTCAAGGGCAAGGCCATGCGCGCCCGGGTCGCCGAATTGCTGGAGATGATCGAACTCGACCCGGCGACCTTCATGGAGCGCCAGCCCCGGGAGCTGTCCGGCGGGCAGAAACAACGCATCTGCATCGCCCGGGCCTTGGCGGCCGATCCGCAACTGATCATCTGCGACGAAGTGACCTCGGCGCTGGATCAACTGGTGGCCGAAGGCGTGCTGAAATTGCTCAACCGCATCCAGCAACAGTTGGGTGTGGCATACCTGTTCATCACCCACGATGTTGCTACTGTGCGGGCGATTGCCGATGAGGTATTGGTGATGCAACGGGGCAGGGTGGTGGACCACGGCTCGCGCAGCCAGATCTTCACCCCGCCGCATCACGACTACACCGGGCTGCTATTTTCTTCCGAACCGCAAATGGACCCTGACTGGCTCGACCGCTTGTTGGCCACGCGCGCTTGCACCCCTTCAACCGATTCGCTGGAACAAGTCTAAGGAACCCCCATGAAAGTACTGATCGTCCACGCTCACCCGGAGCCGCAATCCTTCACCGCCGCCCTGCGTGACCAGGCCGTTGCCACCCTCGAAGCCCAAGGCCACGAAGTGCAGGTCAGTGACCTGTACAAAATGAACTGGAACCCGGTGGCCAGCGACGCGGATTTCTCGAACCGGGAAAACCCCGAGTACCTGGTCTACGCCCTGGAACAACGCCTGGGCGTGAAGAGCCAGTCCCTGGCGTCGGACATCCAGGCGGAACTGGACAAGCTGCTGTGGGCCGACCTGCTGATCCTCAACTTCCCGATCTTCTGGTTCTCCACCCCGGCCATGCTCAAGGGCTGGATCGACCGGGTGCTGGTGTCGGGCATCTGCTATGGCGGCAAGCGCTTCTACGATCAGGGCGGTCTGGCCGGCAAGAAGGCGCTGGTGACCGTGACCCTGGGCGGGCGTGAACACATGTTTGGGGAGGGCGCGATTCATGGACCGCTGGAGGACATGCTGCGGCCGATTTTGCGTGGCACGCTGGCCTATGTTGGTTTCGATGTGCTGGAGCCGTTTGTGGCGTGGCATGTGCCGTATATCAGTGAAGAGGCGCGCCAGCAGTTTCTGGTTGACTATGGGCAGCGGTTGCAGCATTTGAGTGACGACCAGTCGTTGGTGTTTCCAAAGTTGGCGGAGTTTGATGAGCAGCTTTATCCGTTGCGTCAGTAATTATGTTGTGATTGCCTGGGTGACACAGTTTCTTGCTGATTATTTCCATGTTTGGAAATAATCAGCAAGCGCTTGTAATGCTATTTTTGCACTATGAAGTTGAATATCCGGTCATTTTCGCGTACGAGGTTGTCGATGGAGGTTCGTATGTCGGCTATTCGTTTTTGATATTCACCTGCAAGTTTGTGGGTGGATGAATTGTACGTATTTGACACTAAGCTCACTTCGCCGTCTGCAAGTCTGTCTATTTCAAAGGTTATTTGGTTGGCGTAATCTTTGGTTTTGATTGAGTTGTAAAAATTTTTGACTGACTCATTTTGATGTTTTTTGGTGGTAGCTACGTGCTCTATTAGAGTTTTAGGGAGTTCTGACAGGTCATGCCTGCCGTCTAAGGCGATAATCTGTGCGGCACGGTTTTTTAAGTTTAGATGTTGATTGGGTGATGGGTTGTAAAGGTGTTGTTCATGGTGTTTGAAAGTGTTCACAATATCTTCATCCATTAGCGACATCTTTGTTCTGTTAGCGTTTATTTTAGTTACTGCAAGTTTCGCCGTTTCGTTTGTTATGTTTGGGCGTATATTCCAAGTGGTGGGTCGTTTTGAATATGGTGCTACGACCAAAGTCCTGTTTGCTTTAAAAAATGCATACATCGTAGGCACATGCCCATTTGGATCATTTCTGTTGATAGGGTCGCCCAAACAATACGCGTATGGGTTCAATCCTCCCTTTCCGAAGGGGCTCCAACTGTCTGCACTATTAAAACGCATTAACACTGGATTAAACGCCCGATACCCATTACCCAAAAAATAATACCCAGTTACCGGATCCGGCCGTTCACCGTTGAATCCCAGCAAGCTGCTCAGGCCGCTTTCGGCGGGGCGATGGCCGTAGGGGGAATACGCGATGGGTTGTGGTTGTCGATCGTTCTTGAGCGTGTGCAGCACCGAGCGTTGCAGATCCGTGGCTAGCAGGGTGGAGTCGAGTACTCCGTTCTGGCGCTGTTGTTGCGCCAGCAGCAGATCGTCGTGCTGGACGATCGAGTGTCCGGCCGCACCTTGTACCTCGGTGGCCAGGCGGCTTTTGCAGTAGAAGCGATGTCGTTCCGCGAGATCGGGCAAAGTGTGGCTGGTGAGGCGATCCAGGGGATCATAGCGATAACGGCAAATCAGGACTTTTTGAGGGGAAGACATGGTGACTCCTACTCTCAGGGACGTGAATGCCTGAGTTTGGGCTCAGTTGCTGTCGGTGGGAACTAACAGAACTGATAGTGGGAGAGCCGAAAATTGCGTCGGTTGCACTGACGTCATCGCGAGCAGGCTCGCTCCTACAATGGTTGGTGGTGTTGCAGATGCCCGAGCACCTATCTACATCTCTGTGGGAGCGAGCTTGCTCGCGATGAGGGCTTCATGTTCAACATCTCTGCTGACTGATACACCGCTATCGCGAACAGGCTACCCCCACGTGTTGAGTGTCGTTTGCAATACCTACTGAAACTTAACCGGCTTCAAACCTGATTTTGTTAGCGTTTTTAATCACTGTAATAGGCATGCCTTGGCGAAATGCATCAGGCAAAGGAACACCTGCCTGCCTGTAAATCTCACTCTGCCTATAGATATCCATCTTGAATATATTGAGCCCCTTGGTGTTGACGAATGTAAGGTCTCTTGCTATTGGGAATTTTCCTTCAGATATAAGTATCGAAAATTCGTTAGCCCTATGGGGTAGAACCCCATTTAACTCACCTCGTAATCCTGCACTGATTACATCGTATGGCAAAAGATCATCGCCCCGATGTTCTATATGCTGCTGTATGTTGTGTATTCCGGTTTTTGTATCCCATATTTCTACGGTACGGACTTTTTTATTCAGTAGCTCTTCTAACTGGCTGCCTGGTACTGCTCCGAACATTTTTTCATATTTACGCATCGTCAAATCATTAAGCGAAACAGGGTCGCCAGCATCGCCTGAGTAGTTAGCGAAATTAGATTTATTTGTGGGGATAAAGGCGCTGGTTTTTTTTGGTCTCTTTGACTTAAATAGGGTGTTGACTAAATTTTCAGGTAGCTGAATGGGCTGTGTCCATTGGGGTCTGAAAAATTTATAGGATCCCCTAAACAATAGGCATACGAATTCAGACCACCCTTGCCAAACGGACTCAAACTATCCGGACTATGAAATCTCATCAAAACCGAATTAAACGCCCGATACCCATTCCCCAACACGTAATGTCCGGTTACCGGGTCCGGCCGTTCACCGTTGAATCCCAGCAAGCTGCTCAGGCCGCTTTCGGCGGGGCGATGGCCGTAGGGGGAATAGGCGATGGGTTGTGGTTGTTGGGTGCTCTTGAGCATATTCAGCACTGAGCGTTGCAGGTCCGTGGCTAGCAGGGTGGTGTCGAGAACTCCGTTCTGGCGCTGTTGTTGCGCCAGCAGCAAGTCACCCTGCTGGACGATGGAGTGCCCGATAGCACCCTGTACTTCGGTGGCCAGCCGGCTTCTGCAGTAGAAACGTTGAAGTTCGGGCGATGCTGACGGTGTGTGGCTGGTCAGGCGATCCAGCGGGTCATAGCGATATCGGCAGAGCAGAGTGGACGACATGGGGTGCGCTCCTGGCTTTCAAAGTCGGGTAGCGCTTGAGTATCGGTCGGGTCTTTTTTGTTGGGAACTAGCAGAACTGATAGGCAGTGTTCTCGTCGGTGGACCCTGTAGGAGCTGGCTTGCCAGCGAAAGCGGTCTTTCAGCCAGCCACTCGGTTGCCTGACACACCGCCATCGCTGGCAAGCCAGCTCCTACAGGGGATTGTGGTGGCTGTCAGAATCGGGCGTGTTTAACGGCTGTCAGCGTTACTTCTCGCAAGCTACAACGGCTTGCGTCATTGCCTACAGTTACGCCAGAATCCGCCGGCTTGTGCGTCTTGGGGATGGGTTTTATCGTTGGCCGGTCGCTGAATAACAGTGATTGGGTTTGGTAGCCCACCTCGCACAAACGTATCGCGCCATCAGAAGCAGTCGTGTTTTCGGCTCTATTTATGGTGGCCATGCGCAGGGCTCCTTCGGGAGCGCCGGGGTTCCTTGTGCGACCGGTCTACCAACCTTCGTATGGCCACCACCCATCGTTTGGTAGCGAGAGTGATGGCTCCTTTGTTCTTCGCATAAGGAGTTTCACCATGTTCAAAGTCACACCCAACCCGCCGGACACCGATCCCATATCCCCGTACGAAAGTACCGACTCAAAGCAATTCCACGAAGCCGCCGAGCGCGCCCTCGATCATTACCTGAACCCCGGCCCAAGCATAATGGCCACCGCGCGCAAGCCCAGCGCCATGTTCACCGTCAATCCCGAACTCAATGTCGAAACCTTGCTGGTGCATGCCTGCGAATCGCTGGCGTCGGCCAATGTCATGGCCAACGACCTGGTGGATCATCTGCAAGGCACCAGCCGCCATGCACTGCTGGGCATTGCGCAGGTGATCATGCTCGGCGAACTGGCGGTGAACCGGGCGCTGGATCAGCTCGATCCGCCGGAATAACCACAACTTCAAGATCACCGATAAACCTGTAGGAGCTGGCTTGCCAGCGAAAGCGCTCTTTCAGCCGACAAGTCAGTTGCCTGACACACCGCCTTCGCTGGCAAGCCAGCTCCTACAGGGGGATTGTATGGGCTGTCTGAATCGGGGGTGTTTAACGGCTGTCAGCGTTACTTCTCGCAAGCTACAACGGCTTGCGTCATTGCCTACAGCTACGCCAGAATCCGCCGGCTTGTGCGCCTTGGGGATGGGTTTATCGTTGACCGGTCGCTGCAAAACAGCAGCGATCGGGTTTGGTAGCCCGGTTATCCAGTCGCAGAACGCCACGCTTGGCAGAGCTTTTTGTCTCTTCTAAATGGTGGCCATGCGCAGGGCATCTTCGGATGCGCCGGGTCCTGGATGCCGGTCTACCAACCCGCGTATGGCCGCCACCCATCGTTTGGTAGCGAAGGTTGATGGCTCCTTACTTACATTCAGGAGTTTCATCCATGTTCAAAGTCACACCCAACCCGCCGGACACCGATCCAGCCTCCCCGTACGAAAGCCTCGATTCAAAAAAACTCCACGAAGCCGCCGAGCGCGCCCTCGATCATTACCTCAACCCCGGTCCCGGCATCATGGCGGCACCGCGCAAGCCCAGCGCCATGTTCACGGTCAATCCTGAACTCAATGTCGAAACCCTGCTGGTGCATGCCTGTGAATCGCTGGCGTCGGCCAATGTGATGGCCACCGATCTGGTGGATCAGTTGCAAGGCACCAGCCGCCATGCGCTGCTGGGCATTGCGCAGGTGATCATGCTCGGCGAACTGGCGGTGAACCGGGCGCTGGATCAGCTCGATCCGCCGGAATAACCACAACTTCAAGATCACCGATAAACCTGTAGGAGCTGGCTTGCCAGCGAAAGCGGTCCTTCAGCCAGAAAGTCAGTTGCCTGACACACCGCCTTCGCTGGCAAGCCAGCTCCTACAGGTCCGCGCGGGTGGAGGTCGACGACCCCGACGGGCGATGCAGATCAAGCCTGCCGCCGGTCAGTCACCGGGTGGCTGGCGGGGGCTGATCTAAACTCCTGTTGGGGGTGAACCACGTTCATCCGGAGGTCGTCATGAAAAAACTCTCACCCATCAGCCTTTGCATCGCCTTTTCGGTCTTGAGTGCCACGGGATGGGCACAATCGGTGGTGCCGATGAAAGGGCAAAGTTCGCAACAAACCCAGGCCGACATCAACGAATGCAACAGCATTGCCGCCAGCCAGAGCGCTTCGACGTCTTCTACGCCGTCCGGCGGGCGGGTCAAGGGTGCCGCGGTAGGGGCCGCCGCTGGCGCGACCGCCGCCCAGGTGCGCGGCAATCAGCATGAGGAGGCCTACGACCGCGTCGACAGTGATAAGCAACAGGACTATAGGCAGAACCGCGCCAAGGAAACGGCGGCGGCTGGCGTCGTGGTCGGTGGTTCGCGCCAGCGTCAGGAGCGCCGGGCGGACGAGAAAACCAGCCAGGCCAATACCGCGTCGGCTTACAGCAGCTGTTTGCAGGGCAAGGGGTATCAGGTCAATCCTTGAGTCCTGGAAAATGCAGGAGCGGGCGCGCCCGCGAAGAGACTATCAAATCCAACCGCATCGTCGCCTGACAAAACGCTGTCGCTGGCAGCGTTTACGGTTGGATTTGTGTCGCATGCCAATCCCTCACTTGCCCGCAGTTTCAGGGGATCCGTTGCGCACAGGAACACCTTGTAGCGCAAATCTGACAACCGTTCATCGGTGAACTACGCTGCGGTACATACCCTCGATTTGAATTTTGTGAAGTAAGGATCTGACACATGCGGAGCAGGCTGCTCGCTGTACTGTTTACTGTTTTCGGGATGTTCTGGGCAGCACAACTCTGGGCCGAAGACGCGCCGAAAGCAGTGGATGCTCCCGCTGAATTGAAAGTGGCCAACCGAAACATCATGGTGTTTCGCGCGTCCATCCTCGGCGAAGCCCCGGCCTCGCGGGCCAAACGGGCAAAAGCGGTGATTGGCGAGGCGCTGGATGACGCCGACGACCTCAATGTCACCCTCGACCCGATCATGAAAAGCTACATGGTGCTGCTGGGGAGCCGGCGCGCCTTTATCGTGTCGCCCAAGGACTTCGACGCCACCGAATTCGACACCGTGCAGCAGGCGGCCGAAGCCGCGGCCGACAAGCTGCGCCAGGTCGTGGCCGAGACCCAGGAAGCCCGAAGCCTGCGCTTGATCCTGCGTTCCGTCGCCGCCGCGTTGATCGCCACCGGCATCTACATCGGCCTGTTGCTGGGCATGGCGTATCTGCGGCGCCGGGCGCTGGTCAAGTTGCCGGAATTGATGCACCGGCACACCCAGGCGTTGAAGGTTGGACGGGTGCCACTGGTCGACGCCAAGTACCTGTATCCGATGGTCAGCCGCCTGCTGGAGTTGTTGCGTTGGGTCATCGTGCTGCTGCTGACCTACGAATGGCTGGGCTTTGTCTTGTCGCGTTTTCCCTATACCCGGCCTTGGGGCGAAAGCCTCAACAATTACCTGCTGGAAGTGGGCGACTATCTGCTGCAAGGCATTCTCGGCGCCATACCCGGGTTGGGCGTGGCACTGGCGATTTTCTTTATTGCCCGCGGCGCCACTGTCTTCATGCGCCGGATCCTGCGGCGCATGGCGGCGCCGGGGACGCTCAGCTGGCTGAACCATGAAACCCTGCAACCGACCCAGCGCCTGACGTCCCTGGCAATCTGGCTGTTTGCCTTGGCCATGGCCTATCCGTACCTGCCAGGCGCCGGCACCGATGCGTTCAAGGGGTTGTCGGTGCTGATCGGCCTGATGATTTCCCTCGGCGCCACCAGTGTGGTCGGTCAGGCGGCGGCGGGGTTGATCCTGACGTACACCCGAACCCTGCGTCCGGGCGAATTCGTGCGCATTGGCGATTACGAAGGCACGGTCACCGAACTGGGCATGTTTACCACCAGCATCCGCACCGGGCTTGGCGAAGTGCTGACGTTGCCCAACTCGATGATTACCGGCACCGTGACCAAGAACTACTCGCGGGTGGTGCAAGGCCCCGGTTACGTGGTCGATACGGTCGTGACCATCGGCTACGACACGCCGTGGCGGCAGGTGGAGGCGATGTTGCTGGAGGCCGCGAGACGCACACCAGGGGTGCTCGAAGTGCCGCCGGCCCAGGTGTTCCAGACAGCGCTGTCGGACTTCTATCCGGAATACCGGCTGGTGGCCCAGGCCATTCCGAGCCAGCCTCGCCCGCGCGCGGTGCTGCTGAGCATGCTGCACGCCAACATCCAGGATGTGTTCAACGAGTACGGCGTGCAGATCATGTCGCCGCACTACCTGGGCGATCCGCAACAGGAAAAATGGGTACCCAGGGACAAGTGGTACCCGGCACCCGCAGAAGAACCGAAAGAATCCTGATCCGCCTGAAACGGAGTTCGTACCATGATCGAGTTTGTGCTCCATGCCTTGCGCTCCGACCCGGAAATCGCGGTGTTCCTGGCCATCGCCCTGGGCGTCTTCGTTGGCCGTATCCACATCGGCAGTTTCCATCTGGGTTCGGTGGCGGGCGCGCTGTTGATGGGGTTGCTGATTGGCCAGATCGGGCTGGAAGTGCCGACCGGTCTGAAGTCGGTATTTTTCGTGATGTTCATCTACGCGGTCGGCTTCAAGAGCGGGCCGGAGTTTTTCGGCAGCCTCAATCGCGGCACGCTGAAGCTGGTGGTACTCAGCGTGGTGCTGTGCGGGACAGCGCTGGCGGCGATCCTGGCGATGAACGCGGTGTTCCATTTCGACGCCGGGTTCACCGCCGGACTGGGCGCCGGTGCATTGACCGACACGGCGATCATGGGTACCGCCACCAGCGCCATCAACCAATTGTCGATCGACACTGCGGCCAGGGCGCAACTCAACAGTCACATGGCGATTGCCTACGCGATCACCTACCTGTTCGGCACTATCGGCCTGATCGTCTTCGTCGGCAGCATCGCGCCGAAACTGCTGGGCGTGGACCTCAAGGCTTCGGCCCGTGAGCTGGAATTGGAATTGGGGATTGCCAAGGAAGAAGACGCGATCACCGTGCCGTACACGCGCATTGTCGTACGCGCACACCAGGTGGCCGCCAACGGTTCGGCCAACGGTCAGCGCATTGTCGATGTGGAGAAACAGCACGACTCGCTCACGGTCGAGCGCGTGGTGCGGGCCGGTAAAATAATCGAGCGTGACGAGGGTTTCACCCTCATGGCCGGCGATATCGTCGGGGTCTACGCGCTGCGTGAATCGGTGGGCACGCTGACCCAGTGGATCGGACCAGAAATCGACCATGCCGAATCCTTGTCATTCCCCACCCGCAAAGTGGACATCGTCGTGACTTCGCCGGAGTTCGCCGGCAAAACCATTCATCAGGCCAAAGAGCGCCTGGAAAGCGCCAGGCGCCTGGGCTGTTTTATCAATACCATCACCCGCCAGGGCTACGAATTGCCCTTGTTGCCCAACACGGTATTGCGTCGCGGTGACGTGGTAACGGTGACCGGGCGCACGGTTAGTGTCGAAGCGGTGGCCAAGCGGATGGGGCGGATTCGTGAGAACAACTACAAGAGCGACATCGCCGTGCACACCCTTGGCATGGTGCTGGGCTCATTGCTGGGGCTGTTGTCGACCCATGTCGGGATGATTCCCGTGGAGTTGGGCATTGGTGGCGGGGTGCTGGTCGCGGCGCTGGTGATTGGCTGGTACAACTCCCGTCACCCGGAAGTTGGCGCCTTGCCCCCGGCCGCGCAATGGGCATTTTCCGAGTTCGGCCTGACCGCGTTCGGCGCGGTGGTCGGCCTGCTCGCGGGCCCGGCAGCCTTTGCCGCGATGAAGGAACAAGGCCTGGCGTTGCTGTTGTCCGGTGCCGTGGTCACCATCGTGCCGCCGTTGGTGGCGCTGTACTTCGGCCGATATGTATTGCGCCTGCACCCGATGATCCTGTTCGGCGCCCTGGCCGGTGCGCAGACCGAAGCGGCGTCGATGAACAAGATCATTGAACAATCGGGCAGCAACACCCCGGTGATCGGCTTTACCGTGTGCTATGCGATTTCCAACGTGTTGCTGGCGGTGTGTGGGCCGATCATTGTGTTTGTGGTGGCGGGCTAGCCATTTTCAAAGCGCTGAAGACCATTGTGGCGAGGGAGCTTGCTCCCTCGCCACAAGTGCATCTGAGGTTCAGAAACCACTTTCGCGCATCAACACCGCCATCAAGTGCGTCGCCCCATCCGCCAATAAACTACGGCGTTCCCCCTCGATCTTCAGATGCCCCCGAGTTTCGCGCAGGCTAGGCAACGGCTCATCGAGTTGGATCGACACCTGGAACAATGCTGCGCTGGGGATCAACGCATGCTCGGCGGAGGTGGTGGGTACCGGGCCGCCGAAGCGTGAGGACAGCATGCGGTGCGACAGTTGGCTGGCGCGGGTGCTGCCGATCACCACGATGCTTCCCGTGAGCGGGGTGGGCTGGCCGTCGGGGTAGAAGCGCACTCGGTCGCCGGTGGCCATGCGGTGTACCTGGTCCTGGGCGACATAGGCGTCCACTTGCCAGCTGCGCGGGTCGATCAACATGCCCAGCGATTCCTGGCGCCCGACCCACTGGCCGGCTTTCCAGTCCGAATTGACGTCTAGCCAGATCCCGGCAAACGGCGTTTGCAGGTTGAGCCGGGCGATTTCCGAACGCGCAGCCCGGGCCTCTTCGAATTGCACGTTCAGGCGCTGGCGAGTCACGGCGTCTTCGGCCAGCCCACCGGGGTCGGCCAACAAGCCGGACAACCGCGCCTCATAGCTGCGCGCGTTGTCTTCGCTGCTTTGCAGGCGCGAGGCGATGTCGGGTTCGTCGAGCACGATCAGGGTTTCTCCGGCCTTGACCGGTCCGTCGGCGTGGATCGATTGCAGCCGCGCCGGGTAGGGCGCATAGACGCGTAACTGGTGTTCGGCCCGGGCCACGCCGACCGCATCGATCTGGCTGTGCCACGGGATAGCCAGCCCCGCGACGATCAGCGCCAGCACGGCATAAAACAGTACCTTGCGCCGGCTCGGGACGCCGGCACGGTGTTGCCACCAATGATTCAATTCACGCACCACCGGCATGGCGATAAACCAGGACAATTCGACCATGAACAGGATGATCCCCAGCAACTTGAAGAAGAACAGGTAGACCGCCAGCGCGATCCCCAAAAACAGTACCAGCCGATACACCCAGGTGATCATCGCAAACGTCACCAGCAGCCGGCGCTGCCCGGTGGGGAACGTTTCCGGCCAGTCTTCCTGCAAGCCCAGCAGATTGCGCCGCAGGGTGACCCGCGCCAGGGCCGAGGCGCGCTCGTGCAGGTTGGGGAAGTCCAGCAGGTCGGAGAGGATGAAGTAGCCGTCGAAGCGCATGAACGGGCTGGCGTTGAGGGCCAGCGACAGCAGCCAACTGGTGGTGGCCAGGTACAGCAGGGCATTGCGCAAGGGGCCCGGATCGCATAGCGCCCAGCCCAGCGTCGACAGCCCGGCCAGGGACAGTTCGGTGACGATGCCCGCCGAGGCAATCGCCAGGCGTTGCCGCGAGCGACTGAGTTTCCAGCTCTCGCCGGTGTCGGTGTAAAGCATCGGCCACAGCACCACGAACGCAATGCCCATGTGCCCGACGCGCAAACCCAGGCGTGTCGCGACCAGGGCATGCCCCATTTCGTGCAGGGTCTTGGCGACGATCAGCGCCAGGGCAAAACTGAACAGGCCTTCGGTGGAAAACGACTCGACCACGGCGTGAGTGAAGACGTCCCACTGTTGCAGCACCAGAATCACACCCCACAGGCTCAGGGCCAGCACCAGCAGCCCGGTGAGCGGGTGAAACAGCCAACCCAGTGCACGGGCCAGGTGTTGCAGCGGTTGTTGCGGTCGCAAAAGAGGAATGCGGAAGAACAGATAGTGGTGCAACCACCAGCGCCAGCTCAGCCAGCTGCCTTCCTCAGCCTTGGCCTTGAGCCGTTCGAGTGCCGCGGGGCCAGCGCGCAGCAGTTGGTGGTGTTCGAGGAACTGGCGAAAGTCGAGGATCTGTTCGACATCCGGTTTGAGCGCGGTGCCTTCGGCAATTTGTTCGCTGATCTGCCTGGGCGACTGGCCCCAGCGCAGCAAGCATTCGAACTCCAGCCAGCCAATGCGGTAGAAACGATTGATCACCGTGTCCTGGATCACCCAGGCCGGTTCACCGTTACTGCCGTTGGCGGCTTCGCTCAGGCGCAGGTCTTCGCGCAGGGGCGGCAGGGGCAGGTCGGCAGGATCGAGCATTACCAGCCACTCCACGCCCGCAGCGTCGCCAGCGGACGGCGCAGCAAGTAATAACCGAGCATCACCCGGCCGCCGTACAGCTTGGCGGTGCCGTGCAGGCCCAGGCGTGCATGTTCCGGCGCGCCGTCGATGCTGGCCAACAGGCGATAGGCGACCACGCCTTCATCGCTGGGGCGGGCCTGGTAACTGGTTTCGAGGATCTTGCCCTTGAGCGGGGTCAGCGGGTAGGCCGTGAGAAACAGCGTGACTTCCGCCCCGGGCTCCAGAGCGATGGCGTCGGCCACCGCCAACTGGATCTGCATGGCCGGTTGGCTCGGGTCGGCCACTTGCATGATGCGCTCGCCAGTCACTACCGGTTTGCCCAGCCAGTCGTTGGGGTCGCTGAACACCGCAACGCCGCCACGTGGGGACAGCACCTGGGTGCGCTTGAGTTGTGCTTGCACCGCCGCCAGTTCGGCCCGGCGCTGTTGGGCCCGGCCCTGCAGCAGGGTCAGCTCGCTTTTGCTTTGCGGGTTATCGAATGCCCGCTGACTGGCCGCCAGCAATTCGGCATCGGCCACCGCGACTTCCTTGCCCAGCACTTCGGCACGGCTGCGCAGGGTGGTTTCATCCAGCGAGAATAGCGGCGTACCGCTGTCTACCGGTTGGTTGGGGCGTACCCGGATTTTCTCGATCACGCCGTCAATGGGCGAACTGATGATCTGTGCCTGGCGCGAGACGATTTCCGTCGGCGCCAATGCGGTTTGCCGCACCGGTAGCAACAGCAAGGCACCGAGCACGATCAGGCCCAGCAGCAATTGCTTGCGATTGGGGCGCCAGCGGCTCAAGCGACGATGCCGGCTCAGCGCTGCCCAGCAGTAACCCCACGTGTTGACCAGGCCTTTGAGGTGCTGCCACAACACCTCGGGCGGTTCCTGCTCCAGCAGCAATACCAGCAGGCCCAGGCGCTGTCCCTCCCGGTTCTGCACCGGAATGCACCACAGGCCCGACGGCCACCATTCGCTCCAGCCGTCGCTGATGTCCGCTGGCGGATGGCGGGTGTCCGGGGTCAACCACACCGGTTCGCCATCGGGTACCTGCGTCGCGATCCAACGACTGGCCCGACGCAGCCAGACCAGGTAGGGCGAGTCTTCGCTGGGCCGCGACAGCCCGGACACGTTGAGCAGTTCCAGTGACGACTCGCGTTGGGCAAACACCAGCGCCTGATGAAACGCCAGCAGCGGGTACAGGTCGTTGGCCATGCTGAACGCCAGGGCGTTCAGCGAATCGGCGGCCATCGCTTTGTCGCGCAGGGCATCGAGTTCCAGCAACAGGTGAGGGTGCGGCAGGGGCTCGTTCATGGTCATGGCTGAGCGCTTTTTTGCTGTGCATCGGTTTCCAGCGCTTCATCCTGGCGGGCAGTGTCGGTGTTGAATCGCGCCGTGCCGCTCATGCCTGCGATCAGGTCCGGGTATTTCTGGTCAAGCCGGGCTTCGAGTTCGACGGTCTGGGCCACGGCATCGACCCGCGAGTTGATGGCGCTGACGTGGGCGCCGTAGGTTTTGCCGGTTTCGTGAATGCTGATTTGCAATGGCAGGCCGGGCTTGAGGGTTTTCAGCAAATTGGACGGCACGTTGAGCCGGACTTTCAGGGCGCCGTCGCTGACCAGGTCGAACAGCGGTGTGCCGGCGGTGACGGTCTGGAACGGCTTGACGTAGACCTTGGCGATGCGCCCGGCAAACGGCGCCAACACCTGGCAGTAACCACTTTGCGCGACGCCCATGGCGCGGGCGCCGTCGGCTTTTTGCACTTCGGTGTTGGCCACGGACACTTCGATGTCGCCGACGGCGTTGAGTTGGCGCAGCTGCTTTTTCGCTTCCAGGTTCTGTTTGGCCATCGCCAGTTCGGCGGCGGCCACCTTGCTTCGGGCTTCGGCTTCGTTGCAGTTGAAACGGGCCAGCACCTCGGATTTGCCGACGTGCTCGCCGAAACCGGTTTTCATCTCGCCGAGGGTGCCACTCATCTGGCTCGACAGGGTGGTTTCCAGTTCGGCGGCCAGCAACACGCGAATGGCGCTGGCGCTATCGAGGGTGGAGGCCGACGGTGTGTCGTCGGCATAAACAGGCAGGATCAGACAGGCCAACAGCAGGGCCCCTAGACGGGACTCATGGGCGGTTTTGCGCATTCGGCGTTCCTTGCTGAGAGATGAGCAGGCGTTGCTGTTCTTGTTCGTTCAAGGTGCGCTGGATTTCCCGGGACAGCGTCTTGATGTCGTGTTTGGAGATTTCTTCCGGCAGCACGTCCAGGCCGATGGAGTTATACAGGCGGCCCCACGCCGCCTGGGCACTGGAGAACGCCGCTTCACGCTGGTAGCGCGAAAGCAGGTAGCGGCCTTCGGAACGGATCACTTCAAGCTCCGAACCCAGGGCGCCGGTTTTCGCCGCCTGCGCATAGTCGAGCAGGCTGCGGTCGACCCGCAGGCTGTCCTCGGTGAATTCCACTTCCTGGCGCGCCAGTTGATAACGCAGGGTACCGACCCGGACCTGGGTCAGGATCGCCATGGACAGGGCCACGCGGCGGGTATCGTCGGTTTCGCTCTGGGATTTTTGCGCGGCATTGAGTGATGGCAATTGCAACAGGCGTAACAGGTTCATCGAGACTTGCAGGCCGGTGCCGTTCCAGTCGTTGTTGTACAGGTATTTGTTGGAGTCGTAGTGGTAGCCGAAATCGGCGGTGACGTTCGGCCACAACTGCGCCTTGGCGATGTCGAGGTCTTTTTGGTTGACCCGCTTGCGGTACCACTCTTCCATGATTTCGGGGCGGTGTTCCAGGGACAGTTGTTCCAGTTGCGCCATGCTTTGGCGCACCTCCGGCAGCGGTGGGTCCGGCATGTCGGCGAGGATCATTTTCGAGCCTGGCGGCAGCGACATCAGCGCGGCGAGTTCAGCCTGGGCGAACTCCAGGTCCTGGCGGCGCACGGTCAGCAGGTAGATCGAATCGAGCAGCGCACGCTGGTAGGCAAGGATTTCCTGGCGCGGCAACAGGCCGCGTTGTTCGGCTTCCCGGGCTGAAGTCAGCGCGGTGTGGGTGCGCATCAGCAGCTTGTCGACTTCCGGCATCAGGCGTTGCGCGCCAAGGGCGCGCCAGTAGGCGTTGCGCACGTCCTGCAAGACGTTCTGCGCGACTTTGCGCCGGCGCTCCTCGGCCATGAGGATCTGGTCGGCTTTTTGTTGGGTGCGGTAATAGGCCACGCCGAAATCCAGCAGGCTCCAGCTCAGGCCCAGGCCATAGATTTCACGATAGCGCTCTTCGGACGTCGAAGGGCGCAAGCTGACCTGGCGGTCTTCGATGCCGATGGAGGTCCCGCCGGAGTCGTTGTTGCGCCCGGCATACCCGGCCGACGCCACCAGTCGCGGCAGCATCTCGTGGCTGGAGACATCGCGCAGGTCCGACGCCAACGCGCTCTCCATGAGCTTGAGGCGATAGTCGAGGTTGTATTTGAGTGCTCGCGCGGCGGCGTCATAAAACGTGATGGGCGCGGTCACCGGCTCCTGGCCGGAATACATGCGCGTCTGATCGTCGATGATGCGCTGACGATTTTCATCGTCAGTGGCGGGCTTGGGCTCCAACGACGAGCAAGCACTGAGCAACAGTGCGCTAGCGAGGGCAGTACTGATAAACCTGGTCGCATTTTTCGGCATGTTCAATCCTTTGTGCTCTTTGATTTTTCTCTGTTCGGTCACATCAGTTACCCCGATTGGACGGGTGCAGGCGCTGGGCGGCATGGCGCACCTGCGCGCTGAACCCTCGGGCCGGACGTGGCTCATGGGCTTTTTCAGCCTGGGCCGGCCCATGGGTCATGTCCGCCGGATCGACGGCAAACAACGACGGGTCAGGTAACAGACCGTCGGCACTCAGGCTAATGCGGCCATGGCGCCCGAGTATCCAGGCCATTTCCAGTTCACTGTCCAGTCGGCTGTCGCGCACGGCTTCGGCGACGAACTGGCCGGGTACCAGCCCCAGTCCATTGCCCAGCGATTCGCTGATGAACTCGCCGTTGGAGCTGAGGCGCAAGTTGCTGCCATCGGCGTTCCACGTCGAGAGCTCGTTCAACTGGGCATTGCGCTCGACGACCGGCGACACGAAGATCGCCGGGACCGGGTCGGGGATGAGCAGGCTGCTGCTCTGCCGGTCGCGTTCGTTGTCGAAGTGATTGCCCTCCGGTGCCGGGATGAACGGCGTGGCAATGTCGAGGATGATCACCAGTTCGGCCTGGTCGCTGGCCCCGGCGAGGTCATTGATGGTGTAGGTGAAGACATCGCGTAGTACCTGCCCAAGACCGGCAGCAGCCAGCACCTGTGGATTGCTCTGGTCGATGGTGTAGGTGTAGCTGCCATCGGCATTGAGCACCAGTGTGCCGTACAGGCCTTGGATCGGCTGGCCGATCGTCCCCGCCGTGCCGGTGCCGTTTTCCGCCCCGGTGCGCACCCCGACCACTTGCAGTTGATCGTTGCCATCGACGTCGCCGTCGTTGGGCAATACGTTGCCGGTGACCTGGGGGGCGGCGACCTGATCGCTGGCGGTGGCGCTGTCGTTGTGTGCCACCGGGTTGTCGTTGGCGCCCTGGATGACCACGGTCAGGCGTGCATCGGCCGTGGCCCCGGCGGTGTCGCTCATGCGATAGGTGAAGGTCTCGCTGAGGGTCTCGCCCGCCGTGCGCAAGGCTTGCACCACCGGGTTATTGTTGTCGATCACGTAGGTGTAGCTGCCATCGGCGTTGATGGTCAGTTGCCCGTAGCGACCGACCAGGACCTGGCCGGCGCTGCTCGTCTGGCCGTTTTCAGCGCTGACGCTGAGTACGTGTTTGCTTTCACCGTTGGCCACGCTGTCGACGTCGCTGTCGTTGGCCAGTACATTGCCGGTGGCATTGCTGCCGGGGGTGCCATTGGCCACGCCGCCGGCTTCGACGGCCACCGAGTTGTCGTCCTGGGCGATCGGGGTGTCGTTACGACCGTCGATGGTAATGCGCAACTCGGCCTGGCTGCTGGCGCGGAACACGTCGGACAGCGTGTAGCTGAAGACGTCCGTCAGGGTCTGGCCGCTTTGGCGCAGGGCCTGCACCGCCGCGAGGCTGTTATCGACGGTGTAGGTGTAGCTGCCGTCGGCATTGATGAGCAGATCACCATACAGACCGCGCAACACCGTGCCGACGGTACCGACGGTGCCGCTCTCGGCCAGGCCACCGGTGTGGATCGCCGAGACATTGAGGGCGTCGCCTTCGACGTCGATGTCGTTGCTGATCACGTTGCCGCTGGGGTTGATGCCCGGCTGGCTGTTGTTGCTGCCACCGGCTTCGACGGCAGTGGCGGCGTCGCCATTGGCCACCGGTGCCGAGTTGCGTCCGCGAATGATGATATGAATTTCCGCCAGATCGGTTTGGCCGCCAAGGTCGGTGACCTGGTAGGTAAAGCGTTCATTGAGAAATTGCAGCGGCCCCAGGGCGAGTACCGTGGGGTTGCTGGAGTCGACGATGTAGGTGTAGTTGCCATCGGCGCCGATGATCAATTGCCCGTAGAGGCCATTGATCAGCGTGCCGTTGGTGTTGTCGGTGCCTGCATTCACTGCATCGAGGCTGCCACCGGCGGCCTCCGTGCCGAAGCGGATCCCGGTTACGTGCAGGCTGTCGCCCTGGTCGACATCGGTGTCGTTGGGCAGCACGTTGCGGGTCGGGTTGACGGCATTGCCCGCGCCATCATCGGCCACGGCCAGCGCCACGTCGTCGGTGGCCACTGGCGCATCCCAGGCGCCGTTGATGCGGATGTTCAACTGGGCAATGTCCGTGGCACCGGCGGTGTCGCGCATCCGGTAGGTGAAGGTTTCCACCAGGGAATCGCCGACCTTGAGTGCCTGCACGGCGGCCAGGTTGTTATTGATCACGTAACTGTAGGTGCCATCGGCGTTGATGGTCAGGGTGCCATACAGGCCGTTGAGCGATTGCGTGGTGCCGACCGTGGTAAACGTCCCCGTCGCGGTTTTGTCGCCACCGCGAACATCGGTCACGGTCTTGCTGTCGTTGGCGTCGACATCGCGATCATTGTTCAACACGTTGCCGGTCGGGTTGAGCCCTGGCGTGCCGTTGGCGGTGCCGCCAGCCTCGACAGCCACGGTGCTGTCGTCCGCCGCTACCGGGTTGTCGTTGGCGCCGCGGATGATGATGGTCAGCGTGGCCGTGTTACTGGCGCCGAACAGGTCGCGGACCTGATAGGTGAAGGATTCTGTGAGCACGTCGAACGGCGTGCGCAGGGCCTGGACCCGCAGGTTGTTGTTGTCGACCACGTAACTGAAGGTCCCGTCGCCGTTCAACGTCAGGGTGCCAAATTTGCCGACCAGGCCGCTGCCGAGCACGCCGACGGAGGTGTCGTCGCTGTAGCCGGTCACGCTGAGCCGGTCGGTACTGCCGTCGACGTCGGTGTCATTGAGCAGCACGTTACCGTTGGGGTTGGTGCCCAGGGTGGCATTGTTCACGCCGCCGGCCTCGAAGGCGATGCTGATGTCGTTGGTCGGAATCGGCGTGTCATCGCGGCCACGGATGTCCATGTTCAGGGTGGCGCGGTCCTCGGCGCCGCTGGCATCGATCACCGTATAGCTGAACGCATCGACCAGGCTCTCGCCAAAACGCAGCGCCTGGACTTCGGCCATATTGTTGTCGAGGCGATAGGTGTAGCTGCCATCGGCATTCAGGGTCAGCCAGCCATAGGTGCCGCGCAGTTCAGTGCCCAGCACCCCGGCAGTACCGGTGCCGGCTGCTTCTGTGCCGGTGCGCACGGACGACACAGCGCGGGTTTCGCCGTAGTCGTGGGCGGGCAGGTCGGCGGGAATCTCGCCGCCGTCCACGTCGGTGTCGTTGTCCAGGACATTGCCGATGGGGTCCTGGCCGGGGATATTGTTGTTGGTGCCGCCGGCTTCGATGGCAATGGAGGTGTCGTCGTTGGCGACCGGGCTGTCGTTCTGGCCGCGGATCAACACGATGATTTCCGCCGTGTCGGTTTCCGGCGTTGGCCCCACGTTGTCGCTGATGGTGTAGCTGAAACGCTCCAACAGTAGATCGCTGCTGCGACGCAGAGCCTGGACATCGAGGTTGTTGTTGTCGACGACATAGGTGTAACTGCCGTCGGGGAAAATCGTCAGGGTGCCGTAGAGGCCGACCACCACGGTACCGCCCACGTCCACCGTGACCGGCGTGCCGGGATCGGTGGTCGCACCGGCCTTGATCAGCGTCACGCTCAACGGATCGCCGTCCGGATCGGTGGCAGCCGCCGTGGCATCCCCCGACGGATCGACGCCGGGCGTGCCGTTGTTCACGCCGCCCTTTTCAGTGGCAACGGCAATCACGTTCTGCGCCACCGGTGGATCATTGACGCCGTGCACGGTGATCACCAGTTGTGCGGTGTCGGTCAGGCCCTTGGTATCGTTGATCCGGTACGTGAAAAACTCAGTCAGGGTTTGCCCTGCCGAGAGGGCCTGGACCGTAGCGTTGGTGCTGTCGACATCGTAGAAGAACGAGCCGTCGGCGCCGATGCGCAAGGTGCCGTACAGGCCCGCGACCAGCGTGCCGTTGGCCGACGTGGTGCCGGTGGCGACGCCGTTCAGGACATCAACGGCCGGGTTGTAGTCTGCTTCGCTCTTGTTGATGACGCCGTTGACCAGCAACTGGCTGCTCGGCTGGTCGGCGGCATCGACGTCCTGGTCGACACCGTTGCCCCCAGGCTGAGTGATCGTACCGGGGCGGCTGGGGAACTGCACGACGTTGCCGGTGGGATTGCTTTCGCTGGCATCGCCATTGGTCGATGCGGCCTGCGCCGACGCGGCGTCGTCACTGGCCACCGGGTTGTCGTTGGCGCCCTGGACCACAATGCGCAACTGCGCGACATCATCCAGGCCACCGGTGTCGGTGAGCCGGTAGCTGAAGAATTCGATCAACTGATCACCGGCGCTCAAGCGTTGCACAGTGACGTTGTTGTTATCGAGGACGTAGGTGTAAGTGCCATCGGGGTTGATGGTCAGGGTGCCATAGAGACCGGCCACACTGGTGGCGCCGGTGACCGCTGTGAACGGTGCCGTGCCGGCTTCCGCCACCGGGCGCACACCGGTCACGGTTTTGGTTTCGCCATTGGCGACGCTGTCGACGTCCTGGTCGTTGGTCAGCACGTTGCCGGCGGCATTACTGCCGGCGGTGCCATTATTGATGCCGCCAGCCTCGATGGCCACGCCATCGTCGTCGACCCCGTGCGGCGTGTCGTTGGCACCCTGAATGGTCACCGTCAGCGTGGCGCTGGCGGTGGCGCCGGCGATGTCGCTGAGCACGTAGTCGAACGTGTCGACCAGGGTCTGGCCTGCCAGGCGCAAGGCCTGCACGGCCGCATTATTATTGTCGACCACGTATTCATAGGAACCGTTGCTGCCAATGAGCAACTGCCCGTACAGGCCGTTGATTACTGTCACGCCGTTGGCCGCTATCGGGGTGGTCGTGCCGCCGGAGCCGCCGGGACCGACCGAAACCAGGTGCAACTGGTCGGCGTTGGTCGCGATGTCGACGTCGGTGTCGTTGGTCAGCACGTCGCCACGTGGGTCGAGCCCGATGGTGCCGTTGTTGGTGCCCCCGGCTTCGACGGCGATGGCACTGTCGTTAACGCCAACCGGCGCGTCGTTGACCGGGGCGAGGATGATTTGCAGGGTGTCGGTGTCGGTCAGGGCATCGGCTGCCGTGCCCGGCGTGCCGTCGCCGTCGGCATCACCGTAGTTGCCCCGGTCATTGCTGGTCACGGTGAGCGTGTCGGTGCCGTTGAAGTTGGCATTGCCCAGGTAACGCAGGCTGGCCAACGCGGTGTTGATGTCGACGAGGTTGCCAGTCAGGGTCAGCGTCGCGGTATTGGCACCGGTAACGGTGACACCGGACACCGTGGCGCCGAGGAACAGGGTGCCGTGGAGGACCTGCAGGATGACACTGACGGCGCGGTCATTGACGTTCGGATCGCGGTCGGCATCGACATCGGCCACACTGACGCCGTTGATGTTCAGAACCACGTCTTCCTGGCCCTGTTGGGTGCCGGGGAGGGTGTTGACGGGGGCGTCGTTCTGCTCGACATAACCGGCGTTGGCGCTTTGGCTGTCGGCATCGCCGAGGGTAATGGTGACCTGGCCGAGGGTGCCGGCATCGGAGTCGACCCGCACGCGCAGATCGCCCAGCGGCTGCGGATAACTGACCAGGCCGGCGGGCACATCGATGCGGAACACGCCCAGCGGCAGCACGCCGAAGCGGTACTGGCCGTTGGCGTCGGTGAGGGTGGTGAAAATCAGGTTGTCCGCCGTGGTGGCGAGGTTACCGTCCGCGCCGGCCCAGGTCAGGGTCACGGTTTGCCCGGCCAGCCCGGCGCCGTCCGGCGTGGCGCTGGCGGTGGGCGAGGCGGTGTCGTTCCATAAGGTTCCGGAGATGACGCCGAGGCCAGCGTTGTCGCGCAGGATGTACTGGTTCGGCCCTACCGTGCTGCCGGTGCGTTCACCGGTGGTGGTGCCATCGACACCGACGCTGTTGCCGCCCCAACTGGTGAAGTCTTCGGGCAGGCTGCTCCAGGTCAGGGTCGCGTTGCTGCTGGCGACGATGGTCGAGTTGGGCAGGGTGACCTGATAACGCACCTGAATCTGCGCGCCGACATCCAGTTGATCGAAATTGACGCTCAAGCCGCCCGTGGTGCTGAACGTCACGCCGGCCGGCAGGTTGCCCGGGCCGAAGACCGTGCCGTTGATGGTGACGCTGATCAAGCTGTAGTTGCTGCCGCCGGCGAAACTGTCGCTGACTTGTGCGTCGAATGCCGGCAAGCCGCCATTCTGGGTAAAACTCAGTTGCACCGTGGCGTTGCCGGTAGTGCCTGTCGGGTTCGGGTCGAAGGCGACGATCTGTTTGTCCAGGCCACTGAAGCTCGGCTCGACGATGCGCTCGATGACCGTGTCGCTGTTGGCACGACCTGCGTTGTTGACGATCTCGTGGGCCGATACCGTCAGTTGGGCACCGGCAACGTTGGCGGCGATGTTGGTCACTCGCACGTTGAACTCGATGGAGATACCTTCCAGGTCGCTGTCATTGCCGTCGCTGTTGACCACGTTGCCGAGGTTGAAGGTCACCACCTGGCTGCCATCGGCGTTGGTAATCACCGTTACCCGGCTCGGGTCGAAGATGCCTTGCGGCGCCAGACCCGAGAGGCCAGGGGTGATCGGCAAGGCTTCGGGGCTGTTCTCGTTGCCGTTGATGTTGAGGGTGCCGCCGACGATCAGGTTGGCGTCGCTGGTCAGCCCGCCATTAGAGATGAACGCGATGCGCAGCGCATTGACCAGCGCATCCGGGGAAATGAACTGCAAGCCATTGGCGAGGACGATCTGCACTTGATAGTTGGGGTTGTTGCCTTCGGGCACCAGCACCACCACCCGGTAGCGGATCACTTCGCCAATGGTCACCGATTCCTGGGGGGCGGTGGTCGGCGCAGGTGCCGCGGTATCGGGCAAACCGCCAACCCGGGAGATCTCGATGGCCTGGGCCACCGGAATCACCAGCGTCGACGCGTTGCGGTAATCGTTGAGCGTGCCGCCATTGAGGATGCCGTCGACGCCGGTACGTTCGCCGCCTTGCGTACCGTCCAGGCTGGTCCACTCAACGGTCGCCACGTTGAGGATATTGGACTGCGCGGCGGCCGTGGCGTTGACCACACCGGTCAGTTGCAGAACGATGCTGCCACCCTTGGCGATATCGATGTTGGCGCCATTGGCGGTGCGCAACTGGCCGTTGACGATTTCGAAACCCACGCCGCCGTTATTGGTCGCGCCGTTCTGATACAGCACGCCGACCAGCGTGACGTTGTCGAGTTGGGTGGGCAGGTTGTCGAGGAAGGTAATGTCGAAGGCGCTGAAATCACTGCCGCCATTGCCGTTGGTGATGGTGATGGTGAAGGTGACTGTGTCGCCTTGGTCATAGCCGGCGGTGTTGCCGGTGGAGGTCAACACCTGGGTCACTTGCAATGTCGGTTCGCGCACGGTCACCGTCGGCCGCCCGCCGCTGAGGGCCACTGTGCGGTCCACCGCCACGTTGCCGTTGGGGGTATCGGTGTCCGGGTCGCTGTAGGTCAGTTGTGCATTGTTTTGCAGGGACAGGTTGGCCTGGTTGGCGATGACATTGTTGGCCACCAGTTGCAGGCGAATCACGAAGGTGTTGTTGCCGGTCAGGTTGTCGGCCGAGACGCTGGACACGCTGAACGTCCAGCGTGCGTCCACACCGTCGCCACCCAGGGTGCCGCCCAAACCGCCGAAGGTGCCGATGACAATGCTGCCAGCAAAGTCCGCGCCGAGCGCGCCGCTGCCGGCGCGGGTGGTGATGATCTGGTAACCGAGGCCACCGTTGAACGAGGTGTCCAGGCGCATGCCCGGTGGAATCAGATCGTCGATGCGCAGGTTCTGCGTGCCGCCTTCAGGCAGGGTGACGACGATGTCGTAGCGCATGCTTTCGCCGATCACCAGGTCGCTGCCGTTGGTGTGCGCGGCGCTGGAGTCGCCGTTGTCCAGGGTGCCGTCGGCGAAGACTTTGGTGATGACCGGCGCGGCGACTTGCTGGTTGGCAAGATCGGTGAGGTCGGTCGGCGTGAAGTCGGTGCCGCCGTCGACGCTGGCGTAGTTGTTCAGGGTCGCAGTGGATTGCAGGGAACGGCTGGCCTCGATGGTGTTGCTGACGAGTACGTCGTAGCTGATGACCACCAGGTTCGCGCCGCTGGTGTCGGCGGCGGTGCCGCTGCGCCCGGCCAGCAGGGTGGCCTGGCCACCCGCGTCGAGGAAGGTGATCTGGTTGCCACTGACGCTGTAGTCGGTGCCCAGCACCAGTAGCGTGCCGTCACCGCGATAAATCTGCAGGTTCGCCGCCGCCAGGCTGCCGCCGACGAAACTCAAGCCCGCCGGCAGGGTAATGCTGGTGCTGACATCGAACGCGCCGCCACCGCCGCTGTTTTCAATCGCCGTAACCAGGCGCAAGCGGTCGCCACCGTCGATGTTGACGATGTTGCCGTCCACCGCTGCCAGGTCGGTCACGCTGCCATTGAACGGCACGCCGGTCGTGCCCGGGGCGTTCCAACTGCCGGTGGTATTGCTGACCGTGCCATTGGAGCCGGACACCACCCCGTGCTTGATGTTCAGTACCGGTTCTGCCACGGAAACGATGGACGTCACGTCGGACGAAATCAGCGTGCGGTCGGTGAGGGTGGTTTGCTGGCTGGACTGGGCCAGCACGTCGAGGGAGCGCTGGTCGGCGAACGGTTGGTCGCCGACCCGCACAGTAAAGCGGATGACAATGCGGCTGCCGGTGGTGGTGGCGGTGGTGAAGCTGCCGAAATCGAAGATCACGGAGTTGCCGCCGGCACTGGTGACGCTGATCACCCCGCCGGCATTGGTGTTGCCGGGGCCGATTTCCCATTGCCCGACATTGCCGCCGGTGGACCAGGTGACGCCGGTCACATCGAACAGCGGCAACGGCAGGTACGCGGTGAGCTTGAACTGCTCGTAGTCGCCGGTCACCAGGTCGTAGCTGAGTTCGAACGTCACTTGATCGCCGGGGCGCAGTTCGCCATTGGTGGGCGGCGTGCCGTTGTTGACCTCCACCAGGCTGATGTCGACATTGCTGGTCGGGATCACGCTGGTGGTGGACGAACCGTCGGTCTCGCTTTGGCCGGTGAGGTTGAACGGGTCCAGCAGCAGGGTGCCGTCGACCACGGCGCTGTTGCCCAGTTCGTCGCCTTCGTTGATTTCCGGCTGCGGGTTACCCGAGGGTGGCTTGTAGGTCTGGCCGACAATGGCCGAATAACTGAGCACCGCCAGTACCGCGCCCTGCAACTGATCGTCGAACGCCAGGTCGCCGTTGAGCCAGCCGCGCACATTGGCGAACGCATTGCGCAGCGACTGGGCAATGTCGAACACCATCGACGTGGTGCCATCGGCGTTGTTGACCGAGGTGGTGACCAGGGTGATGGTCTGCGCCACGCCGTTGATGGTCACGGTCATGGTGGGCGTACCGGACAGGGTTTGACCGTCGCTGAGCTGGTCGCGGATGACCAGTTGGCCGTCGTTGAAGAAGTCCTTGCCGAAGGCAAAGTAGTCGGAAATGGCCAGGTTCAGCGTGTACTGCAAGGTGTCGCCGGGGGTGATGCCGGTGTGACCAATGTCGGTCTGTATGGCGACGTTCTTCAGCAACGTGATCGATTTGGCAATGAACTCGGTGGTCACGCCGGTGCCGCTGAATTCGATGGTGGTGTTCGGTGCGGTGACGTCCCGTGGATCCAGCGGTACCCACTGGCCCGAGGCGCTCGGCGCGGGCAGGGTGATGGTCACCGCATCGCCCGACACCGGGTTGATGATGGCCTGGCCGTTGGCATCGACTTCTGGCACATAGAACGCCACCACGGTGTCGGTCTTGGCCGTGAGGCTGTCGTAGGTCACGGTAAACGAGTTGATGTACACGTTGTCCGCGGCGATCAGCACGGCAATTTCCGTGGGGTTGGTGACCACGGTGCCGTCGTGCAGGGTGATCGAAGTCAATCGGCCACCGGCACCGGGGGTGATGGCGGTGACCTGGATGTTGTCCGGCAGCGGTTGGGTAACGACGACGTTGCTCAGGGTCTGGCCTGGTGCGGGGGTCACGGATACCGTCAACGTGCGGCCGTAGTTCGGCCCGGTCGCGGTTTCGCCTTCCGGTGTACTCAGGGTTTCATCGAAGGTAATGACTGTCGGATGCACCACGAACGCAGCCGTGCCGGCCTGGATCAGGCTGGGGTCGTTGGTCGGGTTGTCGAGCGCATCGTTACCGAATTGGAAGCCGCCACTGGTACGCACGGTCAGGTCCGGAGTGCCGTTGGAGAAAGCGGTGTCGGCCAGGTTGCTCAGGCTGGCGGTAATCTGCACCGGGATGGCGGGCTGGCCATTGGTGACACTGGCGAACGGCAGTTCGATCACCACCAGGGTGTCGCCGGCGCGCATGCCATAGGTCGAGGCGTTGATGACCAGGAAATTGCCGTTGGCGTCCTTCGCCAGCGGGTGGGTCGCGTTACCGGAGGCATCGAAAGTCACCAGGTGGCTGACCAGGTTTTGCCCCAGGTAACTGGCGGAGATGAAATTCACCCCGTCATTGCCGTCCTTGCCGGTCGAGGGCAACGCCAGGTTGAGGAACGGTGCGAAACCGGCCTGACCCGACGTGTTAGCGAAATTCACGGTAAAGGTGAACTGGTCGCCCAGCAGTACATCGCTGCCTGCGGTAGACACGGTGGCGGTCGGCGCGGCGTCGGCCAGCAAGCCGTCGAAACTGGCCATGGCGGCGCTACTGATGGCAATGCTCTTGTCGATGTTTCCGACTTTGGTTTCCAGCGTCCAGTCACCGCCGGCCTTGGCACTGCCGGTGTCATTGCTGGAGGCGCCGACGTCGGCACCGGTCCAGCGCGCCAGTTCGGTGACCAGGGTTTTGCCCGCCACCCCGGCACCGATGTCGCAGCCATAGAGTTGGATGTCCGCACCCGGGGTCAGGTTGTTACGCCATTGTTCGAGGGTTTGTGCCAGTTGGTCGACGTTGTCCGAGGTGACGGTGCGGTTGCCCAGGGTGAATTGCCCGGCGGCCCCGTGGGACATGACCTGGATCGAATCGACTTTGCCCAACTGCGCCAGAGCCGCGGAAATGGCCGCCAGGCCGTCTTCGCCGACATTGACCACAATGGCGGTGACGTTGGCCGGCAACTGCGCGAGTAACTGGTCGCGGTTTTCGATGCGACTGTCGAGCACCAGCAAACTGCGCGCCGCCGAGGGCGCCTGCTCGGTGGCGGCGCGGCCTTCGGTCGGGGTCGCATGCGGGACAGGGGCGTCAACCGCCGCCGGCGCGGCGGTCGGGTCGGCATGGTGCTGATCGGTCGCGGCAGACGCGGCCGCACCGTCGAATAGAATCCTGGGTTCCAGTGCAAGCGCCTGGCGCTGTGGACGAAGATGACTACCTGAAAATGAACGCCCTGACCCTTGCATAGTGAGGCCCTCTGACTACGCGGTTAACAATCCATTGATAACAAGCCCACTATTGGACTTATTGAGCGTAGGACGTTTCTGTAGCTTTTCCAGAGTGTTAGCGAACTTTTCACAAGCGCGCGGAAACCCCCCGGGAATTTGGCATTGGTGGCTTTTCGGCACTATGGGGGGAGAAAGGGCGTATTACGGGAGGAAAGGTACTTGGGTGCACCGGTCACGGGGCCCGGTGCCATACCTTCAAGTAGTCGACTCTGAAGGTGGAAGGCAGGTCGGCATCGTCCACGACACCGAACCAGCTCCAAAAGGCCTCACTGTCAAACACGACCTGCATCGGGAAGTGCCAGTGGGTGTTTTTCGATTCTCTGACCAGCACGCCATCGACGTACCAGCGCAGGGTGTCGGGTTGCCAGTCGAACCCGTAGACATGAAAGGCACTGGCCAGGCGCCAGGGAGCGGTCCAGGTGCTGCCATTGGCCAGGTGCTCGGTGCTTTGCGGCGTGGCCCAGACGTGGCCATTCATGTTGTACAGGCGATCGAATTTGCCATCCCTGGTTTTACCGCCGATTTCAAAGATATCGATTTCAGTAGCGTTGTCCGCCAGCCCCGTCCAGGCCAGCCAGAAGGCACTGGAACCGGCCGAATTCATCGGCTTGGCCCGGGCCTCGAAATACCCGTACAAGCGCCGCTCATTGCTGTGCACCATGGCCGAGGTGTAGTCCTTGTAGCCCAGCTTGGTGTACTTCTCGGGCAGGGTTTGCTTGCGGAACACGATGTTCAGGTTACCGCTGCCGAGGGTGGCGTTTTCCGGCACGAACAATGCCGGTTTGCGCCCCAGTGAATCGCTGCCTGTGCCGTTATTGACGTACCAGCGATCACGGTCGAGGGTGCTGCCGTTGAAATCGTCGGACAACTGCGTGTCCAGCACCCAGCGCCCCGCATTGGCCTGGTCCGACAGCGGCAAGTCGGTATGGGTTTGTTGCGGTGCGCTGCCCAGCGGCCCAACGCGGGTCCAGAGATTCGCCTGTTTGGGGATGGCCACCTGCCATTTGTCCGCCAGGTAGCCAAACACTGCCTGGCGTTCTTGTTGAGTGATCAGCGGGCGGTCATACACCAGCACTTCGGCGATGTCGCCACGCAGCACTTCCGTGGTGCCGACCACGTTGCGCCCTACGGCGTAGGGGCCGATGGGCACATCGTTGAGTTCCAGCACGTCCAGGGTCGGTTCGAATGCGCTGGTTTTTTCCACGCTGAGGGCGAAGTTCGGCAATACGTTATCGTTATCAGCGACCCGGGGGCGCGAGCTGAACTGGCGCTGCCACGTGTCGCCACCGGCCTGTTCCGGCAGCCGGCGGGACACCATCAACACCGTGACCGGGCCCTTGGCCGTACGGATGGCCTTGCCGAGAAACGCCGACACCCCGCTGAAACGCACCACCGCATTGCCATTGAGCGCGTTGTCGACGCGCAATGGCAGGGACGTGGCAGCCGGGTTGTCGACATTCGCATCAAAGGCCTTGCCGGACTTGTCATGCCAACGCAGCACCCGGTTTTGCCCGTCGAGGGTCATCGATGCCCGGTCCGCGCCGTCGAGCCACAGCACCAGGCCATCGCTCACCGGTCGAGCAGGCGCCGCATGGGCGCAGCTGGCCAGCGTGGCCAGCAGCAAAACCAGCCAACATTCCCTGAGCATAGGAACTCCCCGACGGACAATGGAAGAGTGATGCGGCGGTCAGTGGGCAAAGGCGGCAGACAACTCGACAGGCGGGCGATAGCCGTACGGGTTGCTCGATTGCCAGCGCCAACTGTCCTGGATCATCTGCTCCAGGTTGCGCCGGGCGTACCAGCCCAGCTCGCGTCGGGCCTTGCTGGCGTCGGCCCAGCACTGGGCAATGTCGCCGGCCCGGCGCCCCGCGAACCGGAACGCAATGCTGACGCCGGTCACGTCCTCGAAACTGCGGATCATCTGCAGCACGCTGTAGCCAATCCCGGTGCCGAGGTTCCAGGTGTGGATGCCGGGGTCGCGCCGCAATACCTGCAAGGCCTTGAGGTGCCCTTCAGCCAGGTCGACCACGTGGATGTAGTCACGCACGCAGGTGCCGTCGGCCGTGGGGTAGTCGTTGCCGAACACGGTCAATTCAGGGAGTCGGCCAATCGCGACCTGGGTCAGGAAGGGCAGCAGGTTGTTCGGCCGCCCGCTGGGGTCTTCGCCGATTAGCCCGCTTTCGTGGGCGCCAACCGGGTTGAAGTAGCGTAACAGGGCAATGCTCCAGCGCGGCTCGGACCGGGCCAGGTCCGCCAGCAATTGTTCGACCATCAGCTTGGAACGCCCATAGGGGCTGGCCGGTACACCGGTGCCCGCATCCTCGAAAATCGGCATGTGCGCCGGTTCGCCATAGACCGTCGCCGAGGAACTGAACACCAGGTTGAACACGTTGAAACGCGCCATCACTTCACACAGGTTGAAGGTGCCCACGACGTTGTTGGCGTAATAGTCCAGCGGGTGGCAGACGCTGTTGGCCACTGACTTGAGGCCAGCAAAATGCACCACCGCGTCAATGTCGTACTGGCTGAACAGGCGTTCGAGCAATGGCGTGTCGCGGATATCGCCTTCGACGAAGTCGACCCGGGCATGGGCCAGGTGCTCCAGGCGCCCAATGGATTCGTGGCAACTGTTGCACAGGTTATCCAGGATCAGCACATGCTGGCCGGCTTCGATGAGAGTCAGTGCAGTGTGGGAGCCGATGTAGCCGGCGCCGCCCGTGATCAGCGTGGTTTTCTGCATATTGGGCATTCCTTTAGCAAGAAGTCAGCGAGCGGTAAAAACCAACTTGAACTCTTGTGGCCAGCGCGGGTGCAACAGGCTGTAGGCCAGCGCATATGTCAGGGCGCCGATGGCGATGTTGCAGGCCAGGTGCAAGTAGCCTTGCAGCGCCAGGTGCGAGGACGCGGCCAGTACCGCGGCGGACATCACCAGCGAGGCGATCACGCTGCGGTAACCCGACTCGAAAAACGCCCCCCAGCCGTAGCCGATGGCGGTGTGCAGCCCGCGAATCTGCAGGGGCGTGATGAGCAGCATGCGCACCAGCAAGGCCGCCGCCGCGCCCATGCCGCCGTAGATCGGGCCGAGCAGGTAAACCAGGCCGAGGGCAAGTACGGTGGTGGTCACCTCGGCCTTGAGGGTGAGACGGGTGTGGTTGACCGCCACCAGCGCCGTCGTCGCGTACATGGCAAGGTTACCGAGGGCTGCGGTGATCGCCAGCACTTGCAACATGGGAATGGCTTCGGCCCACTTGGCGCCGAAGATCAGCAGGACGATGTCCTCGGCGGTCAGCGCGATCCCGAGGAAAAACGGCGTCAGCAGGAAACCGCTGATCGCCGTCGAGTCGCTGATGATCCCGATCAACCGCGACGGATCGCTGCTGCGCCGGGCGAACACCGGCAGTGCATAACTCATCAGTCCGTTGTAGATCGCCGAGCGCGGCAGGTCGATGATGCGCATCGCCAGGTTGAACATCCCCACCGCGTTGGCGCCGGCGGTCATGCCCAGCACCACGTTGACGCCGCGTTGCAGGGTTTGTGTGCTCAGGGCGTTGATCGCCACCGGGGTCCCGGTCTTGAGCAGCTCGCGCAGGAACGGCCCGTCGATGCAAAACGGGATGCGCCGACGGTCGCCGTTCATCAGCACCACGATGGAAACAAATTCCATGATCAGCGCCTGGGCAATCACCGCCCAAGGGCCCAAGCCGCACAGCGCGACGAGGATGCCGCCCACCCCGCCAACGATTTTTCCCAGCAGCGTGCGCGAGGCGAGCATCTTGAAGTTGCTGGTACGGCGCATCTCGACTACGTACACCCGCGCCATCATGGTGAACAGAATCTTCACCGACGCCACCGCCGTCATCCAGCGCAATACCGACGAGGAGGTGTACAGCACAGCGGCCAGCGAGATCACCACGATTGACGCCAGGCTGATCAGCACGGCAAACCAGAACGCGGTGCTGATGTGCCTGACGTCCAGGCGCTCGGCCCGCACCAGCGGATCCTCCAGCACCGAGGAATAAAGCAGCCCGACCATTTCCACAATCGCGATGATCACCGTACCGATACCCAGTTCGGTGGGCGTCAGCAGCCTCGCGTAGACGACAAAGGTGATCATTGACAGGAGAATCAGGCCGAACTTTTCGGTGAAGATCCAGATCAGCGTAACCAGACGATGGTTGGCCATGGCGGGCACCGGTTCAATGGGCGGTGGTTGACGTGGCGGTCCGGCCCAGGGTTCTGGCGTACGCATAAAGGTAGCGCAGGGTCGGTTTGCCCCGGCCGAAAATCAGCGCCTGCCAGGAACACCTCCACATGCGTCGATACACGCCAAGCACCTCGGCATGGTCTCCGGCGCGGGAAAACGCACCGAGAAAATCCGCAAGGTTGCCCAGTTCGAAATCGATGCGCTGTTGCTCGGTCAATTGCCCGGCATAGCGGGCGAGGAACATCTCGATGAAGCGGACCTTGTGGTGAAAGTACTTCTTCGGTTGCGCGGTGATATTGCCGCCATTGACCGTGCGCCGCATCAGCACCTCAGGCACCGTGTGGATCTCCCAGTGCTCGGCAATCCGTGCCCACATCATCCGGTCTTCGGAATAGCGCAGACTGGCTTCGAAACCGCCGAGCTGGGTCAGCACCTCCCGTGGAATCAGCACGGTGGAGACGCCATTGATGATGTTGCTGTGGACGAAATCGATAAAATGCATGCCATTCTTGTAGCGTTTCTCTACCTGCTGGCGGCCGTCGCTGTAATCAATCAGCACGTTGCAATCGATCAGTCCGACCGGCCGCCCCTGACTGAGCATGTCTACGTAAAGTGCAATCTGCTTTTCGAGTTTTTGCGGATGCCACAGGTCATCGGCATCCAGAAAGGCCACCAGGGATTCTTCGGTGTATTGCAAGGCGTGATTGCGCGCGCTGGCCTGGCCTTCATTGACCTGCTGCACCAGCGTCAGGCGAAAGGGCGCGACGAAGTCCTTGACCCGCTGCGGTCCGTCATCGGTCGAACCGTCGTCGACGACAACCACGTGTTCGGGCAGCCGGGTCTGGCCGACCAGCGACGCCAGTGTCTGCTCGATGCTGCCGGCGCCGTTGTACATCGGGATCACGACGCACACGGAATGCTCTGAAGAAAGGCTTTGCTCTAGCACGAGGTTTCCTCCTTGTGATACGCCTGGGCCGGCGCTCGGTAGTAGACGCGGGCGGGTGCCGGTGACAGTTGAGGGCGCTTGGCGTGGTGGTGCCGAAACGACAGGGCAAGGGTGCAGAACACCAGGAATTCGGCGCTGCGGTAGTTGGGGATCACGTACGCCACGTAATTGGTGACGATGAACAGGCCGATGATCACCAGGGCACAGGCGCGCACCTGCGCCGATTGCGCGGAGGTAATCGCCCGGTACTGTTTGACCAGCGCCTCGGCGAACAGCAGGAACAGCGCCACCAGCTGGATCACGCCGCCATTGAGCAGGGTTTCCAGGTAGCCGCTGTGCGCGTTGCCGATGTAGCCCCAGCGCTTGATGAACTCATCGGCATCGTCGCTGGCCCAGAACGCGCCGAACCCGTAGCCCTTGAGGAATTTTTCGTCGATGAACGGCGACAGCAGGTCCCAGATCAGCGTGCGGTCAGTGAGTGACGAGTCACGCCCGAGCAGGTCCAGCAGCAGCGTGTAGTTGCCGTACAAGAACACGCAAATCAACGCGTAGACCAGGGTGGCGCCGAAGAACGCCATCAGCGAGCGGTTGACGCGCAAGCGCACCAGCGTCAGGAAATACCAGTAGCTCGCCCCGCCGGCCACGATCAAGGCAATCGCGGTAGCCGATTGTGCCAGGCCGATGGCCAGCAGCGCACACAGGGCAAACAGGATCGCCGCCAGGTTGCGTTGCCGGATCATCGGCAGCAGCAACAGAATGCCGATGGCATTGACCCGGGCGCCGGCGTTTTTCTCGGCGAAGATGCCTTTGAAGGCACCGTCACGAATCCCGCCGGAGATGAACGCAATGTCCGGTTTGATCACGGCGAGAATCAACCCCATCAACGCCACGACCCCAATGACGCAGCCGAACATGAAGGCAATGCGTTCGACGCTGTAGTTGTAGGCCAGGAACCCGGCGAAGCACACCACGCTGATCATCGCGATGTAGCGCTTGAAACTCAGCATCGGGTCATCGGACCAGGCAATCGACGCCGCGACGCAGATCAGGAATGCCAGCAGGAAAAAATTGCCGCGGTAGAAGCTTTTGCTCAGGAACACCTTGTGGCGCACGAACAGGAACAGCGGCACCAGCAGGGTGATCAGTCCGCAAATCTGGTTGAGCACGTTGCCTTCGATGTCCTTGCCGACATCATCCAGGTTCGCCACGTTGCCAAGACCGATCAAGAACGAGGTCACCTGGAAATAAAACAGCAGGCCAAACAGCGTGAAGGCGTCGCGCAGCGTGCTATAGCGGATCTCCAGCGTGTTCATGGCGATGGACTCCCCAGTAAAGCCGCCAGGTAGGTCTGCACGGCGCGGCCACTCATGAAGCGGGCCGCGGCGTCGATACGCACCTGACGCGCGTGGTCTCGCGGCCGGGTCAGTTCAATGGCGATGGCCTGGGCCAGCGCGTCAGGATCATCGACGGTCACCAGAGGGGCCACCGCGCCGTCTTCGAGAATGTCCTGCGGGCCGTAGGGGCAGCGCGTCGAGACCACCGGCGTGCCGGTGGACAGCGCTTCGACCAGCGCGTTGGGGCTGCCCTCGAAACGTGACGACAAGACAAAACAATCGGCGGCGGCCACCTGGGCCATCGGGTCATCGGCATAGCCCGGCAGATCAACACGGTCGGCCACGTCGAGCCGGGCGGCCTGTTCCAGCAATTGGGCGCGCAGCGCGCCTTCGCCAAAAATGATCAGCCGGGTATCGCGAAATGGTAACCGGGCGAACGCCTCGATCAGGGTGTCAAAACCTTTTTGCGGCGCCAGGCGACCCACGGCAACAATCACTGGCGTGGACTTGTCTCGCAGCCACTGGTGTGTCGGTTGACCGGGTGCTTTGTCGCGAAAGTCGTTGTCCAGCACCGGATTGTCGGCAATGGTCACGTCTTGCGTGCGGGCAATGGTGGTCTCGACCAGGTCCTCGGCCACGCCCCGCGACACGCAGATCACCGGGTTGGGGATCAGCCGGTACAGCAACGGAGCCAGCAGGTAGGCCAGGCGCACGCGCAGTGACGGATTGACGTGTTTATCCCGGGAAAACGCATTGCGTTCGCTGACGTGCAAACGTTCCAGCGTCCCCGACAGCGCCGCTGCGGCAATCGCCACCACGTTGACGTGGGTGAGGGCGGCCAGTTGCGCGTCGAAACGATTCTGGCGCAAAAAACTGGCCAGCGCCGGCACCGCACTGGCGCTGCGGACACTGCGCAATTCCACTTGCTTGACCCGAGGGTCGACCAGGGCCACGTTGACCCCGCCACCGGTGAGCATCAACAAGGTGACGTCGTTGCCGGCCTCCACCAGGGCACCGGCCAGGCGCGCCATCATTTTCTCGGCGCCGCCGGCGCTGAGGTCGTGCAGGATGATCAGCAGCCGTTTCATTGTTCCCACACCTCGTAGTAGGCCCGCGCGGCGTGTTCGCTGGTGTAGGGGTTGACGGTCTGGGCCATTGATCGTGTGCTCAGGGCCTTGATAGTCAGGCTCTGCTCAAGCCCTCGCGCCAGGTCGGGGACGTCGTTGACTTTTACCAGTTGGCCCAGCCTTCCATGATCGAGCAATTCGCGCGTCCCCGAGGCGCAATCACTGGAGAGTACCGGTGTACCGAGCGCCAGGGCCTCGATCAACACCGTGGGCAGGCCTTCAAAGAACGAACTGAGGATCAACAGCCGGGCATGGCGGATCAGCGGGTAAGGGTTGTTCAAGTGCCCGGTAAAGTGCACCCGGTCGGCGATACCCAGGCGCTGGGCCTGATCGGTCAGTTCTTCGCGCTGCGGGCCCTCACCGGCAATGATCAGGTCGGGTACGCCCTGGTGGTGGACCACCAGCGCATAGGCATCGAGCAATAAATGAAAGCCCTTGAGTTCGACCAACCGGCCGACGGCGATCCAGTAGTCATCCGGCAGGTTCTTGGGTAGGGGGGCCAGCGCGGCGCGGTGCAGTTGCTCGGTGACCACCGCGTTCGGGCAATAGCGGATGCGTTCGCGGCCCCAGGGCATCAGGCGGGCAATGGCCTGGTGCAAACCATGGGACACGGTAACGACTTTGCCGCTGCCGCACAGGTACAACGCGTACAGCAGGCGCAGGCTATGGACGCCGGTTTTCTGCTCCGAACAATCCAGCGCCGTGTGCCGGGTGTAGATGACCTGGCATCGGCTACCGAGGGTCGCCACCCAGGTGCACAGGTTGGCTTGCTCCTTGGCGCTGATCAGGTGCGTCACGCCCTCACGGCGAATGATCCGGCGCAGCAGCACGATCGATTTGATCAGGCCGAACAGACCACTGCCACCGCCGTCGAGCAGTCGCGCCCCGTCGACATCCGGCGTGTCGCCATTCATGACGAAGAAGCTCACGTGCTGGCCATCCTTGAGGAACTGCCCGGCCAGGCGTTGCTGGACCCGCTCGACGCCGCCGCCCAGGGTGAAATCCTTGAGAGTGAACATAATGTGCATGGTCATTCTCCGGCGCTCAGGGCGCAGTGATGTTGATCGCCACCTTGTGGCGCATGATCATCGCCGCCAGATGCACGAAATTGCTCGGGTAGTCGAGCATGTAGCGCTTGATCGTGTGCGGCTCGCGGTACATGCGATAGAACGCGCGCAGGTGCATGCGATTGATGGCAGGTGGATAGTAGACGCCATTGGTCATGGCTTCCTGGCGAATAAAGCCGCCGCAGGTGAAGGCCACGCCGGTGAAGCCGGCCTTCAGGGCATTGAGCACGAAACGTTCCTGCAACCCGGCGCCCATGCCGGCGATCAGGATGTCGGTCCGGCCCAGGCAGATGTCGGCCTGGATGGCTGCGGCCTGCTGGGCATCGAAGAAACCGTGGTGATAACCGGCAATCGGCAGCCGTGGATAGCGGGCATGCAATTTGCGAATGAACAATTCCAGCTCCGCTTGCGTGGCGCCGACGACGTACACCCGCTTGCCGAGTTTCTCTGCGTCGCTGAACACGGGGTCGGCAATCGAGGAAAAATCGAAGCTGACCCGGTCGATGGAGCGCCCGGTGACCCGCGACATGAAGCTCGACATCAGCATGCCGTCGCAAAAGTAAGCGATGGCATCCGGTGGATGTTTGAAAAAGCTGCCAATCGACGCGAAGTTGATAAAGGAAAAGGCTTTGTTGGCCTCCAGCAGTGCCGGCGTGTATTGGCCGATCAAGTCGAGACGAATCATGATCGTGCTCCCAACGCCTGCGACGGCTGAACAGGGCGGCCCACCGACACGTAAGTGAAACCGCGTTTGCCCAGTCGTTGCGGGTCGTACAGGTTGCGTCCGTCGAAGATCAGCGGCTGCTTGAGCATTCGGGCCAGCAGGTCGAAGTCGGGGGCGCGGAACGCCTGCCATTCGGTGAGGATGACCAGCGCATCGGCATTTTTCAGCGCCGCTTCCTTGGTGCCGGTGAGCATCAGGTCATCGCGCTCGCCATACAGGCGCTGGGTTTCTTCCATGGCCTTGGGGTCGAATGCCTGAACGTTGGCACCGGCCCGCCACAAGGCTTCCATCAGCACCCGGCTGGGGGCCTCGCGCATGTCGTCGGTGTTGGGTTTGAAACTCAGGCCCCACAGGGCAAAGGTCTTGCCCTGCAGCGCGCCGTTGAAATGGTCCTGGATCTTCTGGAACAGGGTGGTTTTCTGTTCGTGGTTGCGCGACTCAACGGCCTTGAGCACGCGGGCATCGAAGTCCAGGCTGTTGGCGGTGTGGATCAGTGCCTGCACATCCTTGGGGAAACACGAGCCGCCGTAACCGATGCCCGGATAAATGAACTGGTAGCCGATGCGCGGATCCGAGCCGATGCCGTGGCGGACCATCTCGATATCGGCGCCCAGTCGCTCGGCGAGGCTGGCCATTTCGTTCATGAAGCTGATCTTGGTGGCCAGCATGCAGTTGGCGGCGTACTTGGTCAGTTCGGCGCTGCGCACGTCCATCACGATGATCTTTTCGTGATTGCGGTTGAACGGCTCATACAACTCGCGCATGACTTCTTCGGCGCGCTGGCTGTCGGTGCCGATTATGATGCGGTCTGGACGCATGCAGTCCTCGACCGCGCAGCCTTCCTTGAGAAACTCGGGGTTGGAGACCACGTCGAACGTCAGCTCGCTGCGGTCGTTGTCCGCCAGTACTTGGGCGATCCGCGCCCGCACCAGGTCCGCGGTGCCCACCGGCACGGTGGACTTGTCGACGATGGTCTGGTGGCGCTGCATGTGCAGGCCGATGGTCTGGGCCACGCTCAACACGTATTGCAGGTCGGCCGAGCCGTCTTCGTCAGGCGGCGTGCCGACACAGATCAATTGCACGTCGCCATGCTGCACGGCGCGGGCCAGGTCGGTGCCGAACTGCAAGCGACCGCTTTTATGATTGTCCCGGACCAGGGCTTCCAGCCCCGGCTCATAAATGGGCACCACACCTTCATTGAGTGCCTGGACCTTGGCGGCGTCGACGTCAACGCACATCACGTTGTGACCGACCTCGGCCAGCGCCGCCCCTTGTACAAGCCCTACATAGCCTATGCCGAATACACTCACATTCATGTGAAAACCCTCAGGTGTCGTGGCGGCCGATGCAGAATCGGGCACGAAGTCAGTCGTTGTTTTTCGAAAACAAGGTGACGGGCGTCTTGAGCAGAAACTTGATGGTGTCGTGGCGGCCGATACGGGATCGGGCACGAAGTCAGTAGATGTTTTTCGAGAACAGGGTGAAGGGCGTCTTCAGCAGAATCTTGATGTCCAGCCACAGCGACCACTGGTTGATGTAGTTGAGGTCCTGGGCGACCCGCAGCTGCATCTTCTCCAGGGTTTCGGTTTCACCGCGGTGGCCGGTGATCTGCGCCAGGCCGGTGATGCCGGGCTTGAGACGGTGGCGGGCCATGTAGGCGCGGACCTTGCCGGTGTAATAGATGTTGTGCGTGACGGCATGCGGGCGGGGGCCGACCAGGGCCATTTGCCCGAACAGCACGTTGAACAGTTGCGGCAACTCATCGATGGAGCTGCGCCGCAGGAAGCGCCCCAGCGGTGTGACGCGGTCATCGTCACGGGTGGCCTGGCGTACTTCGCCGTCATCGTGCAGGCGCATCGAGCGGAACTTCCACACCTTGATCACCTGCCCATCGCAGCCGTGGCGGTTTTGCTTGAACAGCACCGGGCCAGGCGACGTCAGCTTCACGGCCAGCGCCACCCCCAGCAGTATCGGGCTGAGCAGCAACAAGGCCATGGCGGCCAGGCTGCGCTCGAACAGGTCTTTGCAGAACAGGCTGCCGGGGTGGGAGGTGATCAGGCTTTCGTTGAGGTAGATGGCCGGCATGCGCTCGATCTCCGAGATCGAGTGATTGAGCAACACCATGCTGCCGAAGTCGGGAATCCATACCACGTCGACGTTCATGTCCAGCAAGTCGATGTACAGCGCCTCGATGGTCGCGGCATCGGCCATCGGCAGGACGATGTAGACCCGGCGCACTTCCATGCGGCTGATGAGCTCGCGGATGTCATCGACGTGCCCCAGCAACGGCAGGATGCTGGGGGCAGGGCCATGGTGTTCCTTGGCGGCGATGAACCCGAGCAACAACGCGCGATTGGGCCGGCTCAGCTTCTTGGCCAGTTCATGGGCGGTCGGGCAGGTACCAATGATCACCGAACGGCGTTCGTTGAAGACGATCCGCGAATACAGCCGGGCGAAGTAGTGCAACGGCAGGAAGCTGGCGGCCTGGATCAGGAACCCGGCGAAGGCCCAGACGATGATCACCTGGCGCGAAAACATGGCGCTGGTCTGGGTGACGAAGGCAATGCTGATCAGCACTCCCAGCAAGATCAGCCACCCAGCCAGCAAGCGACTGAGCCCGACCAACAGGCCATGGCGCTTGTGGTAGACCTGCATGAGGCTGTAGATCGGTACCGAACCGAGAACGGTCAGGATGATCAGGACGCGGTATTCGGGGGACAGGTAGCCGACGCGCATCTGCACCAGCGCCATCAACAACAGGCTGACCAGGGTGATCGCGCACAACCACTGGCCCCAGAACGTGACGCCTCGTCGATGCGCCATCTGAGCGGTATATAGCGGAGTCATTGGCTCAATCTCTAGGCATGGGGAGTCATTCGGGCCGTCGGGGACGGCCCGGTCCAGTGACACAGGCAGGGTGGTGAGGTAAGGCAGCTACGGCTGTTGCCGAGGTTTAGCGGGGGGCAAAGTCATAGTCGTAGAAGGATTTGGAGTGGCCGCGGCCGTACTTGCGCGCCTTGCGCAGATCAACCTGGTTGAGCACCACGCCGAACACCGGCGCGTGGCTTTGTTGCAGCATCGCCAGGCTTTTTTGCACCTGGCCGACCGGTGTGCTTTCGGCTTTCACCACATAGATCACCGCATCGGAGTGCTTGGCCAGCAACAGCGCATCACTGACCATTTCCGCCGGCGGCGAATCGATGATGATGTGCCGGTAGCGCGACTTCAGCACTTCGAGCATGCGCGCCACCCGCGGCGAACTGAGCAGGTCCTGTGCCGGTGGCTGGCGCAGGGTATCGGCCGGATCGTTCGGCGAAGGCAGGCGAGGGGTATTGAACATGTCCATCGACGGCGGCGAGATACTGCCGGCCGAGAGCATGTCGAGGTTGCCCACGGTGCGGATGCAGTCTTCCAGGCGCGCGGTGCCGGCGATCACATTGGCGAAGCCTGGGCTGTCAGGCGGAAAGTCGAAGTTCAGCGACAACGTCGGCTGGCGCAAGTCGGCATCGATCAACAGTACCCGTTCCAGGGGCGCCAGCGAGGAAGCGAGGTTGTTGGCAATCGTGCTTTTGCCCTCGCCGGGTACGGTCGAGGTGATCAGCACCACCTGCGAAGGGGCCGCCTCGGTGCTTTGCAGCATCAGCCAGGTCCGCAGATTGCGGATGGTCTCGCAGAACCGCGGGTTGTCGTTGTCTTCGAACAGCCGCGCCAGTTGCCGGCGGCTTTTCTTCATGACCAGCGGCACCACGCTGAGCAACGGCACGTTGAGCAGGCTTTCGATGCTCTCGTCGGTCTTGAAGGTATTGCTCAGGGTTTCGAAGAGGAAGGCCAGGGCGACACCGATGATCGCTGCGACCACGGCAACGATCGCCACGATCAACGTTTTGCGCGGCTTGCTGGCTTCGATCGGCGCGATGGCCGTGTCGACGACGCGGGCCTTGGCCGAGTCCATGTCCGAGGTGGCGGCGGTTTCCTTCAGGCGGGTGACGAAGGTTTCATACAGGGCGCGGGTGCTGTCGACCTCCCGTTGGTATTCGCGCAACTGGAATTCCTTGCGGGAAATGTTCTGGATCTGCGCCTTGTTGGTGTTGAACGACTTCTGCAGGGCACCTTCGCTGGCCACCGCCAGTTGATACTGGCGCTCGATACCGGCCACCACTTGCTGCACTTGCAGGCGCAGGCTGGTTTGCGCGGTACGCAACTCCGATTGCGCGGAGATCAGCGCCGGGTGCTTGGGCCCGTAGCGTCCGGACAGTTCCTCGACCTTGGCCTGGGACTTGGCCACTTCTGCCTGGAACTGCTGGACCAACGGATTGGCCAACACCGCCGGTACACTCGACAGCCGACTCAGGTCGCCGCCGCTCAATGACTGGGCTTGACGGTACTGGCTCTCGGCTTCGGCGCGATCGCGCCGGGCATCGATCATGCGGTTGCCCGTCATTTGCAGTTCGTTGGCGCTGATCGTTGCCACGCCGTCGACATCCACCAGCCCTTGCTCTTCGCGATAACCCTGCAGTTTGTCTTCAGCCGTGCGCAGGTTATTGCGCAACTCGACCAGACGGGTGTTCATCCAGCTGGTGGTGTTTTGCGAGGACTTTAGGCTGGTGTCGAGCTGGCTGTCGATATACCCCTGGGCCATGGCGTTGGCAGCCGCGGCGGCGAGATCGGGGTCGGGCAATTCGACGGCGATCTCCAGCAGTTGGCTCTTGCCGACAAACTTGACGGTGGTGTGCAGCATCAGGTTCTGCGTGACGTCATTGAATATGTCCTGCTCGGTCGGCGCGGGTTTTGGCGGTGGCAAGTAAGCCAGCCAAGGCAGCCATTGGTTGGCATTGAGATCGTTCAGCCATTGCCGTGGCTTGAACCAGGTTTGCGTTTGCTGGCGAGGGTCGGTGAGCGGGTTGGTGGTGAGGTTGAGCTTGCGCACCACCCGTTCCGCGAGGTCGCGCGATTCCAGCAAGGCTTGCTGGGTTTGCAGGTAATCGGGGGTGGTGGAGGCGCCGGAGTCCGAGACTTGCTGGAAGGTCATCACCGGCGGCGTCTTTTCCTTGATCAGCAGCGTGGTGCTGCCCAGGTACTGTGGCGTGATGAAGGACAACACCGCCGCCGTCAGGGCGCAGCACAGTACGACAAACCAGGCGATGTTCCACTTGGCGCGCCAGATGACCCTCCATAAATGAAGCAGATCAATGGTGTCCGACTCTTCGTGGTGCTGCGCGTGCAAGTGCGCCTGGAGCGGACGTTCGACGTAGGTGCTAGGGCTGTTGTCCATGATTAGAAAAAGCCTTGTGCAATGGAAATGGTGTCACCGGGGGAGATAACGGTGGTCTTGGAAATGTTGTCTTCCTGCGCAGGTCCGCCGTCGCCGCGCAAGATGGTCACGCGTTTCATCGAGGCACGTTCGGTCAGGCCGCCACCCAAAGCAATGGCTTTTTCCAGGGTCAAGCCGGGCACGAAGGCATAGCTGCCCGGCTTTTGCACTTCACCGTTGATGTAGAAAGGGCGGTACTCGATCTGGCTGATGCTGACTTTCGGATCGATCAGATAGCCTTGCTTGAGTCCGTCGACGAGCTTCTTCTCGACCTGATTGGGGGTCAGGCCCTTGGCGGTAATTTCGCCAAGAAACGGATAGGAAAACGTCCCAGCGTCATTGAGTTGAACCTTCTTGACACTCAACTCCGGCTCCCCGAACACGGTGATGCGCAACACATCACCCGCGGCAAGTTTGTAATCGGTGGCGGGGTCTGCTGCGTAGGTAGCAGGAACGAGCAACAGCCATAACAACAAACCAAACAGGCGCCTGTTCATGGGGATGTCCTCTTAGAGGCTGACGTTGAAACTGAGTTGATACACGTTGCGCAGGAAGCTTTCGTTGTCGGCATCGGAGTTGTTATCGCGGAAGCGATAACCCAACTCCACGCCGAGCCAGCGCCGCATCTGGTAAATCACCGAGAGGTTGTAGTCCTGAAGGTTGTCGGTACGGCTCTGGCCTTCGTAGACGTAGTGCCCGTATCCGGCCTGCGCGAGGGTGGAGATGCGGTCAGTCCAGCCATGGCGCCAGCCGACCTGGGTGAAGGTCGCTTTCACGGCGTCGGAGCCATCGTCACCTTCGGCCAAGGCCTGGCGGGCCAGGAAACTGAAGGTCGAATAGGTGCGCGGTTTCCAGGCCAGATCGATTTGCCAGGTCGGGTTGCTCAGGTCGCTGGAGGTGCTTTCATCGAAGTTCTTGCGTTCATAACCGACCCGGACCTTGCCGGAGGTGCGCGCGGTAAAATCCCATTGCGCACCGGCCAGCACCGCATCGGATTTACTGCTGCGCGGGCTGTTGGACAGCAAGTAATCGAAGCGGGTGTGGTCGTACTCGAGCAGACTGCGGGTGTTGCTGCCGATCCGGTGATACCAGGTCGTGTTGAAACCGGTGGTGTTGCGTTCCTTGTCGTCGTTGATACCGTCGCTGTTGTCATAGCGCAGTTGCGCGTAATTGGCGCCGACGTCGATCTGGTTATCGGCGGTCTTGGCGCCGTACGTATAGACGCCTCCCACGCGTTTGTTATTGAGTTTGTCGTTAATGCCCTCGACTGCCGTGGAGGTGACCCGCTCGAACTTGTAATATTCGGCTTCGAGGGCCAGCCGATGGCGGTCGGTGAACTCCATGATGCTGTCACCCCGCACACGTTGCGAGGTGCTCGAAGCGTCGGATTGCGAATGATATATGTAGCGGGTCGGTTGCCAGGTCAGTCGGGTGGCGCTGTTGCGGTCCTCGGCCTTGAGTACGAAAGAAGGCGCAAGCTTGGTCACCATCGAGGACTGGACATCGTGCTCGACCTCACGAATGTTGTCGTCATAACCTTCCGATAACCCAAACGTTGGAATGAACTGAAATCCATAGATATCAATCGATTGCGGGACGGGTTGCGGGACGTCACTCCAGGCAAGGCCGGGATAGAGGGAGGCCGCGAGCAGGGCAAGAGGACAATACGGCTTTAAGAGCATTGATGAGTTCCCGAGAAGTGAGAAGGCCAGGCTGCATTTGGTTTTGTCGTTACGAGCGTTGTCGCTCGAGATAACTGAGCGGAACGCAGACATGCTGCTGGCGGTTCAGGAACTGCAGCAAGAGCATGACGCGTTCGGCACCAAGCATAGACAGGAACACACCTTCGAGTGGTGCCAGTGGCCCATGGACGATTTGCAGCATGTCCCCCGGCTTGATCGAACGGCTGGGGTGTACGTCATCGGGCGATTGATAACTGCGCGCACGCAAATGCTCGATGACCTCGTCGGCCACCTCTGCGGGTACATGGTTGAATTCAACGATACGGCTGACGCCGCGGGTAGAGCGTATGGGCGCCCAGTGGTCTTCGCGACTCAGCTGGATGAACAGATACCCCGGAAAAAGCGACTCCTGAACCCGGAGCCGCTTGCCGCGTACCAGACGTTCACTGAACAGCTGGGGGCGAAACGTAACGTAGTCCTGTTGTAACAGGTTCAGTTGCGCCCGTTCGTCCTGGCGGGGTTTGCACTGCAGTAGATACCAATGAGCGCCGTTGGGGCTATTAGTCAGCATTCTGGAGAGCTCCGTACATAGCTTGCCTTTAAGCACGGCGGGCCTTAAAAACGGGGGTTGGATGCCGTCGTGCTTGCTAGTAGGTAGTAGGCCTATGGAGGCCCTTGAAAAGGGTATCCCAGAAGCGTCGTGTTTATTATTGGCAGTTATTAGTGTTTCAGAATTGAGATTACATGTGTTTCAAGTATGAAGCAGTTGGAGGAGGACTATGTTTAGCTGCATTTGGAATGAAGACACTGCAACTTTTTCAGGATCAAAGCTACCGCACGGTCCGCACTTGGCGTCCTGTAATCAAAGATGCTTCCCATGATGCCCGAGATCTACGGATACCAAATGCTGTTGCACTCGTGTTGTATCCATATGGGCCGATACAGTTATCGACCACTCTAAGCGGTCTGTCAAACACTAGAAGTCAAAAAGCATGCCTTTTATCTTTTTCTGCTTTGTGATGATTTCAATCTATTGTTTTAAAAGAAAAATTATTTTCTGTCGGAAAAATAAAACTTTCTGCTATATCAATAGTCGTCGCGGGTAAGTGCACTTTTGATTTGAGGGGAGGGCAGCGTATTGGTAAGGCCATCTAGTCTGCACGTTGTGTATGACATTTTCGAGTACATTTGGCGCGTTTTTGGTGCATAACGTGCTGGTGGTTAACGCTGAGGCCCCATAATGCTTCATTTATACGAAAGGTAGTTACTTTTTTATGGCTGTTTGCCTTGTATCCAGACTTTCGTGTGGCGCTGGATCTTTAAACATTGTAGTTACAAGAGTCCGGCAGTTTGCCAGTACTGATAGTTTGAGAAGTATGAGCCCGGGCGGGCAAGGCGGAAGAAAGCGGGGGAGGTGAGTTGAGCGACCGAGGCGGGCGCTCAACTGGAAGAGCAGTTAAAACAGCATATAGGCCGAAGCAGTGGTCTGGTTCAGGTTGATCTCACCGACTTCCAGAACTTCGTATTCAGCGCGCAAGCCGATGTTGCGAAACACATCGATTTCCATGCCGACGCCGTAAGTCAGGTCGACCCCGGTGTCATCGTCGGTGGCATTGCCGTCCGCATCCCAGGCATGGGCACCGACACTGCCGAACAGGCGGATTCGGTCACCGATTGGAAAGCCCAGGTGGGCAGCCGCCTGAGCCGATTTACCGTCGAAGTCGACATCCTTGTCCTTGAATTGACCAAGGTCGACATACGCCCCCTCGAAGGCCAGGTAACTGTTGACGCGATAGCCTGCATAAACCTTGTAGCTGGAGTCCGAGTCGTCGAGTTTCGATTCGTCGGTCTGGATGTTGCTGACGCCCGCGCCCAGATATAAACCTTTGTCATCGGCGAACGCTTGAAAAGTCAGTATCGACAGCAGGGAAGCGAAGCCAAGGTTTCGAAGTAGCATGAGTGGTGTAGTCCTTGTACAGGTTTGTCAGGTGTTAAGGTTCGGCGAGCATTTGGGGGGGCAGGTGGCGTTAATAGAAGTCATTGATTGATATTTTTGAGTCGCGCCGGTCATCGAAAGACTGGATATTGACCGGGCATTGAAAATAGCGCCGTGCCAATGCCTGGATCGGCAGCGCCCTGGAAAACAACCAGCCCTGTGCCAATAGCACCCCACCGGAAATCAGGTGCGGCAACTGTTGCTGCGATTCGACCCCTTCGGCCACGACCTTGAGTCTGAGCGACTTGGCCAGGCGGGCAATGTGTCGCCACAGGGCATCGTGGGTCGCGATCTTGTCCTCGCTGATGAACGAGCGGTCTATTTTCAGGATGTCGAACGGCACCGAATCGAGCAGGGCAAGGTTGGAGTAGCCGACACCGAAGTCGTCCACGGCGATCCGGTGCCCGCACGCGCGTAGCCGGCGCAATTGCATGGCGGCCAACTTGTGGTCGAGCAAGGTCCTTTCAGTGATTTCGAAGACCATGGCCGACGCCGGCATCTGGTAAGTCGTCAGCACACTGGCGACAAAATCAGCAAAGGTTGGGTCCTGAATATCCTGGGCAGACAGATTGACCGTGATGTAGAAGTCGGTGCACGCCCAAAGGTAAGTGCTGTAGTCCTCGGCCACCTGTCGAATCACCGAACGGGTCAGGTCGCAGATCAAGTCGGATTTTTCCGCCAGCGGGATAAATAGATCCGCCGGGACTTGAGTGCCGTTGGCGTTCCAGCGAGACAGTGCTTCGGCGCCCACCAGATAGCCTGTGGTCAGGTTGACGATGGGCTGGTAGTCAACACTCAGCTTGTTGGCCTTTATCGCCTTGCGAAGCTGCTCGCAGGTCGAGTTGTAATGCCGATGGGCAAACCCGACGAGCAGGAGCAACACGGCGAACAGGCAGGCCAGGCCAATGAATAATTTGAATTTGAGGCCGGTCAGGTAGCTCAGTGGCAAAGAGATGACCGAGATCAGTTCATTGCGATTACCGGCGAAGGCGATCAGCACTTTGTCTGCTGCAGTCACCAGTTCTTCCAGGTGGAAGGGTTTGTGCATCTTCAGCGGCTGGTGTCCCGTGGAGGCAATGGGCACTACGCCGCCGGGGCCGATGAGGTCCAGTTGCAGGTCTTCGGGAAACTTCAGGTTATCGAACAGGATCTTCTTGTTTACCCAGACGTAGGTGGACTGTTCCGACACGATGATGAAGTCGGCGTCTGGCGAAACGGCGTGACCGGTATCCACCCAATAGGTGCGTCTACCAATCGAAAACTTGTGTTGATTGTTATCGGCCAGTACCGGCGGCAGTTCCTGTCCGTAGGACGAACAGATTCTGCCATTGGCTAACTCGATTGCCGCTTGATCGACAAAACGCAGGTTTTTGACCAGGTTGGCCAGTTGGGAAAATTGCTGCGGCGAACATGTCTGGCCCGAACGGTCCAGGTCGCCAAGAGTTTCCAGCACTTTGTCGATCTGAGCATTGGGTTCCACTTGGGCGGCGCGTAGATCGGTGTAAACGTTGTTCAACTTGCGTGCAATGAATTGTTCGGCCAGTTCACCGGCACTAAACCATGCGACCCAGCCTGCCACGACAATCGCGCATACAGTGACTGTATGCCTTACCAGCAGTGCTTTATATGCTGCAAACATCGACAAGCTCCAAGCCTTTGTGGGTTGACTGCGCACCTTGTAGTCATGGATGAAACTGTCTAGAACCAGTCAATGATCAACGCCAGCAAGATGCCGCTTGCATAGGCCGCCACGCAGAGAATGATTTTTTGCTTGAGTGATCGGGTAGAGGCTCGCTGTAGCATGCTTATCTCCTTAATTGGGGAAATATGCGATTGTGGGAGTTGCCCATTAACAACAAAAATTATTAATCATTATTTAGCGCCTCGATGAGAGGCGGTTGTGGTTGGGTTGTTATCAACGCATGGCGCAGGTGCTGGCGGACTTCGCTGAGTTACGCCGAGCCGTTTCTGACGGCGACTCCCCGTAGGCAACCAGATAGGCCTTGGAAAATCGACCCAGGTGGTGGAAGTTCCAAAACATCGCCGTTTCGGTAACTGTGGGCCAAGTGTTGTTGATCAAGTCGCGGCGGGCGCTGGCGAGCCTGAGGTTGCGGATATACGCAATGGGCGACACGCCGAACGTTTCAATGAAGCCAAAGTGCAAGGTACGCGTCGTAGTTTGAAGTTGCTTCACCAGCGCCTTGATGCTGAGTACTTTTTTGGTGTTTTGGTGAATGTACTCGATGGCCTCGATGGCCACTTTCCTTCGGGTGGGTACTTTGCGGTTAACACTGCCAGCGGGTGTCAGCGACAACAACAGGGACGCCAGTACTGCACTTTCAATCGCGGACTCTGCGGCACTGTCGTGTTGCGCCAAAGCCACTTCATGGGTAGCAACAAAGGGGGCGCTGATTGCTTGCAGGGCCGTACGGATGAACTGGTAGTTCTCAGCTTGGTAGCTATGTTGTTTCCTGTTTGCCAGCACGTCGATCACCGAATGATGCTGGCGGCACTGTTCATAGTGCTCCAGTGTCGTGGTGATGGTGAACAGGGTTTCATTCGGCTCGCAGGTGTAGCGCACGTCTTCGCCACTGTGCAGGACGATGATTTCATTAGGTTGCAGTTTTTCGCTGTTCACCACCGGGCGGCCAACCGGCGCCTGGGAAATGGCGAACGTGATGAACCCGGCCGGGACAGAACTGATCAGCGTCACCGATGAGTCAAACTCAAGGCGACTGTACTGCAACTTGGCGCTGTGAAAGAGCTTGTGCTGTCGGATGCGCGCTTCGTGCTCGGAAGGGATGAAGCTCATTTCCCAATTGCCGACGGTCCTGTTCAGTTGACTCGGCATGGCCGTAGACAAGTGAAAGATTTCATTGGGGGCTGCGATAGTCATGAAATGGAAGACCTACCTGTTGAAGGGTTAGTGTCAGGTTATGGATGCCGTTGCACCGATTGTGGTCACGCACGGATCGTTTTGATGAGCGGTCCGGTCACCGCTCTGGCGTGACAGCGTCAAAGTCCGCGGCTGATTTCAAGGCCTGCAGAAAACGCATATTTTTCGTCGAATGCCGCGTCCCGCATGTGCCTGACACTGTGCGGATCGATGTTTGAAGTGAAGATGTTCGAGGGGGCTTTCGTCGGGTTGATCGCCGTGGCGTCAAAAGCATAAAAATCATTAATCCGATAACCCGTATTGACCTGATAGCTGTTTTTCACGTCACTGACTGCCTTCTTGTTGGTTTCGATACTCGCCATTTTTTGGCTGTAGATGTCCTTGTCATCAGCCATGGCTTTGAGCGAAAGCAACAAACCAAACGATACAGTCACGAAGTTCTTAAGTCGCATCGAGGTGTTTCCTTATTAACAGTTTACTCAGGCGGAGCACCGTGTTAGCTGCATCGCTGCCATGACTTGGCCTGTCAAGCCTCTCAACCCTGCTGAACTTATTGAAGTCAATAACCTATATTTACGAGGGTCTATTCTGCGTTTCCGCGTGGTATTGGCAGAGGGTAGAGTCTGTGTCTCACAGTGTAATGAGCGCCATGTCGGTATTCGTGTCGGCCTCACCTTGAAACGGGGCCGGGAAAGGCGGGGCGCTGTCCTGTTCATCGGCATGGTATTCGTTGCGGGAATGAATTTTCAGGTGCGACAGCTTCTGGCTGTTATCCGGGCGTGATTCGATTTCATAGTATTCGATGGTGGTGTTTTCGCTGGTATGTGCATCCTGTGCCAACGAATAAAGGGGGATTGCAGACAGGAGCGAAACGGCAAGGATTCTGATGATCATCGACTCATGGCTCTGGGGAATTATGATTTTCCCTTGATGCCCTGTAGAGGTCACTGTCCCTGGCAAGCATCAAGGCGGTGCGATCCAAAGGATTCACCGGCGCAGGAGTGTTGGCGGGAGCGCCGTTTGATTCCAGTCAATAATGCTTATTTTCTGCCTGAAATTAATGGTTCATGCAGCGTAAGCGACCCAGTTCATGCACGTAAAAACACACGGTGCTTTTATCGGGTGTCGGGATCAATTCATAGTTCAGAATGGCACCTTCCTGCAAAACATACTGACGCCGGAAGAATAGATCGGGGGTCTTTTCAATCGCGAAGAGTTCGCTGTCCTGGCTAAGTTTTACGTTGTTGATTTTAATCTGGACGTGATTTTCGCTTTCTTTGACGATGTTGGCCGAAATGGTTGCGTTGCGGATCTTTCCATTCAGGCTTTCCAGTGTGGTCTGAGTCAGCCGGCCATGTCCGATGGTCAGGTATTCTTCGGTATTGAGCTGATTTTGATCTTCCAGCGATTGCCGGGTGATGGTTTGATAACTGGTGTTTTCCTTGTAATACGACGGCGAATAAATCAACGAGAACAGGCATGCTGCACTAATCGCGCCGATCACTAGCCAATGAACATACGATGCAGTGGCAAATTTCATAGGGCGGCTTCCAGACATTGACGAATCATCAAGGCGAGGTCCCTTTCGCTACTGTTCAATTGTAAGTTCGCAGTGCTTGAATCGGGGCGAATGCACGATACGGAATAACTGGTCTTGAACAGGTTTATCCAGACCTGTCCCTGTAAGTTGGGCGCCAGTTGCGCTGTTTGCTTGAGTGACTGGTCGAGCAACGCTTGCGCTTCTGCCCGGTCATTACCGACGGCGTTAATGACCAGGCCATTCTGATTACCACTGGACACTTCAACATTTGGCACATCGAAGTCAAAACGAAAAAAAGTGAAGGCAACCATGGCCAAGGCAACGACATAACCGGCCAGTTGCGCTTTGGTCATGAACGCAGAGCGTACAGGATTCACCAAAGGTGCCGTCGTCGGCACTGTACTTTCAGGAACCGGTTGCGGCTCAAAAACTGGAGTTGGAGTTGCAGCGGGAGAGGGCGTTATGTCTTCTGCAGGTGTCGACGCCTCTGTTTGGACATCGATTACGCAGTGGCGGTTGAAGCAATATCCCCGCCGCGGAACGGTCATCAGTATCTCGTGATCCCGACTGTCATTAAGAATGTTTCTTAGCGAGAATACCGTCTGGTTCAAGCTGCCGGAGGCAACGACGCGGTCATTCCAGGTGTAATCGATGATTTCGTCACGACTTTTTGTGACGCCGGGTTCCGTCAGCAGCAGGTCCAGCAAGCGCGACTCGGCTCTGCCTAACGTGGATTTCTGTACATCTCCATGGAGCGTTGTAATGCAAAGCATGGCGCTGTCAGGGTCGAACTCTGCCACTGCGTCATTTTTCAACTTGAAGGTGTAGCTCATAGAAATCTTCCGTTCAGGCGATGCTGGCCTGAGTATAGGGGCCGGATTTGGCACGGTACATTCGGGTCAGGAGTCAGCGCAGATGCGGGGGCCGGCGCAGGATGCACCGGGTGTCATTGGACAATGTTGATGTCGCTCGTTTCAAGGGGCAGGCCGTGCGGTCAGTAACCCTGCCGGTCATCGGTAAGTTGGATCAGACAAAGGAAAACATGACGGAATAACCCATGAGTGTTGGTCGAGATGCCCTTAATAATGCGTGAAATGGACTAACGACGCTATCCGAAAACTGCAAGCTCGGGCAGTTGATCTGATCCAGGGTCGAGATGAGTGCTAAAAACTCGTCAAGGTATTAATTGTTACTTAAGGTTTTCGACATCGCACGATATCCATTAACAATTGTTTCTTTGCCCGGATTTCTGGCTGATTATTATTGATCCCTATTAGCTTTGATCCGTCGACGTTAGCGTTTTAAATGGTTCTCGAGGACCGTTGGCACACATCACGTTCATGGTGTACCTGCCACGCAACAGCGATCCTCACCTCTTGGTTCACAACCTTTGCCCCGCGTCTTTTCATGAAGGACGCGGGGTTTTTTTGCTGCGCGCATTTGTGCCTGAAAGGGAGGGATTGTGAGCGGAGGGCGGAAGAAATCAGCGCGTTACAGGCATTCCTGAGCTGCACGCTCGAAACGTGATGGCTGGAAGCTGGAGGCGAGCAGTTGGCGTTCATACAAATACACCTTGCCGCCTTCATTTGACTGGTGGGTTTGCAGCACGGTGTCGACGGCTATCTTGCTCGACACGACCACCCGGTAACTGCGCTCTGTGTTAGAGACGACAGGGCTCATCTCGAGCCCCTTTAACTTGGGAACCAGGCAATCGACGTATTGCTCGGGTGACTTATTCGTCTGCAACGTCGACGTCGGGTTATTCGGAGAAGTGGTGCAACCGGCAAGCAGCCAGGACGCGACCATCGCTGTAGCAATACACGCAATGCGCATGGGCAAGGCCCTCAGTTTCGGTTTGGATAGGGGAATGGCCGGCAATGCTTGTGCAAGCCGGCATCGGCCATCAACGCTGCGAGTCAGGGCAATACGTTGTAGCCGCGTTGTTGCAGGCAACTGGTGTAGACCGAGTTACTGGCGGTGACGCTCTGCTGGTTTTCAGCCTGCGACTGCCGGCGCTCTTGACGTTGCCGGGAACCGCCGATGACGGTGCCGGCTGCTGCCGCACTGCGTGCGCGGTTCTGGCGGTAATCCTGCCTGGTATCGTCGTCGATCTGGTCGTAGATGACTTCGTGTTGATTGCCGCGAACCTGGGCGGCGGCGGCCCCGGCAACAGCGGCGGTGGCGGCGCCCTTGGCCCGGCCACCGGAGGGCACGGTGGTGTCTACCGGATGCTGGGCATTGGCCTGAGACTGGCAGGCACTGGTGTCCTGCTGGATGGTCTGTGACGTCTGGTTCTTGAGGGGAACCACCGTCACCGCCGAGGCGTTGGTGCTCAGAAACATCATCAGCACCGCTAGGACCCAGGTGCTCAGGTACACCCTGAAGGCCGCGAAGGTATCGGTCAGTATTTTCATCGTTGTGTCTCCAGCGGCGTAACGCCGTTCAGAAACCCCACGCCACGGGCTGACCCGATGGATGTCAGGCTCGGCACGCTTCGGGTGGGGTTTCCCGGCGCATCAATGCTTGAGGAGCAGGGCCTGTATGTCGTCGGACACACCCTTGAGAGCGACCTTGAAGTCACTGGCCTTGAGCGGCTGCTCGGCATTGTCGAGTGTCTCGCCGAATACCTTGCGCACGACCTTCGCCACCGGCAGGCCGGTTTTCGCGTCGAGCAGGTCGGCTTCGATGTACATTTCCGCGGTCTGGTCGCGGTGCCCGGTGGCCGCTTGCGTGGCGCCGACAATCGCGCCGATCGGAACGGCCTCGTACCAATGCATGCCTTCATTGTTGGCGCTGACGTGGGTGATCGCCGCGTTCAGGATCAACGCGCGCGAATTGGCGGGTGCCAGTTGCGGATAAGGGACGATGGTGAAGCGACGGGCGAAGGCGTTCTTGACGCTTTCGCTGGCCATCTGTTGCACGTCTTGCAAGGTCTTGAGGCTCACGCGCGAGGTGGGTTTGGGCGCTGGGTACAACTCCATCTGGTTGAACACGACCGTGGAGTACGCGCGAGGATCGAACCCTGGCGAAACCCAGCGCAAGACTTTCTGCTCACTCGGCGTAGTTTGCTCTTCCAGGCCCTGGTAGTTGCCCAGGAAACCCGAGTATTGCTCTTGCTCGGCGACTTTGGAGACGCAGCCGACCTGAAATACACAGCTCAAAGCAATACCCGCAATCCATTTGTTCGACATGCCCATGTGTTTCGTTCTCACGTGATGAAAGTAGTCATTCGGTTACGCAAAGCAGGTGCTTGCACGCCGGTCAATGCGGGCCGAATCCTGCGGGCAGCGACGGGATAATCCGAATCAAAAACTCTCAAAAACTGTTAAACGCGGGGCATTGGAGGTCGACGCCGCGATGAGCAGCCAGCGTGAGGACGAAGGTGGGCAATCAAGCGCAAGACCGGGCCGATCAGGCGCTTGATCCGGATTAGACGAGGCTGTGCCTACAGGCCAGACAACACATCGGCTGGCACAATCGCACCGCCCTTCATCACCACGGGCAGCGGTTCAAGCACCGAAATATCAGCCAGGGGATCACCGTCGACTACGGTGGCGGCAGCCTTGATCCCTTCGGCGCCATGGGCATGCCCCGCCATCGAGTTTGTAGGCGGTGTAGACGCTGCCATCGGCACCGAAGCCGATATCGCCCGGGGTAAAACCGGACTGGTAGTCCAGGAGAAAACCCTGTCCCCATCCTCGTGCATCCGCAGAGTGCGACAACGAGTTGCGATTGAAATACATATTGCGTGCCAGCAACCGGGCGGAACTGCCCTCGACAAAACCCTGCGGGGTGTCATCGGCGTGGGCGTGCAGCGAACCGGCGGTTACAGGAACACCACCAACCCCTGTAGGAGCCGGCTTGCCGGCGAAGGCGTCCGCCTGGCAGATGCATGGCTTGAGGGCCTCTTCGCCGGCAAGCCAGCTCCTACAGCTTTTTGCGGTGCCTGCCAGTGACAGGAACACCACCCACCCCTGTAGGAGCCGGCTTGCCGGCGAAGGCGTCCGCCTGGCAGATGCATGGCTTGAGGGCCTCTTCGCCGGCAGGCTGTTGTGGCTCAATATTTATGGACCATGATGTAGGAGTATCAGCCTAAGGAAGCATCATGGGATTTCGGATCGTTACTGCCGAAGAGAAGGCGGAAGCTGTGCGCTTGGTCGTGGAAATGAAGTA
>NZ_JAFMPV010000032.1:0-56312 GCF_049132105.1 Pseudomonas sp. NFX15
TCAGAAGAAGACACGGATTGATGAATCGAACTATGATTTTTCATGGACTCGCCCTCGCTGTCGTTGGCTGTTTAGACTGCCACCGTGGCGCATTGACGCCTCGGCTTGGGCGAGTCCATCCAATTACGGGTTGGCTGTCGTTCAAATAATTTATGTTCAACGTAAATACTGTAGGAGCTGGCTTGCCAGCGAAAGCGGTGTGACAGGCGAAATGGAGATTGACTGTACCGACGCCTTCGCTGGCAAGCCAGCTCCTACAGGTTTTGCAGGCATAAAAAAACCCCTGAAGTCAGGGGCTGTTTTTTAATGCGGATTGGCCACCGTCAACATCTGGCCTGGCTTGAGTGCCTGGCCGACACGCGGGTTCCAGCGCTTGAGGTGCTGCATTTCAACGTTGAAACGCTTGGCTACCATGTACAGCGAGTCACCCTGTTGCACCTTGTATTTGGTTTGCTGTTTCTTGCTGTTCGCCGCAACCACGGTGTTGACGCGCCCGGAGCCGCCCTTGACGGCCTCGTGCATCACCAGCGTCTGGCCTGGCTTGAGGTTCTTGCCGGTCAGCTTGTTCCAGCGCTGCAGATCCTTCACGTCGACATTGTTGGCCTTCGCGATGGAGCCGAGGTTGTCGCCGCGCTTGACCCGGTACGACCGACGGACCGTGGCGATCCGCGTCTCGTCGGCGCCTTCGAAGACGGGCTTGAGGGGTTTCTTGCTGATCAGTTCTTCCGGACGCATGGTCTGCAGGCTGCTGGTCAGCAGTTGCGCCTTGGACGTCGGCACGAGCAAATGCTGCGGACCGTCGATAGTGGTGCGCTGCTTGAAGGCCGGGTTGAGTTGGAACAGTTCGTCTTCGTCGATGTTGGCGACTTCAGCGACCTTGGACAGGTCCATGCGCTGGTTGATCTCGACGACCTGGAAGTACGGTTCGTTGGCAATCGGGTTGAGGTTCACGCCGTAGGCTTCGGGCGACATGACCACTTGCGACAGGGCCAGCAACTTCGGCACATAGGCCTGGGTTTCGGCAGGCAGCGGCAGGTTCCAGTAGTCGGTCGGCAGGCCGAGGCGCTCGTTGCGCTCGATGGCCCGGCTGACGGTGCCTTCGCCGGCGTTGTAGGCCGCCAGGGCCAGCATCCAGTCGCCGTTGAACATGTCGTGCAGGCGGGTCAGGTAATCCAGCGCAGCGGTGGTCGATGCGGTGATGTCGCGACGGCCATCATAGAAACGGGTTTGACGCAGGTTGAAGTAACGACCGGTGGACGGGATGAATTGCCACAACCCCACCGCATCGGCCCGGGAATAGGCCATCGGGTTGTAGGCGCTTTCAATCACTGGCAGCAGCGCCAGTTCCAGGGGCATGTTGCGCTCTTCTAGGCGTTCGACGATGTAATGAATGTAGAGGCTGCCGCGTTCGCCGGCGTTTTCCAGGAAGGACGGGTTGCTGGCGAACCACAGGCGCTGCTGCTCGATGCGCGGGTTGACGCCCAGCCCGTCCTGCAACTGGAAGCCCTGGCGCATGCGCTCCCAGACGTCCTGCGGGATTTGCGGGCTGGGTTTTTCGCTGAGCCAGATCGGTTTTTGCTTGGCGCGCGCGGCGATGTTCGGCGAGTGCGAGACATCGGTCGGCGCATGGCTGGAACAGCCCGCCAAGGTGGCGGACACAGCCACCGCGATGGCTTGAGCCAGGCGGGTCAATGCGTCTGAATTGATGGCTTTGCGAATAGGTGACGACATTGGCTGGAAGTAAGTTCCGGGCAAAAATGTCGGGCGATTCTAGAAAGCGCACCCTGCGCGGTCAACCTTTCAGAATTGTTGCAGTCTTTGGAGAGCCTTTTAGAACGAGTCTTTCCAGCCTCGAAGCGCAGCAAAAACCATATCGGGCGCCGAGTTATCGGTGCCGGTCCGTTCGTCCGCTTTTTCTTTAACGGATGTTTCACCGGCACGCAAAAACGGGTTTGTGAGCTTTTCCAGCGCCAGGGTCGATGGCAGCGTCATGATCCCGGACTCGCGCTGGCGGCTGACTTTGGCCAGGCGTTCGGCGGTATCCGGATTGTTCGGCTCGACGGCCGCGGCGAATTTCAAATTGCTCAGGGTGTATTCGTGAGTGCAATACACCAACGTGTCTTCAGGCAATTCGGCGAGGCGTGTCAGCGAGCGGTACATTTGTTGTGGCGTGCCCTCGAACAAACGTCCGCAGCCAGCGGCAAACAGCGTGTCGCCGCAGAACAACAGGCCGTGATGGTAATAGGCAATATGCCCCAGGGTGTGGCCGGGGACGGCGAACACATCGAAGTCCCAACCGAGCACGCTGACGGTGTCGTTGTCCTTGAGCGCAACATCGCGCGCCGGGATCTTTTCGCTCGCCGGCCCATAGACTTTCGCGTTTGTCGCTTTCTTCAGCAGTTCGACGCCGCCGACGTGGTCATGATGGTGGTGAGTGATCAGAATATCGCTTAACACCCAGCCCGGATTGGCCTCGAGCCAGGCTTGTACGGGGGCGGCATCACCCGGGTCGACGACCGCGCAGCGCTTGCTGCCGTGGTCTTGTAACAACCAGATGTAGTTGTCGGTGAAGGCGGGGAGCGCAGTGATCTGTATCATCGTCGGATTCGCCAAGCGGGAAACAATGGCGCATCTTAGAACTTCCTGGCGCGTTGGAGAATGCAATGACTGATAAAGCGTTCGCACAGGCCGATCCTGACTGGCTGGCGTTGATCAGCGCGGCCCGCGAGTGGCTGGCCGGCCCTCTCGGGCAATTTCTGCTGGATGAAGAGCGGCGCATGCTCGAAGACGAGCTCGGGCGGTTCTTTGGTGGCTATCTGGTGCATTACGGTCCGTCGGCCCAGGCACCGCCGTCAGCGCCGCAGGTGCAGCGCAATGTGCGCCTGGGGGCACCGTTGCCGGGGGTCGAGATCGTCTGCGAGGAACAGGCCTGGCCCTTGAGCGAGCACGCCGCCGACGTGGTGGTGCTGCAACATGGCCTGGACTTCTGCCTGTCGCCCCACGGTTTGCTGCGCGAGGCCGCGAGCAGCGTGCGCCCCGGCGGGCACCTGCTGATCATTGGCATCAACCCTTGGAGCACGTGGGGCCTGCGCCATGTGTTCGCCCATGATGCCATGCGCAAGGCGCGCTGCATTTCGCCGTCACGGGTCGCGGACTGGTTGAACCTGCTGGGCTTCGCGCTGGAGAAACGCCGCTTCGGGTGCTATCGTCCGCCGCTTGCGTCACCGGCATGGCGAACCCGCCTGGCCGGTTGGGAACGCAAGGCCGGCGATTGGCAATTGTCGGGTGGCGGCTTCTATTTATTGGTGGCGCGCAAGATCGTGGTGGGCCTGCGACCGGTCCGCCAGGAACGTCGCGAACCGATGGGCAAGCTGATTCCGTTGCCGATGGCCAAGGTCAACCGGCGCAACATCGAACCGTAATACTCACTTTTATTTGTGGCCGGGCTTGCCCCGGCTTCGGGCGTCGTCGATCTGTGATCGGCGGGCCAACGCATTTTCTGGATAGATAGGCATGAGCGATAGCGTAGAACTGTTCACCGACGGCGCCTGCAAGGGCAACCCTGGCCCTGGCGGCTGGGGCGCACTGCTGGTGTGCAAGGGCGTCGAAAAGGAGCTCTGGGGCGGCGAAGCCAACACCACCAACAACCGCATGGAACTGATGGGCGCGATCCGCGGCCTGGAAGAACTCAAGCGTCCCTGCGAGGTGCTGCTGGTGACCGACTCCCAATACGTGATGAAAGGCATCAACGAATGGATGGACAACTGGAAGAAGCGCGGCTGGAAAACCGCGGCGAAGGAGCCGGTGAAAAACGCTGACCTGTGGAAGTTGCTCGACGAGCAGGTCAACCGCCACAAGGTTACCTGGAAATGGGTCCGTGGGCACATTGGCCACCACGGCAACGAGCGGGCCGACCAGTTGGCCAACCGTGGAGTAGATGAAGTGCGCGGGTACAAGCAGAGTTGATTCGGCTTTAACCGATACATTGAGTTGCGGCTGATCGCGAGCAGGCTCGCGCCTACAAGTGGTCTTCGTCTGTAGGAGTGAGCCTGCTCGCGATCGACGTTGCACGGTCTTCCTGAAAGCCCCCGACAAGCGTGTTAACATCGCCGCTTTTGCGCGATTGACCGATTGAGAGCTGAGCACTGATGGCCACCAGATCCGTTGTACTCGACACCGAAACCACCGGCATGCCGGTGACCGACGGCCACCGGATTATCGAAATCGGTTGTGTCGAGTTGATGGGCCGCCGCCTGACCGGCCGGCACTTCCATGTGTACCTGCAACCCGATCGCGAAAGTGACGAGGGCGCCATCGGCGTCCACGGCATCACTAACGAATTTCTCGTGGGCAAGCCGCGTTTTGCCGAAGTGGCCGAAGAGTTCTTCGAGTTCATCAAGGGCGCGCAGCTGATCATCCACAACGCGGCTTTCGACGTTGGCTTCATCAACAACGAATTTGCCCTCATGGGCCAGCACGAGCGTGCGGACATCACGCAGCACTGCTCGATCCTCGACACCCTGATGATGGCCCGGGAACGTCACCCGGGGCAGCGCAACAGCCTCGACGCCTTGTGCAAGCGCTATGGCGTCGACAACTCCGGCCGTGAACTGCACGGCGCCTTGCTCGATTCCGAGATTCTCGCCGACGTCTACCTGACCATGACCGGCGGCCAGACCAGCCTGTCCCTGGCCGGTAATGCTTCCGATGGCAACGGCTCTGGTGAAGGGGCGGACAACTCGGCCACCGAAATCCGCCGCTTGCCCGCCGACCGCCAGCCGACACGCATCATCCGCGCCAGCGAAGACGACCTGGCGCGCCACGCGGCGCGCCTGGAGATCATCGGCAAGTCTGCGGGGGCGCCGGCGTTGTGGGTGCAGTTGGCTGAGGCGTAAGGCCAGGCTTGATCCCACACTTGTGCTGAGTAGCTTTTGTGGCGAGGGGGCTTGCCCCCGTTCGGCGGCGAAGAATGCTCGTCCCTCGCCACAAAATGGTGCATCGTGCTCGCCACATCCTCTGCAACCCTCTACCCTGAGGTGATTGGCAGGCTCCGGCCTGCCGCCTCAGGACACTGAGTCTCATGTATAAGGATTTGAAATTCCCGGTATTGATTGTCCATCGCGACATCAAGGCCGACAACGTTGCCGGCGACCGCGTGCGGGGGATTGCCCGTGAGCTGGAGCAAGAGGGACTCAGCGTCGTCTCGGCGGTGGACTACACCGAAGGACGGCTAGTGGCCTCGACTTACCATGGCCTGTCCTGCATGTTGATTGCCTCCGAGGACGCCAGCAGCCATTCCCATTTATTGCAAAACATGGCCGAACTGATCGGCCTGGCGCGGGTGCGTGCGCCGGACTTGCCGATCTTTGCCCTCGGCGAAAAAGTCACCCTGGAAAATGCGCCGGCCGACGCCATGGCCGAGCTCAATCAGTTGCGCGGCATTCTTTACCTGTTCGAAGACACCGTGCCCTTTCTCGCCCGGCAGGTGGCGCGCGCTGCACGCAAATACCTGGATGGCCTGCTGCCGCCGTTTTTCAAGGCGTTGGTGCAGCACACGGCAGACTCCAACTATTCCTGGCACACCCCCGGACACGGCGGCGGTGTGGCGTATCACAAAAGTCCGGTGGGGCAGGCGTTTCACCAGTTCTTCGGGGAGAACACCCTGCGCTCGGATCTTTCGGTGTCGGTGCCGGAACTCGGCTCTCTACTTGATCACACCGGCCCGCTGGCCGAAGCCGAGGCCCGTGCGGCGCGTAACTTCGGTGCCGATCACACCTTTTTCGTGATCAATGGCACGTCCACGGCCAACAAGATTGTCTGGCACTCGGTGGTCGCGCGCGACGACCTGGTGCTGGTGGACCGCAATTGCCACAAATCGGTGCTGCACTCGATCATCATGACCGGCGCCATCCCGCTGTACTTGTGCCCGGAGCGCAATGAGCTGGGGATCATCGGCCCGATTCCTCTGAGCGAGTTCAGCCGCGAATCGATCCAGGCGAAGATCGACGCCAGTCCGTTGACCAAAGGCCGTTCACCGAAGGTCAAGCTCGCGGTGGTGACCAATTCCACCTACGACGGCCTCTGCTACAACGCCGAGCTGATTCGCCAGCAACTGGGTAACAGTGTCGAGGTGCTGCACTTTGACGAGGCCTGGTATGCCTATGCGGCGTTCCATGAGTTTTTTGCCGGGCGCTATGGCATGGGCACCTCCCGTGATGAACACAGCCCGTTGGTCTTCACTACCCATTCCACCCACAAGTTGCTCGCGGCATTCAGTCAGGCGTCGATGATCCACGTGCGCGATGGTGGCGCCCGGCAACTGGATCGGGATCGCTTCAACGAAGCGTTCATGATGCACATCTCGACCTCGCCGCAGTACGGCATCATCGCTTCGCTGGATGTTGCGTCGGCGATGATGGAAGGGCCGGCCGGGCGTTCGCTGTTGCAGGAAATGTTTGACGAGGCCCTGAGCTTTCGCCGGGCGCTGGCCAATTTGCGCCAGCACATCGCCGTCGATGACTGGTGGTTTTCGATCTGGCAACCGCCGTCGGCAGAAGGCAATGAGCGGGTCGTCACCGAGGACTGGCTGCTGCAACCGGATGCCGACTGGCACGGCTTTGGCGGCGTGACCGACGACTACGTGCTGCTCGATCCGATCAAGGTCACGCTGGTGATGCCCGGGTTGACCGCTGGCGGTGCCCTCAGCGAGCGCGGGATTCCGGCGGCGGTGGTCAGCAAATTCCTGTGGGAACGCGGCCTGGTGGTCGAAAAGACCGGGTTGTATTCGTTCCTGGTGTTGTTCTCCATGGGCATCACCAAAGGTAAATGGAGCACGCTGCTCACCGAACTGCTGGAGTTCAAGCGCAGCTACGATGCCAACGTCAGCTTGGCCAGTTGCCTGCCTTGCGTGGCGCAAGAGAATCACGCGCGATATCAAGGCATGGGCCTGCGTGATTTGTGCGACCAATTGCACGCCTGTTACCGCAGCAACGCCACGGCCAAACACCTCAAGCGCATGTACACGGTATTGCCGGAAGTCGCGATGAAGCCGGCCCACGCCTATGATCAGTTGGTGCGCGGTGAAGTCGAGGCTGTGTCGATCGATGCGCTGGGCGGACGCATTGCCGCGGTGATGCTAGTGCCGTACCCGCCGGGCATCCCGTTGATCATGCCGGGCGAGCGCTTTACCGAGTCGACCCGCTCAATCATCGACTACTTGGCGTTTGCCCGTACGTTCGATAGCAGTTTCCCGGGGTTCGTTGCTGATGTGCACGGATTGCAACATGAAGACGAGGGCAATGGACGGCACTACACCGTCGATTGCATCAAGGAGTGAGGACCTTTCCCAGTATGCAGCCGGTAATCAATCCAAATTTTCCAGGGCTGTCGGTGCGGGTCGCCGATGACGGTTTCGCCGCCTATATCTGGGGCAGTGATTTCAGTTTTGAAGTTGCCGCCTACGGGTCGGCTGAAATCGGCATGCCAGTCTCGCAATGGCCGGTGACGCCGATCACGCCGTATCGCAAGTGCTACGGCATCGACCCCGAGGAATTCAACAGCTTTCGCGATGCTGCCGACAGCGCGATTTTCATGGCCTATCTGGATGACCAGCCCGTGGGGCACCTGGTGGTGAGCACCAACTGGAACGGCTTTGCCCATATCGACGAGTTGGCGGTGCATGCCCCGGCCCGACGGCATGGCGTGGCCAAGGCGTTGCTGGATGTGGCGCAGTTCTGGAGCCGCAAGAAAAAACTCCCCGGCATCATGCTCGAAACCCAGAACAACAACCTCGGTGCCTGTCGGCTCTATGAGCGCTGCGGCTACGAGATTGGCGGAATCGATCACTTGCGCTATCGCGGGATTGATCCGAACACCGCCGAAGTTGCGCTGTTCTGGTATCGAATATTCGAAAACCCGCTGGAAAATCCGTTCAGCTCGTCAGCATCGCCGCGGCTTGTTCCGTGATGATTGCCAATAAGGTCTGAATCGCCGTTGAAGGCTCGGCGCTCTTCAACGACAGGGCGTAGAGGCTGATCGGCACGGCCGGTGCCAGCGGGCAGGTGTCCAGCCCCGAGGCTTTGGCGCCAAGGGCGGTGAAGGGGTCGACAATGGCCAGGCCTTCGCCGGCCTCGACCATGCTGCGCATCATCTGGTGCGACTGCACACGGGTCTGGATCACCGGCGCAGGGCGCAGGCTGTGCAACTTGTTGTCGAGCGTCGGGCTCAGCGGGTCGTGCCCCTCCAGGCCAATCATCGACTGACCGGCCAGGTCCTGAAGCGAAATGTATTTCTGTTTCGGTTGCAGCCAGCCATGGGGCGCGAGCACTTGCAGTTTGCCCTGGGCAATCACCTGGCACTGGATATCGGTGTGATCGGGATGATGCAGGCTCAACCCCAGCTCGCTCTCACGCAGCAACAGGCTGCGCACGATGTCGCGGGTGGGTTGGCTGAGCAGGGTGCAGGGCGCATCGGGCAGGCGTCGGCGCAGGGCGGCGATGCTGTGAGGCAAAAGGTGATTGGCGAGCGGCGGGGTGCAGATGATGCGCAGCGGTGGCGCCAGGTATTGCCGAAGGCTGTTGGCCAGGCGTTGCACCGGTTCGAGCGCATCGTAGACGTTGGTGATGGCGGCTTGCAGCTCCCGCGCCTCGCGAGTGGCCTGCAAGCGACCGCGAACGCTGGCGAACAGCATGAAACCCAACTGATCCTCGGCATCGCGCAGCAACCGCTCGACTTCGGCCACCGGCAACTGCAGCCATTCGGCGGCGGTGCCCAGGTGACCGGTCTGCAGGAGCGCCTGGATCACTTCGATATGGCGTAAGCGCATGCGTGAAGTCCATGTTCAGCAGGTGGAGGAGTCAGTGGCTGAATCCTACCCCAAGTCTGCGCATATGACTTCTGATCATAACGTCGGGTTATGAAGCGCTGGCGGTCAGGGGTTCGCGGGTAATGGTAATGCCGGCTTGTACCAGCAGGAATTCATTGTCGGCGACCTTGTTGACGCGGTCGCCAATCGCCAGTTTATACGTGGTGACAGGCGCTGAACCGTCTGCCGCCGGGGTGGATTCCTGGAACTCGTGCACCGAATAAATGCGGCCTTCCGCATCTCTTGCATGGAACTGACCGACGAGTACTGCTGCCATCTGCTTAGAACCTCTGGAGATAAATCACTCAATTTGCGGCTCTGTAGACCGTGCTTGGGCGAGGTAAGTTTTCCTACCGGAAAAAAATAGTCAGGGACGCTGATTTCAACCGTCCGCTGCTTGAATCGTCATCTATAACTACTAACTCTTCATATCGGACAGTCGAGAATCTCCCATGAGCAACGTCTATACGATCGCCGTCGTGGTCGGCAGCTTGAGAAAGGATTCGATCAACCGCAAGGTCGCCAAGGCCCTGGCTGAGCTGGCACCGGCCAATCTCAAGCTCAATATCATCGAAATTGGCGATCTGCCGCTCTATAACGAAGACATCGATGGTGCTGCACCGCCGGCAGCCTACAGCACTTTTCGGCAACAGGTGAGTTCATCCGACGCGGTGCTGTTCGTCACCCCGGAATACAACCGCTCGGTGCCGGCTCCGCTGAAAAATGCGATTGACGTGGGTTCGCGCCCCTACGGCAAAAGTGCCTGGAGTGGCAAGCCCGGCGCCGTTATCAGTGTTTCGCCGGGGGCCGTTGGCGGGTTTGGGGCCAACCACCATCTGCGTCAGTCCATGGTGTTTCTCAATGTGCCGATGATGCAGCAGCCGGAAGCTTATCTGGGCGGGGCCGGTTCGGCGTTCGACGAGGCGGGCAAACTGTCCGAGTCGGTGAAGCCGTTCTTGCAGAGTTTCATCAATGCCTACGGGCAATGGGTCGAGCAGCACAAGAAAGTCTGAGGTTCGCGCACCAGCGCTTCGGCCTACGAGGCGCTGGTCAATGCGACCAGGCGCTTGACCCGGACAGGCCAGGCCAGGTCCTGGGCTTGCACGACGTCTTCTTCCAGGCGCTTCAACAAATCATCCAGGCAATGCCGGGCATACCCGCAGAGCAAGGCTTCCTTGCTGGGGAAATGGTCATACAGCGTGCCAACCGCCACACCAGCTTCCAGTGCCACCTCGCGGGTGGTCAGGCCGGCCCAGCCGTCGCGTTGCCAAATCCGAACAAACGCCTGGTAAATCGCCTCGACGGTGAAGATCGCCCGGGCCTGGCTTGGCCGTTTCAGCGGCTTGGCGCGGGCATTGAGGGTGGGCACGCCGCCCTTTGAGTTTCCGAACCCGCTCTTCATCGGCTGTCATTACTCTTGTGGGACCCGCCACTGTGACGCAGCAGGAGACCGAACAAGCTGCTTCGCAGGCTCGGCGCAAAGCACGGGCGAGGCGCGTTTGACGGCAATCGAAGGGCCGCAACCGGTGTTCTTCTTCGCGCCGATACAAATCCGCAAGCGCAATGCCGAATGGGGGCCAGAAGGAGTCAGCCAGCATATTGGCGAAGGGTTGGTCGAGTTTTTTCGGCAGGTGACGGGGGGCGAAAAGCCGTTGATGGAGGTCATTGAGAGCCGGGGGTACGAGGCGGCGCAAACGGTTATTTCCCGTTTGTTTCATGGCCAGGTTCCGCCGGTTGAGGGGCATGTGATTCGTTTGTGATTTGTTTAAACCGGGCGGCCCCTTCGCTGGCAAGCCAGCTCCTACGCGCAGATTTTGTAGGAGCTGGCTTGCCGACGAAGAGGCCCGACCAAACAACACCATACTCAACTTTGCCCCGGCACATTCGGCCAAAGATCCGCCACCAGAAACAAACGTTCGGCCTCTTCCCAATCACCCTCGGCATTTTCCACCAGGCGCACCAGCAGTTGTGCGGGTGACAGTGGGTCCAGTTCGTCGAGCCAGGCCTGCATTTGCTCAGGGTTCCAGGTGTGTTCCGCTGCGTAATGCGCCGGTGCCAGCCAGGCATGGCGGGGCAGGGGTTGCCAGCGCCCGGGCGCGCTCTGGGCCAATAACGCCGACCAATCCTTCTGATGCAACCAGCGCCCGCGCAAATGCTGCGGATGGGCGCCCGCTGGCGGTTCGGCCCGTCCGGGCCAGGGATACAGCAAATAACCGCCCAGCCACAAATGCGCGTCGAAGGCCTGGATATCCAGTGCCGCCAGCACTTCACGGCTTTCGGGTCGGGCGGAAATCGGCAATTGATGTTGACTCAGGTGCGCCAGTTTGCGGTCGAGCCGGTCGTGACAGCCAGGGCCCAGCCACTGGGCAGTGTCGTGCCCGTCGCCGGCTTGCGGCCCGAGGTAGAGCTTGATCGCCAGTTCCAGGTGGTGTACGCCGTCGCGGTCGCGCAGCAGCATGTCCAGTTCACCGAGGGTATGGCCTTCGCGGCGAATGGGCAGGTTGGCGGCAATCAACTCGATGCCCGGGGCATGCTGCACGGCGAATTGCCAGAGGCGCTCGTAGTACAGGCCCAAGCGTCGGGTCCGGGCCTGGGCCAGCCAGTGCAGCAGGCCATAACTGTCACGATCCAGTTGGCGAAGCCATTGCTCCAGATGCTGCGGTGCCTGCACCCAATCGCTGCCGGCCAGCGGATGACGCTGCGGCCACGGGGTGTCGACGAGCATAGGCGGGGCGAGGATGACCCACGCCAGGTCACGCACTTCAGGATGGCGTAACTGATGGGGCAGGCGGAGCAAATCGGGAAATAGCATCATCTTGCGAGCATAGCCCGAAACCCGGGCACACCCTTGAAGCTGAAAGGATTTTGTCTACGGGCGGCTTTCGCCCATAATCGTGCTTTTCGCCGCCACGCAGATCCCCGCAGGAGCCCCATGGAGCAATTTCGCAATATCGGCATCATCGGTCGCCTGGGCAGTTCCCAGGTGCTGGATACCGTCCGCCGACTGAAACGGTTTCTGCTCGATCGTCACCTGCACGTGATCCTCGAAGACACTATCGCCGAAGTGCTGCCGGGGCACGGCCTGCAAACGTCGTCGCGCAAGATGCTCGGCGAAGTCTGCGACATGGTCATCGTGGTCGGCGGCGACGGCAGTCTGCTCGGTGCAGCCCGGGCGCTGGCCAGGCACAATATCCCGGTGCTCGGCATCAACCGTGGCAGCCTGGGTTTCCTCACCGACATCCGTCCCGACGAGCTGGAAATCAAGGTCGCCGAAGTGCTGGATGGCCACTACCTGGTGGAAAACCGCTTCCTGCTGCAAGCCGAAGTCCGCCGCCACGGCGAGGCCATCGGCCAGGGCGATGCGCTGAACGATGTGGTCCTGCACCCCGGCAAATCCACGCGAATGATCGAGTTCGAGCTGTACATCGACGGCCAGTTCGTCTGCAGCCAGAAGGCCGACGGCCTGATCGTCGCCACGCCGACCGGTTCGACCGCCTATGCGTTGTCTGCCGGCGGGCCGATCATGCATCCCAAGCTCGACGCTATTGTGATTGTGCCGATGTACCCCCATACCTTGTCGGGTAGACCGATCGTGGTCGATGGCAACAGTGAGCTCAAAATCGTCGTGTCCAAGGATATGCAGATTTACCCGCAAGTCTCGTGTGACGGGCAGAACCACTTCACCTGCGCGCCCGGCGACACCATTACCGTGAGCAAGAAAGCCCAGAAGCTGCGGCTGATTCATCCGCTCGACCACAACTACTATGAAGTCTGCCGGACCAAGCTCGGCTGGGGCAGCAAGTTGGGGGGTGGAGGCGACTGATGCTCGATCCCGCGCGTAGCTACGACCTGATCGGTGACGTGCACGGTTGCGCTCTGACCCTGGAGCACTTGCTCGACCGACTGGGTTACCACAAACAGGGCGGCGTCTGGCGCCATGCTTCGCGCATGGCCGTGTTCGTCGGCGACATCATCGACCGCGGCCCACGTATTCGTGAAGCGCTGCACATCGTCCACGACATGGTCGAGGCCGGTCAGGCGCTGTGCATCATGGGCAACCACGAATTCAATGCCCTGGGCTGGGTCACGCCGGCGCTGCCCGGCAGCGGTAAGCAGTTCGTGCGCGAACATACGCCGCGCCATGCACGCCTGTTGCACGAAACCCTGACCCAGTTCGAACACCATCCGGGTGACTGGCATGACTTCCAGCAATGGTTCTATGAGCTGCCATTGTTCGTAGATGCCGGGCGTTTTCGCGTGGTGCACGCGTGCTGGGATGCCGGGCTGATCGAGCCGCTGCGGGCGTTGTTCCCCAACGGTTGCATCGACGAGCATTTTCTGCAGACGTCGGCCGAGGCGGGTTCCTTTGCCTGCACTGTGTTCGACCGCTTGCTGCGCGGCACCGACATGCGCTTGCCCCACGGCCTGACCATGACCAGCGGCGATGGCCTGGTGCGTTCATTCTTCCGCACCAAGTTCTGGGAAGATGATCCGAAGACCTACGGCGACATCGTGTTCCAGCCGGATGCCTTGCCGGAACCGGTGGCCCAGACACCGCTGAGCTCCACTGAAAAGAACAGGTTGTTGCGCTATGGCAGTGATGAACCGTTGTTGTTCGTCGGTCATTACTGGCGCAGCGGCAAACCGGCGCCGATCCGCCCGAACCTGGCCTGCCTGGATTACAGCGCCGTGCTGTACGGCAAACTGGTGGCCTATCGTCTGGATCAGGAAACCCGCCTCGATCCGAATAAATTTGTCTGGGTCGATGTCGAGCGGCCCGAGGTATTGCAATGAGTGCTGTAGCGGTATTGCGTCTGCCCCTGGCGGTGGATTTGAGCGGGTTCGTCACGCTGCTCAAACGCATGCAAGTGCCCCATCGGGTCAGCGAAGAAGCGGGCGAGCAGGTGCTGTGGGTGCCGAGTAACATCAGTGAAGACGTGCGCGCATTGTACGAACGCTTTCCGGCGGGCGACCCCGACCAACAGTTGGATATCCCGGTGGCGCAAACCGTCAAGCGCCCGGGTTTTGTCGAGCAGTTGAAACACGCCAGGGCTACCGCGCTGATATTGCTGCTGAGCATCATCGTTGGCGCCGTCACCTTGCTCGGCGACAACCTGGAAACGATGCGCTGGCTGACGTTCCTGCAATTTCGTGTGGTCGGCGAATACATTCACTTCACACCGCTGGCCGACACCCTGGCGGCGGGGCAGTGGTGGCGACTGGTGACGCCGATGCTAATCCACTTCGGCATCCTGCACCTGGCGATGAACGGCATGTGGTACTGGGAGCTGGGGCGGCGCATCGAGTCGCGCCAAGGCAGCATCAACCTGATCGGCCTGACCCTGCTGTTCAGCCTGGTGTCCAACTACGCCCAGTATTATTTCAGCGGGCCGACCTTGTTCGGCGGCTTGTCCGGCGTGCTGTACGGCCTGCTCGGGCATTGCTGGATCTTCCAATTGCTGGCGCCGAACCCGGCTTATCGCCTGCCGCGCGGCGTGTTGGTGATGATGCTGGTGTGGCTGCTGCTGTGCCTGTCGGGGCTGGTCTCGATGATCGGCTTCGGCGAAATCGCCAATGCGGCCCACGTCGGCGGGTTACTCATCGGATGCTTCACCGGTTTGTTGGGCGGTTTGTATAACCGCCGTAAACTGGCCGCCTAATTCAAGAACACGCAATAAAGAGACGGAGACCCAATGTCCTCTTTTAACGAAATGATCCAGAACATCACCCCCGATATCTACGAGAGCCTGAAACTGGCCGTGGAAATCGGCAAATGGTCCGACGGTGGCAAACTCACCGCCGAACAACGCGAGCTGTCCCTGCAGGCGATGATCGCCTGGGAAATCCAGAACCTGCCAGAAGACCAGCGTACCGGCTACATGGGCCCGCAGGAATGTGCCTCGAAGTCGATCGAAGTGCCGAACATCCTGTTCAAGTCGGATGCCATCCATTGATCGAGATTGGCCGCGGTGCAATCAGTAAAATGTCGGCACGCCTGGACGGGCCGAACGTGCAATACGCTTTGCGCCTGGGCGACACCGAGGTGCCGGTCAATCCGTTGATCGGCACCACCGTCCGCCTGGAGTTCCTGGGTGCCATCCATTGCTCCCATTGCGGGCGCAAGACCAAAACCAGTTTCAGCCAGGGCTACTGCTACCCATGCATGACCAAGCTGGCCCAGTGCGACGTGTGCATCATGAGCCCGGAGCGATGCCACTTCGACGCCGGCACCTGCCGTGAGCCGCAGTGGGGCGAGAAGTTCTGCATGACCGATCACGTGGTCTACCTGGCCAACTCCTCGGGGGTGAAAGTCGGAATTACCCGCGCCACCCAACTGCCGACCCGCTGGCTCGACCAGGGTGCAAGCCAGGCCTTGCCGATCATGCGTGTCTCGACTCGCCAGCAGTCCGGTTTCGTCGAGGATCTGTTTCGCAGCCAGGTGGCCGACAAGACCAACTGGCGTGCTTTACTCAAGGGCGATGCGGCGGCGGTGAACCTGGCCGAGGTGCGCGACCAACTGTTCGACAGCTGCGCCGACGGCCTGCTGGGCTTGCAGCAACGCTTTGGCTTGCAGGCGATCCAGCCGGTGACCGATGTCGAACCGCTGGAAATCCGCTACCCGGTCTCGCAGTACCCGGCGAAGATCGTCAGCTTCAACCTGGACAAGAACCCGATTGCCGAAGGCACGCTGATGGGGGTCAAGGGCCAATACCTGATCTTCGACACCGGCGTGATCAACATTCGTAAATACACGGCTTACCAGCTCGCCGTGCATCAGTAAGGACTCCAGCATGCGCACCGAACAACCGAAGATGATCTACCTCAAGGACTATCAGGCGCCCGAGTACCTGATCGACGAAACGCACCTGACCTTCGAGTTGTTCGAGGACCACAGCCTGGTCCATGCGCAACTGGTGATGCGCCGCAACCCCGAACGTGGCCCGGGCTTGCCGCCGCTGGTGCTGGACGGCCAGCAGCTGGAACTGCTCTCGGTCACCCTGGCTGACCAGGAACTGTCTGAGTCGCAGTACCAACTGAGCGAGAACCACCTGACCTTGCACCCGACCAGCACCACCTTCACGGTCGACACCAGCGTGCGGATCCACCCGGAAACCAACACCGCGCTGGAAGGCCTGTACAAGTCCGGCACGATGTTCTGCACCCAGTGCGAGGCCGAAGGTTTCCGCAAGATCACCTATTACCTCGACCGCCCGGACGTGATGAGCACGTTCACCACCACGGTGGTCGCGGAACAACACAGCTATCCGGTGCTGCTGTCCAACGGCAACCCGATTGCTTGCGGCCCTGGCGAAGACGGCCGGCACTGGGCGACCTGGGAAGACCCGTTCAAGAAACCGGCGTACCTGTTTGCGTTGGTGGCCGGTGACCTGTGGTGCGTCGAAGACAGCTTCACCACCCTGAGCGAGCGTAACGTGGCGCTGCGCATTTATGTCGAGCCGGAAAACATCGACAAGTGCCAGCACGCGATGAACAGCCTGAAGAAATCCATGCGTTGGGACGAAGAGGTCTACGGTCGTGAGTACGACCTGGACATCTTCATGATCGTCGCCGTGAATGACTTCAACATGGGTGCCATGGAGAACAAGGGCCTCAACATCTTCAACTCCAGCGCCGTGCTGGCCAAGGCCGAAACCGCCACCGACGCCGCGCACCAGCGGGTCGAGGCGATTGTGGCCCACGAATACTTCCATAACTGGTCGGGCAACCGCGTGACCTGCCGCGACTGGTTCCAGCTGTCGCTCAAGGAAGGCTTCACCGTGTTTCGCGACGCCGGGTTCTCCTCGGACATGAACTCGGCGACAGTCAAGCGCATCCAGGACGTGGCGTACCTGCGTACCCACCAGTTCGCCGAGGACGCAGGTCCCATGGCCCACGCCGTGCGCCCGGACAGCTTCATCGAGATCTCCAACTTCTACACCCTGACCGTGTACGAAAAGGGCTCGGAAGTGGTCGGCATGATCCACACCTTGCTCGGCGCCGAAGGTTTCCGCCAAGGCAGTGACCTGTACTTCGAACGCCACGACGGCCAGGCCGTCACCTGCGATGACTTCATCAAGGCCATGGAAGATGCCAACGGTGTCGACCTGACCCAGTTCAAGCGCTGGTACAGCCAGGCGGGTACACCTCGTCTGGCGGTGAGCGAGTCCTATGACGCCGCGGCGAAAACCTACAGCCTGACCTTCCGCCAGAGCTGCCCGCAAACCCCGGACAAGGTTGAAAAACTGCCGTTCGTGATCCCGGTGGAACTGGGACTGCTGGATTCCAAAGGCGCAGCGATTGCCCTGCGTCTGTCCGGTGAAGCGGCAGCACAAGGCACGTCGCGGGTCATTTCCGTGACCGAGGCCGAGCAGACCTTCACCTTCGTCGACGTCGCCGAACAACCGCTGCCCTCGTTGCTGCGTGGCTTCTCAGCGCCGGTGAAACTGAGCTTCCCGTACAACCGCGACCAGTTGATGTTCCTGATGCAGCACGACACTGACGGCTTCAACCGTTGGGATGCCGGCCAGCAATTGTCGGTGCAGGTGTTGCAAGAGTTGATCGGCCAGCAGCGCAAGGGCGAGGCGCTGGTGCTCGATCAGCGTCTGGTGTCGGCGCTGCGTACCGTGCTGTCGGACCAATCGCTGGATCAGGCGATGGTCGCGGAAATGCTCTCGCTGCCAAGCGAGGCGTACCTGACCGAAATCAGCGAAGTGGCGGATGTCGAAGCGATTCACACGGCGCGTGAGTTTGCCCGTAAGCAACTGGCCGATGCGTTGTTCGAAGGCTTGTGGCTGCGTTACCAGGCCAATCGCGACCTGTCCAAGCAGACGCCGTACGTGGCCGAAGCCGAGCATTTCGCCCGTCGTGCCTTGCAGAACATCGCGCTGTCTTACTTGATGCTCAGCGGCAAGCCGCAAGTTCTGGCGGCAACGCTGGAGCAGTTCGACGCCTGCGACAACATGACCGAACGCCTGACGGCGCTCGCGGTGTTGGTCAATTCGCCCTTCGAGGCTGAGAAAGCCAAGGCGCTGGCGAGTTTTGCCGAACACTTCAAGGACAACCCGCTGGTCATGGACCAGTGGTTCAGCGTGCAGGCCGGCAGTGTGTTGCCCGGTGGCCTGGCACGTACCAAGGCGCTGATGCAGCACCCGGCGTTCAACATCAAGAACCCGAACAAGGTGCGCGCACTGGTTGGTGCGTTTGCCGGACAGAACCTGATCAACTTCCACGCCGCCGACGGTTCCGGGTATCGCTTCCTGGCGGACCTGGTCATCGAGCTGAACGGTTTCAACCCGCAGATCGCCTCGCGCCAACTGGCACCGCTGACTCGCTGGCGCAAGTATGACGATGCGCGTCAGGCGTTGATGAAAGGTGAGCTGGAACGCATTCGTGCTTGCGGCCAACTGTCTAGCGATGTGTTTGAAGTGGTCAGCAAAAGCCTCGCTTGATCCTGATGACGCGGCCTGTCTTGCAGACCGCGTCGCTTCAATCGCGAGCAGGCTCACTCCTACAAGGTATCGCGCAAACCTTGTAGGAGTGAGCCTGCTCGCGAAGGCGTCAGTTCAGGCGCCATCACCCTTCCTGATATTCCCCCATTCACCCACCCACGTTATTACCGCGGTTAACAAAAGATAACGTGGCGTCGATTGTCAGACATTAAAAAACACCGATAGGATAGGCCAGCTTCCGAAGGGGCTCTGGATTGCGGGTTTCAGGACTATGCCCTGAAACACCCGGTCCAGGCATGTACCCTTGCGGCGCCCAGAAAGGTTGAACGACCTAACAATAATAATGGGAGAAGGTCTATGAGTGTGCCTGTCATGGGTGTGGGTATCTGCCGCCCGCCGGCTTTACGCAAAGTCGCGTTGCTGGCTACGGCGCTCTCGCTGTTGGGCTCTGCCATGCTGTCGACCCCTGCGCTGGCCGCAGCGGCGCCAGCATCCGATGTTGTTTATTCCATTGAATCTGCCAAGGCTGCCAAAAGCCTGATGCTCGATGTCGTCCATGCCGGCAAGCGCCTGGTGGCGGTCGGGGATCGTGGGCATATCCTGTATTCCGATGACCAGGGTGCCACCTGGACGCAAGCCAAGGTCCCGACCCGCGCCCTGCTGACGTCGGTGTTTTTCGTCGACGACAAGCATGGCTGGGCCGTCGGCCACGACGCGCAAATCCTCGCCAGCGAAGACGGTGGCACGACCTGGACCAAGCAATTCGAAGACCTGAAGCGCGAATCGCCGCTGCTCGATGTCTGGTTCAAGGACATCAACAGCGGCTTTGCCGTGGGCGCTTACGGTTCGCTGATGGAAACCACCGACGGTGGCAAGCATTGGGAAGACGCCAGCGACCGCCTCGACAACGCAGACCAGTTCCACCTGAACGCGATTGCCGCGGTCAAGGACGCCGGGCTGTTCATCGTCGGCGAGCAGGGCAGCATGTTCCGCTCCGCAGACTGGGGCCAAACCTGGGAAAAACTCGAAGGTCCGTACCAGGGTTCGCTGTTCGGCGTGATCGGCACGGCGCAGCCCAATACGTTGTTGGCCTACGGCCTGCGCGGCAACCTGTACCGTTCCACGGATTTCGGCACCACCTGGGCGCAAGTCGTGCTCCAGGCTGAACGCGGTGCCCTGGAATTTGGTTTGTCCGGCGGCACGCTGCTCGATGACGGCACTATCGTCATCGTTGGCAACGGCGGTTCGGTGATTCGCAGCACTGACAATGGCGAAACCTTCAACGTGGCCAACCGTGCGGATCGCATCTCCGTTTCGGCAGTGACGGCAGCAGGCAATGGCAATCTGGTTCTGGCCGGGCAGGGCGGCGTTCACGTCTCCTCGCCAAACGGCACCGAGTCGGGCAAATGAGCCGGGTTAATAATAAGAAGGCGCAGCTATGACTTCCTTGAGTTCTCATCACCAGGACAAGGCGACGTTCCTCGAGCGCCTGATCTTCAACAACCGCCCGGCAGTGATTACCATCTGCCTGCTGGTCAGCATTTTTCTGTTCTGGCAGGCGACGCTGATTCGTCCGTCCACCAGTTTCGAGAAAATGATCCCGCTGGAGCACCCCTTCATCCAGAAGATGATGGAGCACCGTAACGATTTGGCGAACCTTGGCAACACGGTGCGGATCTCGGTGGAAGCCACCGATGGCGATATCTTCTCCAAGCAGTACATGGAGACCCTGCGCCAGATCAACGACGAGGTGTTCTACATCTCCGGTGTTGACCGTTCCGGCCTCAAATCGCTGTGGAGCCCGAGCGTTCGCTGGACCGAAGTGACCGAAGAGGGCTTCGCCGGCGGCGAGGTGATTCCGCAGAGCTACAACGGCTCCCAGGAAAGTCTCGATTTGCTGCGCAACAACGTACTCAAGTCCGGGCAGGTTGGGCGCCTGGTGTCCAACGACTTCAAGTCGAGCATCGTCGACATCCCGTTGCTGGAGTCCTACCCGGACCCGCAGGACCAGGGCAAGTTGCTGGCACTGGATTACCGCCAGTTCTCCCACGAGCTTGAAGACAAGATCCGCACCAAGTTCGAAGCGCAGAACCCGAACGTGAAGATCCACATCGTCGGCTTTGCCAAGAAAGTCGGTGACCTGATCGACGGCCTGGTGATGGTGGTGATGTTCTTCGGCATCGCGTTCATCATCACCTTGATCCTCTTGCTGTGGTTCACCAACTGCCTGCGCAGTACCGTCGCCGTGTTGAGCACGACGCTGGTGGCGGTAGTCTGGCAACTGGGGTTGATGCACTTCTTTGGCTTCGGGCTCGACCCCTATTCGATGCTGGTGCCGTTCCTGATCTTTGCCATCGGTATTTCCCACGGTGTGCAGAAGATCAACGGGATCGCCCTGCAATCGAGTGAGGCAGACAACGCCCTGACGGCGGCACGCCGGACTTTCCGTCAATTGTTCCTGCCGGGAATGATCGCGATCCTCGCCGACGCCGTCGGTTTCATCACGCTGCTGATCATCGACATCGGCGTGATCCGAGAGCTGGCCATCGGTGCGTCCATCGGCGTGGCGGTGATCGTGTTCACCAACCTGATCCTGCTGCCGGTGGCGATTTCCTATGTCGGCATCAGCAAGCGTGCGGTCGAGCGCAGCAAGAAAGACGCAGTGCGCGAGCATCCGTTCTGGCGCCTGCTGGCAAACTTTGCCAGCGCCAAGGTTGCACCGGTTTCCATTCTGCTGGCGCTGATCGCCTTTGGCGGTGGCCTGTGGTACAGCCAGAACCTGAAGATCGGCGACCTCGACCAGGGTGCTCCGGAACTGCGTCCGGACTCGCGTTACAACAAGGACAACAACTTCATCATCAACAACTACTCGACCAGTTCCGACGTGCTGGTGGTGATGGTCAAGACCAAGGCCGAAGGGTGCTCGCGCTACGAAGCCATGGCGCCGATCGACGAGTTGATGTGGAAGATGCAGAACACCGAGGGCGTGCAGTCGGCGATTTCCCTGGTGACCGTGTCCAAGCAAATGATCAAGGGCATGAACGAGGGCAACCTGAAATGGGAAACCCTGTCGCGTAACCCTGATGTGCTGAACAACTCCATCGCCCGTGCTGACGGCCTGTACAACAACAGCTGCTCCCTGGCGCCGGTGCTTGTGTTCCTCAACGATCACAAGGCCGAGACCCTGGATCGTGCCGTGCATGCGGTGCAGGCGTTCGCCAAGGAAAACAACAAGGATGGCCTGGAGTTCATGCTCGCGGCCGGTAACGCCGGGATCGAGGCGGCCACCAACGAGGTGATCAAGAAGTCCGAGCTGACCATCCTGATCCTGGTGTACATCTGCGTCGCGGTCATGTGCATGATCACCTTCCGCTCGTGGGCGGCGACCTTGTGCATCGTGTTGCCGCTGGTGCTGACTTCGGTACTGGGCAACGCCCTGATGGCCTTCATGGGCATCGGCGTGAAAGTCGCGACCCTGCCGGTCGTGGCGCTCGGGGTGGGGATCGGCGTGGACTACGGCATCTACATCTACAGCCGACTGGAAAGCTTCCTGCGTGCCGGCCTGCCGCTGCAAGAGGCCTACTACCAGACGCTGAAGTCCACGGGTAAGGCGGTATTGTTCACCGGTTTGTGCCTGGCCATCGGTGTGTGCACCTGGATCTTCTCGGCTATCAAGTTCCAGGCCGACATGGGCCTGATGCTGACCTTCATGCTGTTGTGGAACATGTTCGGTGCGCTATGGCTCTTGCCGGCACTGGCGCGGTTCCTGATCAAGCCAGAGAAACTGGCAGGGCAGAAGGGCAACTCGCTGTTCGCCCACTGATCGACAGCTGAACCAAAAAAGCCGCAACCTCAGGGGTGCGGCTTTTTCATATCTGAACCCCACACAACCCCTGAACGCACTGGCTTGTGTAGGAGCTGGCTTGCCAGCGAAGACGGTTTAATGCTCGGCATCGATGTGGCTGACACTCAACCTTCGCTGGCAAGCCAGCGCCTACAAGGGTTGGGGTAATCAGTGAGAATCGGTGCCCAGTACGACATTCAACGCACTGCGCGCATCATCGAGCTGCACCAGCGTTGCATGCCGTGCGCCGAGAGCGTCGCGGTTTTCGATGGCGGTCAGGATTGCCTTGTGTCGCGGCAATGCCAGTTCATGCAGGTTCGGCCGCTGGTTGGAATGCTTCAAGGCTTCGGCAATGGCCACCGAGAGCATGTTGCACAGGTTGGCCAGCAGGTCGTTGTGGGTGGCATCGGCGATGCGGCTGTGGAAATCCAGGTCCGGTTGCAACAGGGCCTCGGGTGTCGGGGCGGCTTCCATGCGCTGGTAGGCTTCACCGATGGAGGCGATGTCGGCCTCGGTGGCGAACTGCGCGGCGAGGGCGGCAGCGGCCGGTTCGATGATGCTGCGCACGCTGGTCAGCAGGTCGAAAAACTGATTCTGCGGACTGCTCTGCATCAGCCAATGCAGCACATCCGGATCGAGCATGTGCCAGTCCTTGCGTGGCTTGACCACGGTCCCGACCCGCGGGCGCGAATACACCAGGCCCTTGGCAACCAACACCCGTGTGGCTTCACGCAACACCGGCCGGCTGACCGCATATTCTTCGCACAACAATGCTTCGGCAGGCAGTTTATCGTCTGGCAGGAAACGTCCTGAGACGATCTGCATGCCCAGTTCCTGGACGATGCGCGAGTGCATGCTTTTGCGGTCGGAGGGTTTGCGGTAATCCATGGGAAACGGCGCGGTCCTGTGCGGAGAGGTGTCGCGCATGATAGCAGGCGCGACGCATTCTTGAGGCGAGGATAAGACATTGTAGGAGCTGGCTTGCCAGCGAAGGCGGCCTGACAGTCAACACTAATGTCTGCTGTCAGGGCCTCTTCGCTGGCAAGCCAGCTCCTACAGGGGAAGGGTGGTGTCAGTGCGAGTGACGCGGCACTTCGGCCCCTCGACAGCCGACCAGGAAGTCGAAGTCGCAACCTTGGTCCGCTTGCAGCACATGGTCGATGTATAGCTGGCGATACCCACCGACGATCAGGTTCTGCGGCGGTTGCAGGTCAGCCATCCGCGCCGCCAGTTCTGCGTCCGGGATGTCCAGGTGCAAGCGGCCGCTGGCGCAATCGAGTTCGATCCAGTCGCCTTCCTTCACCGCAGCCAACGGTCCGCCGGCAGCCGCTTCGGGGGCGACGTGCAGCACAACGGTGCCATACGCGGTGCCGCTCATGCGCGCATCGGAAATGCGCACCATGTCGGTCACACCCTGGGCCAGCAACTTGGCCGGCAGGCCCATGTTGCCGACTTCGGCCATGCCCGGATAACCCTTCGGCCCACAGTTCTTCATCACCAGGATCGAGTGGGCATCCACGTCCAGTTCCGGGTCGTTGATGCGCGCCTTGTACATGTCAAAGTTCTCGAACACCACGGCACGGCCGCGATGCTGCATCAACTCAGGGCTTGCGGCGGATGGCTTGAGCACCGCACCCAGCGGTGCCAGGTTGCCGCGCAACACGCAGATGCCGCCGTCGGCGCGGATCGGATTGTCGAGGGTGCGGATCACTTCGTCCTCGCCGTAGATCGGCGCGTCCTGGGTGTTCTCGCCAATGGATTTGCCGTTGACGGTCAGGGCATTCGGGTTGGGGATCAGGTTGGCTTCGCCGAGGCGACGCAGCACCGCGGGCAAGCCGCCGGCGTAATAGAACTCTTCCATCAGGAAGCGCCCGGACGGTTGCAGGTCGACGATCGTCGGCATGCCGCGACCCATGCGGGTCCAGTCGTCCAGATCCAGCTCGACGCCAATGCGCCCGGCGATGGCTTTGAGGTGGATCACCGCGTTGGTCGAACCACCGATGGCGGCGTTGACGCGAATGGCGTTTTCGAAGGCTTGCTTGGTGAGGATCTTCGACAGCTTCAAGTCTTCGCGCACCATCTCCACGGCACGCATGCCGGACATGTGCGCCAACACATAACGCCGCGCATCCACTGCCGGGATCGCCGCGTTGTGGGGCAGGGAAGTGCCCAGTGCTTCGGCCATGCAGGCCATGGTCGAGGCCGTGCCCATGGTGTTGCAGGTACCGGCCGAGCGCGACATGCCGCCCTCGGCGGCGAGGAAATCATCGATGCTGATGGTGCCAGCCTTGACCTGTTCGCTGAGCTGCCAGACCACCGTGCCGGAGCCGATGTCCTTGCCCTTGTGCTTGCCGTTGAGCATCGGCCCGCCGGTGACGACGATGGCTGGCACGTCGCAACTGGCCGCGCCCATCAACAGCGCCGGGGTGGTTTTGTCGCAACCGGTCAGCAGCACCACGCCATCGATCGGGTTGCCGCGAATGGCTTCCTCCACGTCCATGCTCGCCAGGTTGCGGGTGAGCATGGCGGTAGGGCGCAGGTTTGATTCACCGTTGGAGAACACCGGGAACTCCACCGGAAAGCCACCGGCCTCGATCACACCGCGTTTGACGTGCTCGGCAATCTGCCGGAAATGCGCGTTGCACGGCGTCAGTTCCGACCAGGTGTTGCAGATGCCGATGATCGGCTTGCCATGGAACTGATGGTCGGCGATGCCCTGATTCTTCATCCAGCTGCGGTACATGAAGCCGTTCTTGTCGGCGGTGCCAAACCATTGGGCGGAGCGCAGGGTGGGTTTCTTATCAGACATGATCGATTCTCTTATTGTATGACTATATTGTTCGAGCTGAAGCGTAACATAAGCGCAAATTGCTGAGTTTGGAAGTGTTGTTGGTTAAATAGTATTACTATATAGTCGGCTCAAACGGAGGGATGACCCTGGCGATTTTTCGCGAGAGGTGTCCCCCGAGGTTCTATAACAACAACAATCGGAGACCGATCTCATGAGCCAGGAACTGCGGCTTGTCCGGCGTATCACGCTGAAACTGATTCCCTTCCTGATCCTGCTGTACCTGATCGCCTATGTGGACCGTTCCGCGGTGGGCTTCGCCAAGCTGCACATGGGCGCCGACATCGGCCTGGGCGATGCGGCCTACGGACTGGGTGCGGGGTTGTTCTTCATTGGCTACTTCCTGCTGGAAATCCCCAGCAACCTGATGCTCGACCGCTTCGGTGCACGACGCTGGTTCGCGCGGATCATGATCACCTGGGGCGCGATCACCATCGGCATGGCCTTCGTCCAGGGGCCGAACAGCTTCTATGTGATGCGTTTCTTGCTCGGCGCCGCCGAGGCCGGGTTTTTCCCCGGCGTCCTGTACTACATCACCCAATGGTTCCCGGTTCGCCATCGCGGCAAGATCCTCGGGCTGTTCATCCTGTCGCAACCTATAGCAATGATGGTCACCGGCCCCGTGTCTGGCGGCTTGCTGGGCATGGACGGCGTGCTCGGGCTGCACGGCTGGCAGTGGCTGTTCATCGTCATCGGTACCCCGGCGATCCTGCTGACCTGGCCGGTACTGCGCTGGTTGCCGGACGGCCCGCAACAAGTGAAATGGATGGACCAGGCGGAAAAGGACTGGCTCAGCGGTGAGCTGAAAAAGGACCTGGAGGCATACGGCCAGACCCGTCATGGCAATCCGCTGCACGCCCTCAAGGACAAGCGCGTCCTGCTGCTGGCGCTGTTCTACTTGCCGGTGACGTTGAGCATCTACGGCCTGGGCTTATGGCTGCCGACACTGATCAAGCAATTCGGCGGCAGCGACCTGGTAACCGGTTTCGTCTCCGCGGTGCCGTACGTCTTCGGGATCGTCGGGCTGCTGATCATTCCGCGCAGTTCCGACCGCTTGAATGACCGTTATGGTCACCTGGCCGTTCTTTACGTGTTGGGTGCGGTTGGCCTGTTCCTCAGTGCCTGGCTGTCAGTACCGGTGCTGCAACTGGCCGCCCTGTGCCTGGTGGCGTTCGCCCTGTTTTCCTGCACGGCCGTGTTCTGGACCTTGCCGGGTCGGTTCTTTGCCGGCGCGAGCGCGGCGGCAGGGATCGCGTTGATCAACTCGGTGGGCAACCTCGGTGGCTATCTCGGGCCATTCGTGATCGGTGCGCTCAAGGAGTACACCGGCAATCTGGCATCGGGTTTGTACTTCCTTTCCGGAGTGATGGTGTTCGGGCTGTTCCTGACGGGCGTCGTCTATCGCCTGCTAGAGCGCAAGCACGTGCTGCCGGCCGATGAGTTTGCGGCGAGCGCGCGGGGCGCGTCCCGTACCTGAAACACACCGACTTTGTAGCTGGCTTGCCAGCGAAGGCTATCGGTCAGCCACCCGCAATGTTGGATGTTCTGTCGCATTCGCTGGCAAGCCAGCGCCTACAGGGGGCTGCGGCGATTTTGAGATTTGCTTAACAGGAGAATTTTCATGCGTTTGGTTCAGTTCGAATTGAGTAACGGCGAGCGCCGTGTCGGCGTGGTCGAGGCAGGGCTGGTGCGTGAAGTGCAGGAGGCGCGCACCGTTCGCGACCTGGCATTGGCAGCGATTGAAGCGGGCGCCAGCCTTGAGCAACAGGTGCAAAGCCTCGGCCTGGGCATCAGCCACGACTATGCCGAGCTGCTCACGCAACGGCGCATCCTGCCACCGCTGGACCATCCGGACCCGGCGCACATGCTGGTCAGCGGCACCGGCCTTACCCACCTGGGCAGCGCCTCGGCCCGGGACAAGATGCACCAGCAGAGCGGCGACGAATCGGCGATGACCGACACCATGCGCATCTTCAAATGGGGCCTGGAGGGCGGCAAGCCGGCAGCGGGTGAAGCCGGTGTGCAACCGGAATGGTTCTACAAAGGCGACGGAAGCATTGTCGTTCGGCCCGGCGAGCCGTTCCCGCTGCCGCCATTTGCCGAAGACGCCGGCGAAGAACCGGAGATCGCCGGCCTGTACTTGATCGGTCATGATGGCAAGCCGTATCGCCTGGGGTTTGCCGTGGGCAACGAGTTCTCTGACCACGTCATGGAGCGCAAGAACTACCTGTACCTGGCCCACTCGAAACTGCGCAGTTGCAGCTATGGCCCGGAACTGCGGGTCGGCGAATTGCCGCAACACCTGGCGGGCACCAGCCGCATCCTGCGCGACGGCGAAGTGCTGTGGCAGAACGAGTTTCTCAGCGGCGAAGCGAACATGTGCCATAGCCTCGCCAACCTTGAATTCCATCATTTCAAGTACCGCCAGTTCCTGCGTCCGGGGGACGTGCACATTCACTTCTTCGGCACCGCGACCCTGTCCTTCGCCGACGGCGTTCGCACGCAACCGGGTGACGTATTCGAAATCACCCAGGCCGAGTTCGGCGCGCCTTTGATCAACGGTATCGCACCGGTCGAAGCGGTCTTCGAACCCGGCACCATCGGCACACTTTGAGGCGTTACCCATGACCCGGATTCTTGGTCACAACTACATCGGCGGCCAACGCAGCGCCGCCGGCAACGTCAAGTTGCAGAGTGTCGATGCCACCACTGGCGAGGCCTTGCCCGACGATTTTTATCAGGCCAGTGTGCAAGAAGTCGAAGCAGCGGCCAACGCAGCAGCGGCCGCCTATCCGGCTTATCGCAGCCTGAGCGCGGAGCGTCGGGCGCAGTTTCTCGATGCGATTGCCGATGAACTCGACGCTCTTGGCGATGACTTTGTCGCGGTGGTCTGCCGCGAAACGGCGCTGCCTGCGGGGCGCATCCAGGGTGAGCGCGCACGCACCAGCGGCCAGATGCGCCTGTTTGCCAAGGTGCTGCGTCGCGGTGACTTCTACGGCGCCCGCATCGACCGGGCATTGCCGGAGCGTCAGCCGTTGCCGCGCCCGGACCTGCGTCAATACCGCATCGGCCTGGGGCCTGTGGCGGTGTTCGGTGCGAGCAACTTTCCGTTGGCGTTCTCCACCGCCGGGGGCGATACCGCTTCGGCGCTCGCCGCCGGCTGCCCGGTGGTGTTCAAGGCTCACAGCGGTCACATGGCCACGGCTGAGTGGGTGGCCGATGCAATCATTCGCGCCGCCGAAAAAACCGGCATGCCGGCCGGCGTGTTCAACATGATCTACGGCGGTGGTGTCGGTGAGGCACTGGTCAAGCATCCGGCGATCCAGGCGGTTGGCTTCACCGGATCGCTCAAGGGTGGTCGGGCCCTGTGCGACATGGCCGCGGCCCGTGCGCAGCCGATTGCGGTGTTCGCCGAGATGTCGAGCATCAACCCGGTGATTGTCCTGCCCCAAGCGTTGCAGGCGAGGGCTGACTCGGTCGCCCGGGACCTCACGGCCTCGGTGGTTCAGGGTTGCGGGCAGTTCTGCACCAATCCCGGTCTGGTGATCGGAATCCGCTCGGCGTCATTCAGCGCCTTTGTGCAGCAAGTGGCCGGGTTGATGGCCGATCAGGCAGCGCAAACCATGCTCAATGCCGGCACCTTGAGCAGCTACGACCGAGGCTTGCAAAAACTCCTCGCACATCCGGGCATCGAGCATCTGGCGGGCCATCCACAGCAAGGCAATCAGGCACAGCCTCAGTTGTTCAAGGCCGACGCCAGTCTGCTGGTCGATGGCGATGAAGTGCTGCAAGAGGAAGTGTTCGGGCCGACCACGGTGGTGGTCGAAGTGGCGGATCAGGCGCAACTGATCGTTGCGTTGAATGGCCTGAACGGCCAGTTGACCGCCACGGTCATTGGCGAGCCGCAAGACTTCGAACAGTTCGCCGGGCTGACGCCGTTACTGGAACAAAAGGTCGGACGCATCCTGCTCAATGGCTATCCGACGGGTGTGGAAGTCTGCGATTCGATGGTGCATGGCGGGCCTTACCCGGCAACATCCGATGCCCGTGGTACCTCGGTGGGCACGCTGGCGATCGATCGCTTCCTGCGGCCGGTGTGCTTTCAGAACTACCCGGACAACTTGCTGCCGGACGCGCTGAAGAACGGCAACCCGCTGCGCATCCAGCGGCTGGTAGATGGCCAGCCTTCGCGTGAAGCCCTCTAACGGCCAGTCACATGCCCTGTAGGTGCTGGCTTGCCAGCGAAGGCGCCCTTGAGGTCACCGTTCCATTTACGGGCCTCTTCGCTGGCAAGCCAGCGCCTACAGGTTTGTGTGAGGCCCGGATTGGGTGCATGAGCTATCATTGGCGCTTTCCCCCTTCAAAGATTGACTGCCATGACTGCCGTAACCGACACCTTGCTCAACGTCCTCGAACACTGCGATATGGTGGAAATCGATGGCTTGCACGCTTTCGAATTCTCCCTCGACGAGGACGATAACCTGCACATCGAATGCATGGATGGCCGCGCCGCCAAGCACTGGGAATTCACGCCAGCGCAGATCCAGGCAGCGACCTTCGATCCCACCCTGCAAAGCTGGCTGATCACCGGGGATTCCGGCGAGCATCGGCTGGTGTGCATGAACGCAATTCGCGGAGACAACGATGACGATGACGTCGAAGATGCGTAATTTCTGGCCGCTGTTGATGGCCGGCAGTATCGGCGCGATGGGCATCCAGGCCGCATCCGCCCAGGACTATCAATTGCTCGTGGGTTCCTACACCGCCGGACAAAGCCAGGGTATCTATCGCCTGGCGTTTGACAGCAACACCGGGCAGATCAACGCCAAGCCCCTGCAAGTGGTCAAAAGCGAAAACCCGTCGTGGCTGACCCTGTCCAAAGATCAGCGGCACCTGTTTGTGGTCAACGAAAACGGCCCGGGCCAGCGCGATCCGGTCGGGCGTGTCAGCAGTTATACGATTGATCCCAAGACCCATGCCCTGAGCCTCATCGGCCAGGTGCAAAGCCTGGGCAATGAGCCGACGCATTCGAGCCTCAGCGTCGATGGCAGCCATTTGTTCGTCAGCAACTACTGTGTAGCTGAAGACCCGGGCGGCACCCTCGCGGTGCTGCCGGTGGCAGCTGATGGCAAGCTCAGGACGGTGGTGCAGATGAGCAGCCACCCGGCGAGCCGGGTCAATCCTGAACGTCAGGCCTCGGCCCACGTGCATTCGACGATACCGTCGCCGGACGGCAAATACGTGTTCTCCAATGACCTGGGCGCCGACAAGGTGTTCGTCTACCGCTACGACCCCAAGGCCAACCCGGACCTGCCATTGACCCCGGCCAGCCCGGCATTCGTGCAGCTGCCAGCGGGCAGTGGGCCACGGCATTTGCTGTTCAGCGCCGATGGCAAACACGCCTGGCTGAGCATGGAAATGAGCGCACAAGTGGCGGTGTTCGATTACCACGATGGCCAGCTTGAGCAGACGCAGATGGTCGACCTGGCGGCCGGGCAACCGGTGTCAGACAAGGCAGCCGCGGCGCTGCATGCCTCGGCCGACGGCAAGTTCCTCTACGTCAGTAATCGTGGCACGGCCAATCAAATGCTGGTGTTCGCCATCGATCCAGCGACCGGCCACCTCAGCGAGCTGCAACGCCGGACGGTGGAGGGCGATCATCCTCGGGAGTTCAGCCTCGACCCGAGCGGCAAGTTCCTGTTGATCGCCAACCAGAAGAGCAACCAGATTGTCGTCGTCGAACGTGACGCCAAGACCGGTCTTTTGGGCAAAACCGTGCAAAAACTGCCGATGGACGCCCCGAGCGACGTCAAGTTTTTGCTGCGTCAATAAGCCGCAGGCCCCGGTACACGGGGCCTGTCCGCTTTTATCAATGACGCTGATATGTGGTAATGCTACAAAGCATTTCAAGGCACCGACCCTCGAGGGTTAAGTTTGCTTCACGGCCCCACCGGGCAAGCAAGCCAACTGAATCCGAGGACTACCGCCATGAACTTCAATCTCTTCTCCGTCATCGCCGCTTCCGCCATCTCTGCCACCGTTGCATTGCCAGCCAGTGCCAACGTTGAAATCGGCGACAAAAAAGCCCACGCCCAAAGCTACACCCAGAAGTACCTGCAACAGAGTGCCAACTTCTACGCCGCGCTGGATCACAAAACCCAAGCCTGAGCGCTTATCCCTGCCTTTATGCAGGAGCGAAATCACTGATGATCCAACACGTTTGTGTTGAAAACGATCAGAGTGATGTCGCTCCTGCATAACGCATTTGCGACAGTATTAATTTGCTACCCATGTCGCGCTTGATATCACATAGCCACCCGTTTAAATTGACGCTGATTTTTTGACTCCCCCCTTACGGCAAGGATCGGCAGCATGGTGACGCGTCTGGTTTTGGTTCTTCTGTTTCTCTATTCCACCCCCATTCTGTCGGCGGCCGACCCTTTTCCAGGTGAGCCTGAGGCTGCGCATGAGCGCTTGATGAGTTTTATTGAAGACTGAAATAGTCTGGCTTAATGATCAACGAAGCTGATGGTCACTATGGATAACCCTGAGTGGTTACCCAGGCTTTTTTGATCGATTCTGTGGGCATTGAAACTTGCCTGCGGAGAACATCATGGCCAGCGCAATCCTCACTTCTGCCAAACACGGCGCCTACGTGGCGATCGGTCTTTACCTGGCCATGGTGCTGCTGGTCAGCCTTTCGGCGCAGTCGCAAAACACCTTCGAAGCACCGATCCAGGTCGCTCATCCCGGCATCCAGTTTGAACATCGTGCGCAAGCCGTGGGCGGTGATCAGCCTGAGCTCGCAGGAGTCGCCGGCGCATGAACGGGTGCAAGCTTTTGATCATCGCCTTCCTGGCCTTCATCACCAATGGATTTTCCTTGCTGGGAATCGGGCAAGGTTCGATAGGCGGCGTAGCGCGTGCCATGGAGGCCAACCACAACATTGCACGCAACATCGAGACCGCCAAGGCGATGGGGCTGTTGGCAGGCAATCCGCCGATCAGGAATGAAGGCGTGGTGTTCGGACCGTTCCAGGTGGATTGCTCGGCGATCGGGATGTGTGGGGTGTTGGCCTGAACCTTGGCGGGCGATTGAGTTTTTTGTGGCGAGGGGGCAAGCCCTCTCGCCACAGATAATCTGCCAACCTTGCACAGTTGTAGGGCTTACTTCTTCATAACAGCGCTGAACAACTCCGACTCCAAAAACCGCTGCAACCATGCCTGTAACCGCCGATACGGCGTCTGCGCCAACCATTCGCGGTCGACGTGGGCGAACTGGCGCACAAAGGGCATCAGCGCCACATCGGCCAGGCTCGGGTGATCGGCCAGGAGATAGTCGCGTCCCTGTAGCAACGCCTCCAGCTTGCGCAAAATCACCTCGCCTTCGGTGCGATAAGCTTCGATCGGCTGCTCGGGATAGCGCTCGGCGTATTTGTAGTGGTTCAAGTGCACCTTGAACACCTGGTCATTCTGTTCGATGAGGCCAGGGATTTGCGCCGCTGCGGCGGGATCACCCTCGAGCAACCAGTCCTGCGGATCGTTCTGCGCCAGGGCCCAGCGCATGATGTCGAGGCTTTCGTCAATCACCCGGCCATCGGCGTTCAGCACCGGCACCGTGCCTTTGCCCGACAGCGCGAGCATCTCGGCAGGCTTGGCCTTCAGGCTGACTTCGACGATGTCCACGGCCACGCCCGAATAGCGCAGGGCCATGCGTGCACGCATGGCGTACGGGCAGCGGCGAAAGGAATACAGCGTGTTCATTTCACCTCCAGGGTGCTCAGGCCGTTGCCCTGGCGTCGCACCTGAATCTGCACCGGAATCCGTTCATGCATTTCCTGCACGTGGGAAATCACCGCGACCTTGCGGCCCTGGGCCTGCAAGCCGTCGAGGGCGTCCATGGCCAGTTGCAGGGACTCCGGATCGAGGCTGCCGAAGCCTTCGTCGATGAACAGTGACTCGATTTTCAACGTGCTCGATGCCATCGAGGCTAAACCGAGGGCCAGCGCCAATGACACCAGGAACGTCTCGCCACCGGACAGCGAATGCACCGAGCGCAGTTCGTCGCCCATTTCGGTGTCCATCACCAGCAAGCCGAGCATGCTGCCGCCGCGCTTGAGGCGATAGCGGCGCACCAGTTGGCGCAACTGCACGTTGGCGTGGTGCACCAGCAGGTCGAGGTTGTAGGCCTGGGCGATCTTGCGGAAGGTGTCGCCGGTGGCGGAACCGATCAGCGCATTCAGGCGTGCCCAGCGCTGGTACTCGCCGTAGGCGTCGGCGATCTGCTGCGCCAGGGCTTGGTTGGCATTCTGCCGGCGCTGGTCCTCGGCCTGCTCGGCACGCAGTTCGGCGCAGTGTTGCTCGCTGGTGGCCGCGAGGTGTTGCAGGTCGACCAGCGCGCTGGCCACTTGCTCGGCGTCGAGATTGCCGTTGCGTTGCGCTTGATGGTCGAGCAAGCGCTGATCACGTTCCTGCAACAGGACCTTGGCCTGTTCGATGGCTTTTTCGTTGTGTTGCAGGCGTTGGCGCAGTTCATTGACTTGCGTGTCATCGACCCGCAGCAGGTCTTCTAGGCCGCCGTCATCCAGTTCAGGATGACGGCCACGCCAGTCGGCGATTTTCTCGGTGAGATCGCGATCTTCGATGTCCAGCGCCTGCAAGCGATCTTGCTGCGCCTTGAGTTCGGCAGCGATCTGCACGCGTTGGGTACGCACGTTTTGCAGTTGCTGCGCTGTGGTTGTTTCGGCACCGCGGGCGAGTTCGACGGCGTTTTCCAGTCCTTGCTGCCACTGTTCGGCGCTGCTGTGCTCGCCCAGCAAGTCGGCCAGTTGCTGCTGGCAGGCCTGTTGCTGCTCGGCCAGCGCACTGAACTGCTGCTCGGCAGTTTGCCGTTGTTGCACGCGGGTTTGCTGGCGATCCTGTTCTTTCTCCAGCGTTTGTTGCCGCTGTTGCTGTTCGGTCAGTTCTTCTTTTTGCTGATCGAGTTGTGCAAGGCGTTCGGCGATCTGTCGATCCAGTTGCATGAACGTCGCAGCCGGTTCCAGCCGTAGCGCTTCGAGGGTGTCGGCTGGCAGCAGGGGACCGAACGCGGTGAGTTCCTCGTCGAGCCGTTGACGGTCATTGCTCAATTCACGCTGCTGGTTGTCCAGGTGCTGGGCCGCTTGTTGATGCGCGGTTTCAGCGAGGCGCAATTGCTGGGTCAAGCGCGCGGCGTCTTGCTGCAGGGTGAGCAGGGCGCGCTGGCGTTGTTCGTCCTGCGCGATGCTCTGGTTCAACTGATCGTTGTGGCGGGTCAGCCAGGCGTCCCGCTGTGCGGCGTCCTGGTCCAACAGCTGTGGGGCCAGCGGATGCGCGTTGAGGCTCGGCGCTAAGGCTTGTTGCTGGGTATTCAACTGCTCCTGTTGTTGCAGCAGCTCCTTTTGCTGGGCGATGACGCCCACCACCTCGGCGCGCAACTCGGTGAGCTTTTCCTTGAGCTGGTCGACGGCTTGCTGCGCAGTGGCCTGTTCATTTTCGTCGTGACGACCGAGGCTTTGCAGCAGCGCTTCGGGCTGATGGTAAGGATGCTCAATGCTGCCGCAGACCGGGCACGGTTGGTCGTCCTGCAACTGCATGCGCAACTCTTCGACACTGGCGCTACGGGCCAGGCGTTGGCGCTCCAGCAGTTCTCGGGTGACGTTGAAGGTTTGTTCGGCCACCGTCAGTTCGGCTTTGGTTTTCACCCCGTCCTGAGTCAACCGGTCACGTTCCAGTTGTGCGGTGAGCTGGCGCTGTTGCAGCTCGGCGCCGCGCTGGTCCAGTTCCTGCTGGCTGGCCCACAGTCGCGTCAGGTCTTCGACAGCGCGTAGCTGTTTGCGGTTGTCCTGCAACAGGTTGCCGAGGATTCCAATCTGCTCGGCCACGGCGTCCGGTTCCGCGCCGGCCTCTTTGAACAGGACTTCCAGTTGCTGCTTTTGTAAGGCAAGTTCTTCGGCGCTGCGGGTGGCGTTGTCTTCGAGGGTCGCCAGCTCAGCCTGGCCTTTGTTCAAGCGGTTGCCGATCAACATCAACTGTTGCAGACGATCCCGATAGGCATTCCAGGCGTCGCTGAGTGATGCCAGATGGCTGCTGTGTTCCAGCTCGGTGGCGATGCGCTGCAAACGCTCGGCAACCAGGGTCTGCTGTTCCAGCAAACTCTGAATGGCGCTTTGGCCTTGCAGGCAAACCTGTTCTGCCGTGTGCTTTGTCTCGGCACTGAGGGCGACGTCCTTGGCCAGGCGGGCGAGGGTGCTTTGCTCCTCAAAGGCTTGACGCAATCGCGGAGCGTTTTCGGTTTGCCGTTGTTGGGCTTCGCTAAGGGCGACTTGCGTGGCGGCGAGAGTTTGCTCCAGCAACGTCTGGCGTTCAGTCAGCTCGTGCTGCTGCCGGGTATGGTCGGCGATCTGTGCGGCCAGTGGCGTCAACAGGGCATCGAGTTCGGTTTTGCGGGCGAACTGGTGTCGCTGCGGGGCGAGTTGTTCCAGCCGCGTCAGCTTCAGGCGTTCGCCGGCCAAAGCTTCCCATTGCTGTTGGGCGCTGTGCAGTTGCTCGGTCGCTGCGTGCTGCGCGTCCTGCAACAGACCAAGATCCTTGAGCCAGGTGTGCTGCTGCTCAAGCTGCTTGAATTGCGCCTGCTGCAACTTCAACTGCTGCTGCGCTTCATGCAAGCGCCCATCCAGCTCGGCGCGGGCTTCGGGCGACAGCGGCGTCACGCCGCTGGCTTGATCCTGCAACTGCTTGTGGGCTTCGCGCGCTTGCTTGGTCTTGTCGAAGGCACGACGACCGAGGCGGGTGTAGAGCGCGGTATCGGTGAGTTTTTCCAGCAGCTCGCTGCGGTCGTTGTCGTCCGCCTTGAGGAAGGCGCTGAACTCGCTCTGGGCGAGCAGCACGGCGCGGGTGAACTGCTCGAAATTCAGGCCCAGCGCGGCTTCGAGCTGGGTCTTGTACTCGCCTTTCTGGCTGGCCAGAATTTGATCCTGATCGATGTCACGCAAGCTCTGGCGACTGGCCTGCAGCTTGCCGCCGGCCTTGTCCCGGGCGCGATTGGCTTCCCAGCGGGCGCGGTAACGACGGCCGTCGACACCAACGAAATCCACCTCCGCATAGCCTTCACCCGTGCCACGACGCAGCAGGGTGCGCGGGTCGCCGGTGCCGATTTCGCCGTCGGCGTCTGGCACCTTGGCGTCGCGACCGGTGTTGTTCAGGCGCGGGACGGCGCCAAACAGCGCCAGGCACAGGGCATCGAGCAGGGTGCTTTTGCCGGCGCCAGTGGGGCCGGTGATGGCGAACAGTCCTGCACTGGCCAGCGGTTCGGCGGTGAAGTCGATTTCAAACGGCCCGGCCAGGGAGGCGAGGTTTTTCAGGCGGATCGCGAGGATTTTCATGGCTGTTCGCTCTCCATCTGCACGTCCTGCAACAGCTCGGCAAAGTCCTTGAGGGTCTGCTCGTCGACTTCGCTGCCGTAGTTGTCCTGCCAGGCGCGGCTGAACAGTTCTTGCGGCGTGAGTTGGTCCAGTTCGATCAGCGTGCGGCCTTCGTCGGCACCATCACGGCCACCGTTGCCGGCGTATTCAGCCGCGATGCGCACCAGACGCACGGCCTTGCCTTGCAGGGCGGTTTCCACCTGGTTGCGCAGGTCCGGTTGCGGCTCATCGAGGCGCACTCGCACCTCCAGCCATGGCTGGCGCTGGAAGTCGGCCAACAGGTCGATGTTCGGCAGGTCTGCCAGTTGCAGCAGGGCCTCGCTCAAGGGCGCCGGGCCGATGCGTTGCAGATTGACGGCGCGGGGGATGAGTTTTGGCTCGACGCTGAGCAGGGTTTCGCCGTCGAGCTTGATGTCGAGGATCTGGTGCTGATAGCTGATTTCGGAGAACGACAGCGGAATCGGCGAGCCGCTGTAGCGGATGCGTTCCTCGCCGTTGACCTTCTGTGGCTTGTGCAGGTGACCGAGGGCCACGTAGCTGATGCTCGGCCCGAACAGGCTGGCGGGCAGCGCCTCTGCATTGCCGATGATCAGGCTGCGCTCGGAGTCTTCCGATACCGAACCGCCGGCCATGTGCGCGTGGCTGATGGCAATCAGTGCCTGGCCCTTCTTGCGCTTGGCGTTGGCCGCCTCGATCAGCCACTCATGAACCTGGCCAATGCCGCGCAGGTAGTTGTCACCCAGGTGGGCTCCGGTGACTTCGGCAGGGCGCAGGAACGGCAGCGCCAGGCACCAGGCGACCGTTTTACCCTTGGCATTGGGTAGCGGCAGCAACAGACGCTCGGCGTCCAGTTGCCCGTCGTCCAGCCACAGCACCCGGCCTAGCGCGTGGGTGCGCAAACGGCGCATCAACGGTGCAGGCAGTTCGATCCGGGAGCCGGAGTCGTGGTTGCCGGCGATCATGACGATGGTCAGCAGCGGCTGTTGCTCGTGGGCGCTGACGATGAAGTCGTAGAGGCGTTCCTGGGCTTTGACCGGCGGATTGACCGTGTCGAAGATATCGCCCGCGATCAACAGCACATCCGGCTGGTCCAGTTTCAGCTGGCGCAACAGCCACTCGAGAAAACAACCGTGTTCGAAATCGCGATCCTGGCCGTGCAGGTTCTGCCCGAGGTGCCAGTCGGAGGTATGAAACAAGCGCAAGGCGGACTCCGCTACAAAATGGGTAATGGCCGCGTGAACAATGAAGGCGGCGAAAGGAGGAGAGTTTACTGGCAAACAGAACAGGTTGCTGAATGCCTCCGCGTTTGTAGGAGCTGGCTTGCCAGCGAAGGCGGCCCGCAGGCCTGCACAATATCTGCCAGAGCTTCGCCGGCAAGCCGGCTCCTACAGGTTGGGCAGGGTGTTTATTTGGGATAGAGCGGTGGCAACCCACTGTCACCCACCGGGTCCTGCACCTGTTCGGCCATCGGGATCGCCTTGATTGCGCGCCACAACTCGTCACCTTGCCAGTGCTGGCCGGTTTCGCTGTACAGCGCGCCGTTCAAGCCGTCGAGGGCGTCGGACAGCGGCACGAAGCGCGCGGCCATGTCGGCCAGGGTTTCCGGCTGCTGCCGGGCCCAGGCGTCGAGGGCCTGGCGGGTGGCGTGTGGGTCGTTGGCCTGGCAGGCGCGCTTGAGGTCATCCAGCACGGTGCGCGGGCTCGGGCCGGTTTGCGCCACACGCGCCACCGCCGGTTGCCAGCGGCCACGCCACCAGAGGCCGAAGCCGAGCAGGGTGGTGCACGCCAGGATCAAGGTGCTGAGCTTCCAGCGCCAGAGCGCTTCGCTGTCGGCGCCGGCGTCAACCGGCGCGTTGCCTGCCGGCGTGTCGATCACCAGGCTCGGGTTGGCCGCTACGTGCAGCGTGCGGGCAGCCAGGCTGCTGTGTTCCAGGTGGTCTTCGAAGGTGTTCCACCAGACCACGTCGACGGTCGGCAGCTCGATGACGCCAGTGCGTGTCGGCACCAGCGCCTCGCGGTCTTCACGGCTGCCGATCAGGCCGCGTTCGCTGTTCTGGTTACCGAGCACCGGTTGATCCGGGTAGCGGCGCAGGCCGCCGACGTCGGTGCCGGGCAGCGGTGGCAGCTGGGTACTGGACAAGCCTTCGGCCTTCACCGTCAGGCTGCGGGTCAGTGAGTCGCCGACCTGGGCGTGATCCGGCACGGGGTTCCAGCTTTCGCCCAGGGTCAGGCTGCGCGCTGGCAGCCACGGCGCATCGGCTGGGTAAGTGATGGGCTTGGCCTTGACGGTCAGCAGCAACTCGCTGGAACTAACCCGCATCAGCTTGCCGGTTTTTGGGTCCTGAGGGGCGGGCGATTGTAGGGGATGCGCGTCCACCAGCGCGGCGTTGAAGGTCTGCGCCGGAATGATCAGTTCGCCACTGTTCTGCGGGTAGATCGCATAGCGTTTTTCGATGACCCCGTGGCGCACGCCGTCGATGTCTTTTTCATAGGTGCGCGGATCACCCAGGGACTCAATGCGGGCATCGGGAATTTGCAGGGGCGGCAGGCTGCTGTCGTCGTACAGCGACACCGAATGGTAGACGCGCAGGGTCAGGATCGCCTGCGCCTGGACGTACACGCTGGTTTGATCGAGGCTGGCGTCCATGAATACCGCCGCGCGTTTATTGGCGTTGTCCGGTGTCTCGCTCTCGACCACTTGCAGGGTGATCGGCTGGCTTTGCAGCTCGCCCAATTGCAGGGGCGCAATCACCACGCTGCCGTTTTCCTTGGGCAGCAGGGTCACGATCCAGCGCGTGGTCGCCTGGTTTTCGCCGCTGAGGGTATTGAGCTGGTTGACCTGGCGCGTACCGCGCACTTCGAACAGCGTCTCCAGCGGTGTCAGGTCGGGTTTGCCGAATTGCGTGACATCGGTGGATTCCAGGGTCAACTCGACCGTCTCGCCCGAGCTCAGGCGACTGCGGTCCACACTGGCGACCAGTTCCCCCGCCTGCGCCTGGACAGCGCAGAACAACAGGCCTTGCAACAGCGCGAGCAATAAAACGGTGAAGCGGGTCATCGAGTTTTTTCCTGATCCTGATGTTGTCGCTGTTCGTACCAGAATTTGCGCCTGAGCAGCTCGCCGGGGTCATCCGGGATCTGCCGCAGCCATTGCTCCAGTGCCTGGCGCTGTTCACCTTCGATGCTGTCGGTGGCCGGGCGCAAGGGCGGCGTGGTGTGTTGTTCGTCTCCCAGTTCGCTGCCCGGAACCTCATTGGCGCCGGGTTTGGGCGGCGTCGTTGGCGGTTGTTCGGTGTCGGCGCTGGCCTGCGGTGAGGGCGCTTGCGGTTCGCCGTTGTCCGAAGTTTGCGTCGCGGCACCGGGCGGCGACTGCTGTTCAGTGGTCGGGGGCTCGTCGCTGTCCGGTTTGTCCGGTTCGACAGGGGGCGGGCTGTTTTTCTGCTTGAGCAGCGCTTCGACCAACGCTTTGTTGGTCAGTGCCGGGCGCAGATCCGGTTGCTGCTCCAGTGCCTGTTCGTAGGCGTCCAGGGCAGCCTCCAGCTCACCGCTTTTGGCCAAGGCATTGCCTCGATTGTAGTGGGCGCGGGCGTCGTTGCCTTCAGCGAACCGCTCGGCGGCGCCGGCGTAGTCGCCGGCCTCGTAGAGCGCCACGCCTTGCCACTGAGGGTCCTCGAAGCGCCGGGCAGCCTCGGTCGGGCGCTGGTGCTTGAGCAACTGCACGCCTTGTTGATCGGGTCGCAGCCACAGGTCTGCAAGGTCGAAGGCGTAGCTCGGTTGCGGCAACGCCAGCAGCAGCGGCAGGCAGAGCAGCCAGCCGCGACGGCCAGCGCAGGCCGCGAGCAGCAACAAGGGCAGCAGCAACCAGTAACCCTGGTCGGCCCAGGTGTCGAGGCGCAGGGTCTGGCCGTCGTTGCGCAATTGGCGAGGCCCGTCGAGCAATCCCATGGCATGCAGATCGCTGTCGTCCAGCCGGGCATGGCGATAGCGCCCGTCCAGGTCGTTGGCGAAGCCTTTCAGGCCGGGCTCGTCCAGGCGTGGCACGAGGATCGCGCCTTGTTCGTCCTTGAGGAAACTGCCGTCCTCTTGGGTGATCGGCGAGCCCTCGGCGGTGCCGATGCCAAGCATCAGGAACTGGGTCGATTTGCCGGCCATGGCCCGGCGAATGCCCTGGCGTTCCGCATCGTTGAGCGACGAGCCGATCAGCAGGATCCGCCCATCGCCGAGGGCGGCCTGTTTCAGCAGGTCCAGGGCCTTGATGACCGCCAGGTCGGCGCGATGACCGGCCTGGGGCATCAGCGACGGCTTGAGCGCATCAAGCAGGTTGCGGCTGGTGGACAGGTCATCGGACAGCGGCACCAGCGTGTGCGCGCTGCCGGCATACACGACGATGGCGGTCTGTGAGTCGCTGCGCGCCTGCAGCAGGTCGAGCAACTTTCGCCGGGCCTGTTGCAGGCGATTGGGCGTCACGTCGGTGGCGAGCATTTCCGGCGTCAGCTCAAGGATCGCCACCAGCGGGTCGGCAGGTTTCTGGCTGGTCTGCTCGACGCGCTGCCAGCTTGGCCCGAGCAGGGCGAACACGGTTAGCATCCACGCCAGGCCCAGGGCGATCCACGGCAACTTGCTGTCGCGGCCGTTGCCGCCGCTCAGTAGCGCGGCGTGAAAGGCCGGCGGCAAAATCATCTGCCAGCGCCCGGCGCGTTTCTTGCGATGCCAGAGTTGCCAGAGCAGCCACCCGAGCACCGGCAACAACAGCAGCCACCAGGGGCGGAACCAGTACGGCCACAGCGCACTCATCGGCGCCTCCGCAGACGCAAGCGCTTGAGACGCTGGCGCCAGTCGGGCAGCAATTGCGTTTGCAAAAACAGATCCTTGGTAAACAGGCGTTCCAACGGGTTATCCGGCCACAGCACGCGGGCTACCAGCAGCAGGCTCAACCACAGGGCCAACGCCAGTGGCCAGTGATACAGCGCCTGGGCCGGACGGGCCTGGGTCGGTTGCTGGGCCACCGGTTCCAGTTGGTCGAGGGTGTCCTTGATCGATTGCAGTTCCTTGCCATCGTGGGCGCGGAAATACTGACCGCCGGTGGCGTCGGCGATGGCCTTGAGGGACGGCTCGTCGAGGTCCAGGCTCGGATTGACCCCGAGAAATCCCACCGAGCCGCTCTGTTCCGGATCGGCGCCGATGCCGATCGGGTAAATTTTCACCCCTTCCTTGGCCGCCAGGCGCGCGGCGGTGAGCGGGTCGATTTCACCGCCATTGTTGGCGCCGTCGGTGACCAGTATCAGCACGCGGCTCTGTGCCGGACGCTGGCGCAGGCGTTTAAGGGCCAGGCCGATAGCGTCGCCGATGGCGGTGTTTTTCCCGGCGATGCCGATGCGCGCTTCGTCGAGCCAGACGCGCACGGTGTGGCGGTCGAAGGTCAGCGGTGCTTGCAGGTAGGCCTGGCTGCCGAACAGGATCAGGCCGACCCGGTCGCCGTCACGGTTTTCCAGGAAGTCGCCAAGCAAGTGCTGCACCAGCGAAAGCCGACTGACGTCTTCGTCCTGCCACTTCATGTCGGGGAAATCCATGGAGCCGGAAACGTCGACCGCCACCAGCAGGTCACGGCCACTGGCGGCAATCGGCAACGGTTCACCGAGCCACTGCGGGCGTGCCGCGGCCACCACCAGCAGCAGCCACATCACGATGAAGGGCGCCTGTTGTCGCCAGGCCGGCAGATTAGCCCGTGCGCGGCGCCCGGCGAGGCCTTCCAGATCACTGAGGAAGCTGACTTTGAGCGCCGGTTCGCCACTGTCGGCCACCGGCAATACCAGGCGCATCAACCACGGCAACGGCAACAGGGCGAAGATCCACGGCCAGGCGAATTCAAACATGTTTGCGAATCCAGGTGTCGACGGCCTGGGTCAGCCCGGCGATGGCCTTGTCGTCGAGTCGGCATTCAGGTTTGTAGGCGCCTTCGACCAGCACCATCCAGCGCGTCAGCCCGGCGGCCGGGCAGCGGTTGTCGAGGAAGGCCAGCCATTTGCGCCCGTTGAGAGTATGGCTCTGGCTGTAGGGGTAGTGGTTGCGGCACAGGCGCTTGAGCAGGCCGTTGAGTTGCTGCAGCCAGGCGCCGGCCGGTGCACCGTCGTACGGTTTGGGCATTCGCGCCAATTCCGCCAAGGCGGCCACGCGTACCGGGTCCAGGGGTTGTTCAGCACGCACCACAGGGCGTTTTCGGGGGATCAAGCGCCGTAGCTTCCACAACCCGAAGCCGATCAGCGGCAGCAGTAGCAGGAGCAACCACCAGCCTGGCGCCGGTGGCCAAAATTCGACGGGCGGTGGGGAAATCAGAGGCTGCAATTGTTCGAGTCCGTTCATCGTCCTTTCCCCGCATTCTGTGGGTTCAGGTATTCGCGCAGTTGCTCGACCATCTCGCTCTGGGTGCTCAGCGGCATCAGCAACACACGCAGTTTTTGCGCCAGCAGTTCCCAGCGAGCGATGCGCGCTTCGGCCTGGGCGCGGTAAGTCTGGCGCAGGTCGAAATTCAGCGTGTCGAGCTCCAATTGCGCACCGCGCTCGGCGAAACGTAACAGGCCGGCGGCGGGCAGGGCATGGTCCAGCGGATCGGACAACGGCAATAGCAACAGGTCGCAATGGCGCGACAGCAGGCTCAGTTGTTGCTCGGCACTCTCTGTCAGTGCGCGCTCATCACAGATCACGATCACCAGGCTCCCCGGACGCGACACTTCCCGCGCGCGGCGCAAGGCAATGCCAAAGGCATCGCGGTCCGGCTCGCTTTCGCTATTGAGCGACTGGTTGACCCGCACCAGTCGGTTGAGCAATTGCAGCAGGCTTTGCTTGCTGCGCCGGGGCTTGATTTCGTAATGCTCGTTGTCGCCGTACACCAGCCCGCCGACCCGGTCGTTGTGCCCCAGTGCCGCCCAGCCGATCAGGCTCGCCGCCTGGGCCGCGAGCACCGATTTGAACATCAGGCCCGAACCGAAAAACAGCCGGCGACTTTGCTCGACCATGATGAAGATCGGCCGCTCGCGCTCTTCGTGGAACAGCTTGGTGTGGGGTTCCTGGGTGCGCGCCGTCACGCGCCAGTCGATGGTGCGCACATCGTCACCGGCCTGATAGACCCGCACCTGGTCGAAGTCGACGCCACGGCCGCGCAATTTGGAGTGGTGCAAGCCAATCAGCGGACTGCGCTGGCTCGGCGTGGAAAACAGTTGCACTTCGCGCACGCGATGGCGCATCTCGATCAGGTCGGCGAGGCTGACGCGGATGCCCGGCTCGGGCGGCAGGCTGGCGTTCATCAGGGTCAAGCGACGGCTACGACGTCGAGAATTCGCTGGACCACACGGTCCTGATCGATGCCAGCGGCTTCGGCTTCAAAGGAAAGAATGATGCGATGGCGCAATACGTCGAACAGCACGGCCTGGATGTCTTCGGGACTGACGAAATCACGGCCGGCCAGCCAGGCGTGGGCGCGGGCGCAACGGTCCAGGGCAATCGAGCCGCGCGGGCTGGCGCCGTAGGCGATCCACTCGGCCATTTCCGGATCGAATTTGGCCGGGGTGCGGGTGGCCATGACCAGTTGCACCAGGTATTCCTCCACGGCGTCGGCCATGTACAAACCGAGGATTTCCTTGCGAGCGGCAAAAATTGCCTGCTGACTGACCCGGCGCTCGGGCTTGGTCTCGCCGTTCAGCGCTTCGCCGCGGGCTTGTTGCAGGATCTTGCGTTCAACCGTGGCGTCCGGGAAGCCGATTTTCACGTGCATCAGGAACCGGTCGAGCTGGGCTTCGGGCAGCGGGTAGGTGCCTTCCTGTTCGATCGGGTTTTGCGTGGCCATCACCAGAAACAGTGGCGACAGCTCGTAGGTGCTGCGCCCGACACTGACCTGGCGCTCCGCCATGGCTTCGAGCAGGGCCGACTGGACCTTGGCCGGGGCGCGGTTGATTTCGTCCGCCAGTACCAGGTTGTGGAAAATCGGCCCTTGCTGGAACACGAAACTGCCGGTTTCCGGGCGATAGATTTCCGTGCCGGTAATGTCGGCCGGCAGCAGGTCGGGGGTGAACTGGATGCGGTGGAACTGAGCTTCGATGCCTTCGGCGAGTTCTTTGATGGCCTTGGTCTTGGCCAGGCCAGGGGCGCCCTCGACCAGCATGTGGCCGTCGGCGAGCAGGGCGATGAGCAAGCGCTCGATGAGTTTTTCCTGGCCGAGAATCTGCGTTGAAAGAAAGGTTCGCAGCGCGAGCAGCGCTTCACGATGTTCCATCTGTGACTGTTCCTGCAAAAGGGTGGCCGAGGACGCTCGAAATACGCCAGGGCCGGGGGCGTTACTTTAATCCATCGCGGGGGGTGGCGACTAACGGCATTTTGCGCAATTTGGGGGAAATGATCGGGACAATGGCTGGATTTTTTCAGCGGGGGAGTGATCGGGTGGCTGTGCCGGCCTCATCGCGAGCAGGCTCACTCCCACATCGACGGTGTACGACGATCAATTGTAGGAACGAGCCTGCGCACGATGAGGGCCGGTCATGCACCTCAAATCTGGCGGATATAAGTCCCGGTGTCCTTGAGAATGTTCTGCAAGGTTTCTTCCAGCTCGTCCATGTCCGTCATGTCCGCATCAAAACTGATTTCCAGCACATCGTCCCCATTCAGCGCATCGGCATCGGCCGCGGCGATTTCGATCTTCAGCAGGGAAGGGCTGAGGGTGATTTTCACGCCGTCGAGGGTCGAGGGTTCGCCGTCGAGGGTGATTTCCAACTCGTCTTCATCCGGGTAGCGGCTCATCAGGAACATCTCGCCCTGGTCGCTGTGGCAGCAGAGCATGGCCATGTTGTCTTCTTCGTCGTCGCACGGGTTGACAATCAAGAGGGCGGTTTTCATTTTCATGGGAAATTCCTGGCTCGACGAGCGCGGTAAAGGCAACAAAACGCGATTCTGCCAGTGCGCGCCAATTTCTGCTCGTCCACGTGTCAATGACCGGCTTTTGAGCGAGCAGAGTGTTACTGGTCATTTCTGGTACGCAAGTCCCGTAAAACCGGACGGAAAACCGTCATTTTCCTGTGCGAATGCTAGTGTTGTTCGATGCGCATGCCTTGCGCTGCGTACCGTTGACCGAATATGTCGCAGCACCGCAAGCATGGGCCTTGCCGCACTCGTTAAGCTGCGCAACGGATGAGCACCCGTAAAGACATTGCGCTGTACGTGGCCCAGTCGTTTTTGCAGATGCCCATTCACGGAAGGTGAATGTGACCTGAGTGTCTCGTCCGGCTTCACCCACCTGTCACCCTGTTTCCTCTGCCCGAGAATCAGGAGCCGGGTGACGGTAACCCCAAAAGGGGTGTTGCACGCGACGCTTTCATCAATAACAAGCCCAAGCGGAGTACCACAGATGGCGTTCTTCACCGCAGCCAGCAAAGCCGACTTCCAGCACCAACTGCAAGCGGCACTGGCGCAGCACATCAGTGAACAGGCACTGCCACAAGTGGCGCTGTTCGCTGAACAATTCTTCGGCATCATTTCCCTTGACGAGCTGACCCAACGTCGGTTGTCCGACCTTGCTGGTTGCACCCTTTCTGCATGGCGCCTGCTTGAGCGCTTCGATCACGCGCAACCGCAAGTGCGCGTCTTCAACCCCGATTACGAACGCCACGGCTGGCAGTCGACCCACACCGCGGTCGAAGTACTGCACCACGACCTGCCCTTCCTGGTGGACTCGGTGCGCACCGAGCTGAACCGCCGCGGCTACAGCATCCACACCCTGCAAACCACCGTGCTCAGCGTGCGTCGTGGCAGCAAGGGCGAGTTGCTGGAAGTCCTGCCCAAAGGCACCCAGGGCGATGACATCCAGCAAGAATCGCTGATGTTCCTGGAGATCGACCGCTGCGCCAACACCGCTGAGCTCAACGTGCTGAGCAAAGAGCTGGAGCAGGTGCTTGGTGAGGTCCGCGTGGCCGTCGGCGATTTCGAGCCGATGAAGGCCAAGGTCCAGGACATCCTGGCCAAGCTGGACAACAGCCAGTTCGCCGTCGATGCCGACGAAAAGAACGAAATCAAGAGCTTCCTGGAATGGCTGGTGGGCAACCACTTCACCTTCCTCGGCTATGAAGAGTTCGTGGTCAGCGACGAAGCCGATGGCGGCCACATCGTCTACGACAAGGACTCCTTCCTCGGCCTGACCAAACTGCTGCGCGCCGGCCTGACCCACGACGACCTGCGCATCGAAGACTACGCCGTGAACTACCTGCGTGAACCGACCCTGCTGTCGTTCGCCAAGGCCGCGCACCCAAGCCGTGTCCACCGTCCGGCTTACCCTGACTACGTGTCGATCCGCGAAATCGACGCCAACGGCAAGGTCATCAAGGAATGCCGTTTCATGGGCCTGTACACCTCGTCGGTGTATGGCGAGAGCGTGCGGGTGATCCCGTTCATTCGCCGCAAGGTCGAGGAAATCGAACGCCGTTCGGGCTTCCAGTCCAAAGCTCACCTGGGCAAGGAACTGGCGCAGGTGCTCGAAGTGCTGCCGCGCGACGACCTGTTCCAGACCCCGGTGGACGAGCTGTTCAGCACCGTGATGTCGATCGTACAGATCCAGGAGCGCAACAAGATTCGCGTGTTCCTGCGCAAAGACCCGTACGGCCGTTTCTGCTACTGCCTGGCCTACGTGCCGCGTGACATCTACTCCACCGAAGTGCGCCAGAAGATCCAGCAAGTGCTGATGGATCGCCTGAAGGCGACCGATTGCGAGTTCTGGACGTTCTTCTCCGAGTCCGTGCTGGCCCGCGTGCAGTTGATCCTGCGTGTCGACCCGAAAAACCGTCTCGACATCGACCCGCTGCTGCTGGAAAAAGAAGTGGTGCAGGCCTGCCGCAGCTGGCAGGACGACTACGCCGCGCTGACCGTCGAAAGCTTCGGCGAAGCCCACGGCACCAACGTGCTGGCTGACTTCCCGAAAGGCTTCCCGGCCGGTTACCGCGAGCGTTTCGCTGCGCATTCGGCTGTGGTCGACATGCAGCACCTGCTGAGCCTGAACGAAAAAAATCCGCTGGTGATGAGCTTCTATCAGCCGCTGGGCCAGGTGTCCGGCCAGCGCATGCTGCATTGCAAGCTGTATCACGCCGATACCCCGCTGGCGCTGTCCGACGTTCTGCCGATCCTGGAAAACCTTGGCCTGCGTGTGCTGGGTGAGTTCCCGTATCGCCTGCGTCACACCAATGGCCGCGAGTTCTGGATTCACGACTTCGCCTTCACCGCCGCCGAAGGCCTGGACCTCGACATCCAGCAACTCAACGACACGCTGCAGGACGCCTTCGTCCATATCGTGCGTGGCGATGCCGAAAACGATGCGTTCAACCGCCTGGTGCTGACCGCCGGCCTGCCATGGCGCGACGTGGCGCTGCTGCGTGCCTATGCCCGCTACATGAAGCAGATTCGCCTGGGCTTCGACCTGGGCTACATCGCCAGCACCCTGAACAACCACACCGACATCGCTCGCGAGTTGACCCGGTTGTTCAAGACCCGTTTCTACCTGGCGCGCAAGTTGTCGGGTGACGATCTGGAAGACAAGCAGCAACGCCTGGAACAGGCCATCGTTACCGCGTTGGACGACGTTGCAGTGCTCAACGAAGACCGCATCCTGCGTCGCTACCTGGACCTGATCAAGGCCACGCTGCGCACCAACTTCTACCAGACCGATGCCAACGGCCATAACAAGTCGTACTTCAGCTTCAAGTTCAACCCGCACTTGATTCCGGAGCTGCCGAAGCCGGTACCGAAGTTCGAAATTTTCGTCTACTCGCCGCGCGTCGAAGGCGTGCACCTGCGCTTCGGTAACGTCGCCCGTGGCGGCCTGCGCTGGTCCGACCGTGAAGAAGACTTCCGCACTGAAGTCCTGGGCCTGGTAAAAGCCCAGCAAGTGAAAAACTCGGTCATCGTGCCCGTGGGCGCGAAGGGCGGCTTCCTGCCGCGTCGCCTGCCACTGGGCGGTAGCCGTGACGAGATCGCGGCCGAGGGCATCGCCTGCTACCGCATCTTTATTTCGGGCCTGTTGGACATCACCGACAACCTGAAGGACGGCGCCCTGGTACCGCCGGCCAATGTCGTGCGTCATGACGATGATGACCCGTACCTGGTAGTAGCGGCGGACAAGGGCACTGCGACCTTCTCCGACATCGCCAACGGCATCGCCATCGACTACGGCTTCTGGCTGGGTGACGCGTTTGCGTCCGGTGGTTCGGCCGGTTACGACCACAAGAAAATGGGCATAACCGCCAAGGGCGCGTGGGTCGGCGTACAGCGCCACTTCCGCGAGCGCGGCATCAATGTCCAGGAAGACAGCATCACTGTAGTGGGCGTCGGCGACATGGCCGGTGACGTGTTCGGTAACGGTTTGCTGATGTCCGACAAGCTGCAACTGGTTGCGGCATTCAACCACCTGCACATCTTCATCGACCCGAACCCGAACCCGGCGACCAGCTTCGTCGAGCGCCAGCGCATGTTCGACTTGCCGCGTTCGTCCTGGTCGGATTACGACACCAGCATCATGTCCGAAGGTGGCGGTATCTTCTCGCGCAGCGCGAAGAGCATCGCGATCTCCCCGCAGATGCAGGAACGCTTCGACATCAAGGCCGACAAGCTGACCCCGACCGAACTGCTGAACGCCTTGCTCAAGGCGCCGGTCGACCTGCTGTGGAACGGCGGTATCGGTACCTACGTCAAGGCCAGCAGCGAAAGCCACGCCGACGTGGGCGACAAGGCCAACGATGCATTGCGCGTGAACGGTAACGAATTGCGCTGCAAGGTTGTGGGCGAGGGCGGTAACCTGGGCATGACCCAACTGGGTCGCGTCGAATTCGGCCTCAATGGCGGCGGTTCCAACACCGACTTCATCGACAACGCCGGTGGCGTGGACTGCTCCGACCACGAAGTGAACATCAAGATCCTGCTGAACGAAGTGGTTCAGGCCGGCGACATGACCGACAAGCAACGCAACCAGTTGCTGGCGAGCATGACCGACGAAGTCGGTAACCTGGTGCTGGGCAACAACTACAAGCAGACCCAGGCCCTGTCCCTGGCAGCCCGTCGCGCCTTGCCGCGGATTGCCGAGTACAAGCGCCTGATGAACGACTTGGAAGGTCGCGGCAAGCTGGATCGCGCCATCGAGTTCCTGCCGAACGAAGAGCAGATCAACGAACGCGTCGCGGCGGGCCATGGTCTGACCCGCGCCGAGCTGTCGGTGCTGATCTCGTACAGCAAGATCGACCTCAAGGAACAGTTGCTGGGCTCCCTGGTGCCGGACGACGATTACCTGACCCGCGACATGGAAACCGCTTTCCCGCCCACGCTGGTCAACAAGTTCTCCGCGGCCATGCGTCGTCACCGCCTCAAGCGCGAAATCGTCAGCACCCAGATCGCCAACGACCTGGTCAACCACATGGGCATCACCTTCGTTCAGCGACTCAAAGAGTCGACCGGCATGAGCCCGGCGAACGTGGCCGGTGCCTACGTGATCGTGCGTGACATTTTCCACCTCCCGCACTGGTTCCGTCAGATTGAAGCCCTGGACTACCAGGTCGCCGCCGACGTGCAACTGGAGCTGATGGACGAGTTGATGCGCCTGGGCCGTCGCGCTACGCGCTGGTTCCTGCGTGCCCGTCGCAACGAGCAGAACGCTGCCCGTGACGTCGCGCATTTCGGCCCGCACCTGAAGGAGTTGGGCCTCAAGCTCGACGAACTGCTCAGTGGCGAGATCCGCGACACTTGGCAGAGTCGTTATCAGGCGTACGTCGAAGCCGGTGTGCCGGAGCTGTTGGCGCGCATGGTGGCTGGCACTTCGCACCTGTATACCCTGCTGCCGATCATCGAGGCCTCCGACGTGACCGGCCAGAACCCTGCGGACGTGGCCAAGGCCTACTTCGCCGTGGGCAGCGCGCTGGACATCACCTGGTACCTGCAACAGATCAGCGCTCTGCCGGTTGAGAACAACTGGCAGGCCCTGGCCCGTGAAGCGTTCCGCGATGACGTCGACTGGCAGCAACGTGCGATCACCATCTCGGTGTTGCAACAGGACGGCACTCAGGACGTGGAAGCACGCCTGGCGCTGTGGATGGCGCAGCACGAGAACATGATTGAACGCTGGCGCGCCATGCTGGTGGAAATCCGTGCCGCAAGCGGCACTGACTACGCCATGTACGCGGTGGCCAACCGTGAACTGCTGGACCTGGCGTTAAGCGGTCAAGCGGCGGTACCTGCCGCTGTCGCCGCCGAGTTGGAACCAGCAGCCTGATCAGGCGCTGAATGAAAAAGCCCCGCATTGAAAGATGCGGGGCTTTTTTTTCATTTACTGGCGCGAAGGTCACTTCCTTTCGACTCGGACACAGCCTCTTGCATTTGTGGTCAGACCGCATGCCGCTTGAGTATATTTAGTTCGAATTTCACGATGTCTCCTGAACGATCATTAAAAACCGAGTAACGGTCGGTGTTCGTTGTTATTTGTTTTCTGATAACCCCCGCGTTGCGGGCTTTCAAGTAAACGGTAGACCTGTCGGAACGCAAGTCATCAAGGGTGATGATGTTGTGAGCAACGTCCAGCAAGTTGAATGAAGTGGTGTTCGCACCCGCGGGCGGAAGGGCTGCCAGAACGGGTTTGTCGTTATGGCTGATGTACATTTGATCATAAGGGCCCCCGACTATTTTCATATTGTAATAGTCGCCATAGCATATGAAATGCACCACCACGGTGTCTTTGGTTGGGATCGAGTAACCGACGGGAACCATTTCGTTAGTAAATGGATCACGAACCAGTTTGGGGGCTCGATCATAGTCGTTTTGAGCCGTGATGATGTTTTTTGGCAATGCCTCAGTATTGAGAAGAGCCGGTAACATAAGTTCCTGGAGAAAGGTGATGGGGCTGCCGTTGCAAGTAACACGTGCGATGAATGAACGTTCTTCGTTTGTGCTCATAAATACTCCTTTATTTAATGTGTTGTATCCCTTGATGGAGTTTCAGAGTAACGTCAGTCAGATGTTTGGTGCAGTAGTTATTCGTTTCGTATATTTTCACGATGCTGGCGTTTGATCGTAACAACCCACTGCGTGACCAGCCCCGTCATTTGAAGAAGCAGGGCCGATCACAATAAGTGCGCTCAGAAGGTCTTGCGGTCCGTTGTGGTTTCAATGGCCGAAAGATTATTTGTCGGTTGGGCCATCATGTTGTTGAGCGACTGATCAAACTTCCGCAGTGCCCTTACTTGAACGTTTTGTTGCTCGTTGATATCGGCAACAATTTCTTCACTGCGTTTGAAATCAGCCCATACCGGACTCAGCGCCTTGGCGTCATGACCTTGGGCCGTCCCGATGTAGTTGAAGTTGTGATCATAGAAGTCGGCGCTGACGTTGGACTCGACATCCGAACTGCGAGAGGTGATCAGTTGGCTGCGTGTGTCGACGATGGCCATCACATCCGGTTTCGCGGCCTTGAGGCTTTGCATGTCCGGATAAACCGTCACGGAACCAAACTGGCGTTGCAGCGAGGCCTTGACCCAGTCCACCGCGAGGTCAGGTTTTGAGGTGGCGACATAGGCGTCATGGATCGGTTGCACCAGCAGGCTCTGGCCGAAGCCAGTGCCAGCATTGGCCTGGTACTCCTGAAGATAGGCGCGGTTGGCCTGTGTGTTCTGGCTGTAGACGATGCCCAGCGAGACATGGCTACCGTTGGTAATGTGGGTGGACGCGCTGCGGCCGACCGGCTCGGTAAAAATGCCGTTCAGCGAAGAAACGGCTGTCGGCGCGGTGGGGATCGAGCAACCGGTTAAAACAACCGCCATGGTCAATGTACTGGCAAGCGCAAGTTTCATGGTGTTTCTCCAGTGAAACAATTCAGTCGGAAGTTGTAATTGCCGGTGTTATGCCGGCGGTGACTCAAGACTAAACCCTGGATGATTTATTTAAATCGCCCATCTGTGCACTTAAATGCCGAACAATAGTTTTGTTTGGTTTAAAGATTTCCGGTTAATTGCGTGAAGAAATAAAAAGGCCCGAATTCGCGATTCAAGCCTGTTTATTTATGGCTGTCCGTTCAGCCATCAGTGTTCCAGGGGGATCAAAACTTTCTGATCCGGGGCCAGTACCATGAACACCAGTAACTTGGCAGGTTGTGTAGCGCTGGCGTTTTTCGACACCAGGTGTTCCGAACCCGCTGGCTCATACCAGAACTCTCCGGGCTTGTAGGTTTTCTCGGGCTGGCCCTTGACCTGGGAGGTGATTTCGCCGGACAGGACATAGGCCATGGTGCTGCCTTCATGTTTGTGGGCGATGGAAGACTGGCCGGGCTTATAGTCGACTTCGACCATCAGCGCTTTTTGACCCGGGACGTTTTTCAGCATTTCGTCCTGCAAAACGGTGATCTTTTCCGACGGGTCACGGGCGAAAGCCGATGCAGAGGCCAATAGAGTCAGGGCGGCAAGGGGGGCAGCACAGAGGCGCAACACGTTCATGGTTCTTTACCTGCGGTGGGTGAGTTGTCGAAGACAACAGTAGTGCGCAAGTGGTGGGGATCAAACAGCCAATATTCGGGAAGGAGAGGGGACCAATCAGAGAGTATGCCGGACCAGAGGTAAACCGTGGCGAGGGAGCAAGCTCCCTCGCCACAAGGGTTCACCACAGGTCTGGGTTAAACGATCGGGAAACTGTTGAAGTCCACGGCATTGGCCAGCTGACTATCGATCAGGCCGATAAAACCCTGGACTTGCGGGCTGTTGAAATGCGATTGCATCGCCGCTTCCGATTGCCAGCGGGCGCTGACGGTCCAGCGATTGCTGTCCTCTGGGCAGCGGTCGACCATATAGGAATCGCAGCCCGGTAGTTCGCGCAGGGTTTCGACAATCTTTTGCAGTTGTTTACCCAGTTCATCCGAGCGGCCGGCGGCGGCCTGCACCTGTACGGTATTGATCACTTCATAGGACATTGCTCACACTCCTGAATCAGGCCGGACGAATCCTGCTCATTGAGGGATAACGCCCCTGCAGGATAGGCCTGCACCCCGGGACCGCCAATAGCCAATCGCCGGATAAAGCCGCAGGCCAATCCGTCAGGCCACTTGTTGCAGGATGTCGCGTAAGCGGTCCAGGGCGGTGTCGATGTCGAGGGTTTCGATAGCGCCAAAACCCAGCAGAAGCCCGGCCTTGGGCGCTTGCTGATAGTAAAAACTGTCGATGGCATAGAGCCCGACTTCGACTTTTTTCGCCAGTTCGATCACCAGTGGAATATCCAGCGGCACCTTGCACATCACCACCATGTGGAAGCCGGCCGTGGAAGGTATCGCCTCAAGCCAGGGCACGAGGTCGCCGGCCATGCGCGCCAGGATCCGCTCGCGGCGCTGGGCATAGACCGAATGGCAGCGCCGGATGTGCTTGAGCAGGCAGCCCTCAGCGATGAACTTGGCCAAGGCCCATTGCGGCAAGGTCGAAGTGTGCAGGTCGGTGAGTTGCTTGGCCCGCACCACGGCCTCGAGGATTGCCGGCGGCAGGATCGCATAACCCAGGCGCAACTCCGGCAGCAGGGTTTTGGAGAACGTCCCGATGTACGCGACGATGCCTCGTTCGTCCATGCTTTGCAGGGAGTCGGTGGGACGGCCCTCGTAGCGGAATTCGCTGTCGTAGTCGTCCTCGATGATGATTGCGCCCAGTTCATGGGCCTTGGCCAGCAACGCGACCCGCCGTGCCTGGCTCATCGGCATGCCCAGCGGGAACTGGTGCGACGGGGTGACGTAGATCAGGCGAGTGCCACGAGGAATCTGCTCGACCACGATGCCTTCGGCGTCCACTGGCACGCCGATCACCGTGGCGCCATGGCTGCCGAACAGCAATCGCGCCGGTGGGTAGCCGGGGTCTTCCATGGCGACCAGGCTGCCCGGACTGATCAGCACCCGGCCGATCAGGTCCAGCGCCTGCTGCGCGCCATTGCACACCACCACATCCTCGTCCTGGCAATTGACCCCGCGGGAGAACGCGATGTGCCGGGCGATGGCGTTGCGCAGGGCCGGCAAGCCTTCGGGCAGGCTGTAGAAACCCTTGGACGCCGCCATCTGGCGCAGCGCATGGGCGGTGCAGCGCCGCCAGTCATCCTGGGGGAACTGGCCCTTGCTGGTGGCGCCGCCGATGAAGTCGTAGCGCAGCGCGCCTTCCAGTGTCGGGTGGCGCAGAAACACCGGCAGGTTGCGCCAGGACTCGATGACCTCGAAACCACCCAGCTCGGTATGGCTCTGTTTACGCTGCACGCTGGAGGTGCGCGCATTGACGTAGGTGCCTTTGCCGACGACCCCGGTGAGGAAGTTTTCGTAGGTCAGCTGGGCGTAGGTGTCGGAAATGGTCTTGCGCGAAATGCCCAGTTGTTCGGCCAGTAGTCGACTGGGCGGCAGTTGCGTGCCGGCGGCCAGGCGCCCGGTTTCGATGGCGCTGCGCAGTTGGTTGTACAGCTGGCCCGCCAGGTCCTTGCGGCCGTTGATGACAACGTGTAGTTCCATGCCGGCGAGGCTCCGGGGCTGTGGGGGCGCGTGTGCGTCGCGCAAGATTACCCCTAACTGCGCGTGATACAGAAGTTGTGCAGTGGAAAAACCGTTAATTGGCTTGGCGGGCCTGGTCCCCGGGGAAATCGGCGGATTGGATCTGTCATGCCTTCGCGCGGGCGATTACCGTGAACATGACTTCAAGGCAGCCCGAGACCCCTCGATGAATCCCCGACTGGACTACTACAGTGCGTCCCCCAAAGCGATGAAAGCCATGATCGCCATGGAGGCGCTGACCAGCAGCCTGAGCATCGAGCAGGGCCTGTTGCACCTGATCAAGATCCGCGCCTCGCAGCTTAATGGGTGTGCCTTTTGCACCGACATGCACTCGGTGGATGCCCGGCGTCTGGGCGAAAGTGACCGGCGCCTGTATTCCATCGTGGTCTGGCGTGACAGCAACTTCTTCAACCCCCGCGAGCGCGCCGCACTGGCCTGGACCGAAGCAGTCACCTTGCTTGCCGAAAGCCACGTGCCGGATGATGTCTATGCGCTCGCCCGTGAGCAGTTCAGTGAGGGTGAAATGGTCGACCTGACCATCGCCGTGGCCACCATCAACAGCTGGAATCGCCTGGCGGTCAGCTTCCGGCAAACCCCCAATGCCTGAGGCATTGCCACGTCAGGTTAATGAACAGAACGCAGGATGGACACTGTCAGTTTCAGGTCGACAGGGAGTCCTCGATGTCATTCATGGAACCAGCGCGCCCGCCGTTGCCAGTGGGTATCGTGCGCCCCTCGCTAAAAACACGTCGTGGCGCCAGTTGGCGTCGGGCATCGATGCAGACCAGGCGCAATGTTTCATCGCCAGTGTCCGATGTGGATGTTTCTTGCAGGCCGCCCGCAGTCTCAACATCAAGTCCATCCAATTACACGGGATTGAGGCCAGACGCCGGTATCGTGAACACCCGCAAACCTGTAGGAGCTGGCTTGCCAGCGAAGAGGCCGGCACGACCAGAAGTGATGTTGCCTGACACACCGCCTTCGCTGGCAAGCCAGCTCCTACACGGGATTGAGGCCAGACGTCGGTATCGTATACACCAACAAACCGGTAGGAGCTGGCTTGCCAGCGAAGAGGCCGGCACGTCCAACATCGATGGTGCCTGACACACCGCCTTCGCTGGCAAGCCAGCTCCTACACGGGATTGAGGCCAGACGCGGATACCGTGAACACCCCCGAGACCTTTGTAGGAGCTGGCTTGAAGTGGTCCAGTTTTTTTAGACCATTCTGTAGGAGTATTACGCCGCTAGCTTTTCAAAGATGGCTGGCGGCAGGTTGTTCGAGGCGGTGTGACAGCGTCTGTGGTTGTAA
>NZ_JAFMPV010000033.1:0-56039 GCF_049132105.1 Pseudomonas sp. NFX15
GGTCAGCGCGCTACAGCGCCTACGGCAAACTGCGCGAAGTGAGCCACGGCGGCGGCGAACCACTGGAACAACCGCTGCGTTTTCAGGGCCAGTACTGCGACGCCGAGAGCGGCCTGCACTACAACCGCCACCGGTATTACCACCCGGATCTTGGGCGTTACCTGACGCCGGATCCGGTCAAATTGGCCGGTGGCTTGAACCCATACCAGTACACGCGCAACCCGACCGGGTGGGTGGATCCGTTGGGGTTGAGCGGGAATTGTCCGGGGGCGAACAGGCCGGGGTGCTCGGTACCGAATCCGGTGGGTGGGACTAGGGTTGATGAAGGAGAGCCGGCGCTGCCGAAGATGTCGGCGGAGCAGCGGCGGGCTAGGATTGATGAGTTGGCGGAGGCGAATGCTAAGCGACGGGTTATAGAGTGGGAGAAGCTATACGGCATGCACACTGTTGCGAAGCACAATCCCGAAATACCGGATACAGCATTGAAACAAAGAACTATTGATGGAAGTCATCCAACAAAAAAGGGGCGGAAGGGCCCGATTCAACCCAGCTCTCAATTCAAAACCTGGTTGTTACAGATGAATGCCATCAATGATGCTGTGTCTAGAATGAATAGAAAAAATCCAGTACCGACACGGTATACGCCAGAAGGAGATCCTGTAGTTAGAAAAGAGATGTTAAAAGGCGGTAGAGGCTATAAGCCCAATAGAAAGGACAAGGAGAATCCAAAATATATAGAAGACCTTAACTACTCCGAGGTGAGATTTGATCAAGTTAGTTTGCGTCCCTATACTGCTTTCCCGGACTAGGAGGCATTAAATGCTAATGTGGCCAAGATTCAATGTCCCATTCGAGCCTACGATTTTTTATTGGTTGGGTGGTATATCAATATTTGACCGTGAGGAAACTTTAGGCGCCACTTTGTGGGTTTATGATCCAAACGAAAAAGATGACAGAGAACAGATTATTAGAGGTTTTATTTTACGTAGATTTGACCATTTGACTTATAGGCATCGATTCCTGTTGTTTGAGATTTTGAGGTCGGCACTATCGACGCCAGGGATAAATTTCGCCACCCAGTTCGAAAGTGATTACGATGCCAATACATGTTTAGCTTGGGATGAAACCGAAATAGAGGATCCTCGTGGTTTTTTTGAGGATATATACAGGTTGGCTAGTGAGGAATGGAAAGATGATCTGCAAAAGGCGGGCTTGGAAGATCAATCAACTTGGTGAGGTTGACAGTGATGCATCACTACGAAGTTTCCGGGCAGGTTTTCGGAAGTTTCCTTCAAAACGTAGCTATTTCCATGAACTGGTGCGACGTGAGCTCCATGGTTAGGCTTTGGTGGTCACTGATGATTCAGTGACGGGGCGTAGGAACCGTTCGAAACCGTTAGAGTATATTGCGTCACTGCGTGGTTTGCTGCCGTTACCTTGCGTCCATAAGATCAATTGCGGCGGCTATGCGCGGGCACGCTTCGGTGTGGTCGAGTTTTGCTCTAATTGTCTCGATATGTGAGCAAGCTCCCTCGCCACAAAAGCAAAGATCAGCGTTGTCCGGCTAGCAACTTCTCTTCGTGTCCGGGTAACGCCAGGCTATTAATCACATGCACGCTGTAACCTTGAACATTCTTCGCATGGTGCTTGGCCTGTGAAGCCAACTCCGCCAACTGGCTCGCATCAAGCTGTTCGCAGGCCTGTGGATGCAAATGCACCACGCCAATCGACAGCGATAACAGGGGAAATTCCTGGCGTTGCCCCTGGCGATTCGGGGCGATGAAGCAGCCGGCTTCCAGGTGTTCGTTGCGGTAGAAGCGTCGGCATTGGCTCTGGAAGTCGTCGAGCAACTGGTTCAAGCGTTTGCGCCAGTCGTCCGGGCCGAGTACCAGCAGGAAGTCGTCGCCGCCGATGTGGCCGACGAAATCGCGGGAGGGGTCGACGCGGTCGTTCAGGCATTGGGCCAGGCACAGTAGGACTTCATCCCCGCGGCCGTAGCCGTAGATGTCGTTGAAGGGTTTGAAGCTGTCGATGTCGACGTAGCAGATCACCGATTCGCGCTGCTGTTGCAGAAGGCGCGTGAGGCATTGCTGGATCGGTACGTTGCCAGGAAGCAGGGTCAGTGGGTTGGCGTAGCGGGCTTGCTGGATTTTCAGCTCGGTAATCAGTTTCAACACGTCGATGACTCGACCCAATCCGAGGTACCCGCCGTTGAGGGTGATGATGAAGTCTTCCTCGATGCGTTGGCGGGCGCGGCTGGTGATCAGGCGGCTGACTTGTTGCAAGGACTGGCTCAACTCGACGGCGAGGAAGTCATCGTTCATCAAGCGGCTGATCGGCTTGCGGGCAAACAGGTCGGTGGCAAAGGGTTTGAGCAACGCATCGGAAAGCGAATGTCGATGGACGATGCCGCAAGGCTGGCCTTGTTCATCCAGCACGGCCAGTGAGTTGAGGTTGGCTTGGCGGCGAAACGCTTCGAGTACCGTGGCGGTCGGGGTGTCGCGGTCCACGGCGGGTTGCTCGTTGAGCAGGGCGCTAAGGTCGCTGCCATCCTCGCTCAGTGCGACGGCGGTGCTGTCCTGCCGTGGCATCAAGGCCCGGGCATCTCGTGGGGGATACTCTTGAGGGCGACACAGCAAATAGCCCTGGACCAGGTCGACACCCATGTCGGTCAAAACCGCCAGTTCTTCGGGAAGTTCGATGCCCTCGGCGATGACGTGCGCCCGCGAGGCCTTGGCGATTTGCAGGATCGAACCAACGAACTCGCGCTTGAGTGCATCCTGGTGGATGCCATCAATGAAATGCCGGTCGATCTTCACGTAATCCGGGCGCAGCTCCGACCACAGGCGCAAGCTCGAATAGCCTGCTCCCAGATCATCCAGGGCAATCGAAAACCCCATCGCCCGATAGTGATGCAGGGCGGTTTGCAGCAACTGGAAATCGTCGGTCGGGGTCTGCTCGGTCAGTTCAATCACCACCTGGCTCGGCGGAATACCGAAGTCTTGCAGCAACTGCAGGGTACGCCCCGGTTGGTGGGCGGCTTCGAGCAGGGATTCGGGAGACACGTTAAGGAACAGCTTGCCCGGCAGTTGTTGTTCATTGAAACGTCGGCAGGCGCTTTCGCGGCAGGCGATTTCCAACTCGCTCAGGCGTCCGGCCTGACGGGCGACGGCGAACAGGGCAACAGGGGAGTGCAGTGGGCTATTGGACGGTCCGCGGCTCAGCGCTTCATAGCCGAGGATGCGTCGTTCAGAGAGGCTGATGATCGGTTGGAACAGGCTGTGCAAACCGCCTTGAGTCAGGATCGAGCTCAATGCACTCAGCTGTTCGGTTGTGGTCATGGCGATCTCTGGCGATAAAAAAGGACTGGCGTGGTCCCTTTTTCTACAAGGAGCACGCCAGTCCCATATTTCACGACAGAATGATGACTGTTTGATGACGCCCAAGGGGCGTCAGCACTAAATTGCCATCAGTTGTGGGTCAGCACTCAGTGCTTGGCCACCGCCGAGTTGAGTTTCAGGTAATCCAGCAGAATCCGCCCGGTCTCGCTCAAGTAGGCATCGTCTTCCGGCTTGGTATTGTCCGGCTCGGCCGGGATGGCATCTTCGTCTTCTTTCTTCAGCTCTTTGAGCGGTTCTTCGCCCTTGGCCTTGCGACGGATGTTTTCCATGGCCAGCTGCTTGGCTTCGATATCGGTGTGCTGGGCACGACGCTCGGCTTCATTGAGGCTGACGGTTTTCTCGGCCATCAGTTTCTGCGCCAGGGCCAGCTTGTCGCGGATGAACACGAACTCCGCATCCTTGGCCGTGCGCACGTCATGCTCGGACTTGAGCTGCGAAATGTACGGCTTGAACGGGTCAACCGCAGGCTTGATCGCCGGCTTGATGGTGTCCCACGGCATGGCTTCCGGCAGGGCGCTTTCACCGATTTCCTTGGTGTCGATGATCGACGGGTAATCGATGTCCGGCAGGACGCCCTGATGCTGGGTGCTCTGCCCGGAAACCCGGTAGAACTTGGCCAGGGTCAGTTTCAGTTCGCCATGGTTAAGCGGCTGAATGGTCTGCACGGTGCCTTTGCCGAAGGTCTGGCCGCCGATGATCAATGCACGGTGGTAGTCCTGCATGGCGCCGGCAAAAATCTCCGAAGCCGAGGCGGACAAGCGGTTGACCAGCAACGCCATCGGGCCCTTGTAGAACGCGCCCGGGTTTTCATCCTCAAGGACATCGACGCGGCCATCGGCGTTACGCACGAGTACGGTCGGGCCTTTGTCGATGAACAGGCTGGTCAGTTCGGTGGCCTCTTGCAGGGAGCCGCCGCCGTTGTTGCGCAGGTCGATGACCACGCCGTCGACTTTCTCTTTCTGCAACTCGGTCAGCAGTTTCTTGACGTCGCGAGTGGTGCTCTTGTAGTCCGGATCGCCAGCACGGAAGGCCTTGAAGTCCAGGTAGAACGCCGGGATTTCAATGATGCCGAGCTTGTAGTCCTTGCCGTCCTGTTTCAGGTTCAGCACCGACTTCTTCACGGCCTGGTCTTCAAGCTTCACCGCTTCACGGGTGATCGGCACGATCTTGGTGGTCTGGTCGTTTGGCGCATTGCTGGCCGGGATCACTTCCAGGCGGACCACGGTGCCTTTCGGGCCACGGATCAGCTTGACCACTTCGTCCAGGCGCCAGCCCACCACGTCGACCATCTCTTTGTTGCCCTGGGCAACGCCGATGATCTTGTCGGCCGGAGCAACCTGCTTGGTCTTGTCTGCCGGGCCTGCCGGCACCAGGCGCACGACTTTGACCTGGTCGTTATCGCTCTGCAACACGGCGCCGATGCCCTCGAGGGACAGGCTCATGTTGATGTCGAAGTTCTCCGCGTTATCCGGCGACAGATAGTTGGTGTGCGGGTCGTAGGACATGGCGAAGGTATTGATGTACGCCTGGAAGATGTCTTCCGCGCGAGTCTGGTCCAGGCGTGCCAACTGGTTCTTGTAGCGCTTGGTCAGGGTTTCCTGGATCTGCTTGGAATCCTTGCCGGCGATCTTCATCCGCAAAACCTCATCCTTGACGCGTTTGCGCCACAGGTCGTCGAGTTCTGCGGTGGATTTGAGCCAAGGGGCGTCCTTGCGGTCGATCAGCAAGGATTCCTTGGTGGTGAAGTCCATCTTGTCGACGCCTTTGTCCAGCTCGGCAAGGGCGAAGTCCAGACGCGCCTTGACGCGGTCCAGGTAGCGCTTGTAGATGGTGAACCCGGCGTTGAGGTCGCCGCTTTTGAGGAAGTCGTCGAACTGCGTCTTCCACTTGTCGAATTCGGTAATGTCGCTGGCCATGAAATAGCTGCGCGACGGATCCAGCAACTTGAGGTAGCTGTCGTAGATGATCACCGAGCGAGCGTCATCGAGTGGCGGCTTGCTGTAGTGGTGGCGCTTGAGCAACTCCACGACGTTCAGGCTGGCGATCACTTCGTCACGATCGGGTTGAAGCTTGTCCCAGCTGTTGGCTGCGAATGTATTGCTCGACATGGGCAGCAAGCCGATCCCGATGAATAAGGCGAGGGCAGTGCTGGGGAACAGATGCTTCATGCTGATTCGACGCGGGGACAATTGATAACGCATATTAGGCCGTCTTTGAAGTCGCCGGATCTTTGGGAGCCGGTCGCATAATGCAAAAAGCCCGGCGCTATAGCTTCGGGCTCAGTCCAGACTCACTATGGAGGCACTGTGAAAGCATTGCAAGGCGTTGACGGTCAAGTGGTGTGGGTTGATGAGCCGAGTCCTACATGCGATGTAGGACAAGTTCGTATCCGGGTGGCGGCAGCGGGTCTAAATCGGGCTGATTTATTGCAAAAAGCAGGATTGTATCCGCCTCCACCAGGGGCCAGCCAAGTGCTCGGTCTAGAGTGCTCGGGGGTGATCAGCGAGGTGGGTGCAGGGTCCTCCTGGCAGGTGGGCGATCGGGTTTGCGCCTTGCTGGCTGGGGGCGGGATGGCCGAAGAGGTGGTTGTCGACGGGCGGCATGTGCTGCCGGTTCCCGACGGCGTGTCGCTGGTCGAAGCGGCGGCATTACCCGAAGTTTATGCAACAGTCTGGCTGAATTTGTTTCAACTGGCTGCGCTCAAACCGGGTCAGAAAGTTCTTCTGCACGCCGGGGCAAGTGGAATTGGTTCAGCGGCCATTCAGTTGTGCAAGGCGTTCGGCAATCCGTGCTGGGTCAGTGTCGGCTCCACCGAGCGACTGGCGTACTGCGAAGCGTTGGGCGCCCAGGGTGGCGTGGTGCGCAGTGACGATCTGGAGAGCCTGCGCGATCTGGGTCCGTTCGACGTGATCCTCGATCCGGTGGGCGGCAATTACGCGGCGTTAAACCTCAAGCTGCTGGCGCAGGATGGCCGTTGGGTGCTGATCGGTTTGATGGGCGGCCGCGAAGCCAAGCTGGACCTGGCCCAAGTGCTGGCCAAGCGTGTGCAGTTATTGGGCTCGACGTTGCGCAGCCGTGACGATCAGTTCAAGGCCGATCTGTTCAGCGACCTGAGCCAGCATGTGTGGCCGTTGTTTGCCGAAGGTCGGTTGAGCCCGCAGTTGGCCAAAACATTCTTGATAAAGGATGCCGAGGCAGCGTTTGCTGAGCTGGCGAGCAATACCGTGGCGGGGAAGGTGGTGTTGGTGATTGACCAAAGCCTGGCTTGATCCCTGCAGGGGCTGGCTTGCCAGCGAAGAACGATAACGCGGTATGACATGAGCACCGTATCGTCCCGTTCGCTGGCAAGCCAGCTCCTACAAAAGCCGGTTATTTCCAGGTGTGGATCGGCCAGCCGGCTTTTTCGGCGTGCTCGCGCAGTACCGGATCCGGGTTGACCACATGCGGGAAGTCCACCTTCAGCAACAGTGGCAGGTCATTGCGTGAGTCCGAATAGAAGCTCGCGCCTTCGAGGTTTTCTTCCTGTTCGTCCAGCCATTCCAGCAGGCGTGCGATCTTGCCTTCGCGGTAGGTCAGGGTGCCGACGGTGTGGCCGGTATAGGCGCCATGGGCCACTTCCAGTTCGATGCCCAGGAACTCGTCGATCCCCAGGCGTTCGGCGATCGGGCCGACCAGGTGGACGCCCGACGCTGAAATCACCAGGATTCGGTCGCCGGCCTTGCGGTGCGCCGCAATGGTCTTGGTCGCTTCACTGAATATGATCGGTTCGATGTAGTCCTCCACCCAGGGGCCGACCAGATGGTCGACTTCTTGGGACGTGCGGCCGATCAACGGCTCGAGGCTGAAGGCCATGTAGTCCTCCATCGCCAGGTGACCTCTGCCATAAGCATCCATCAATTCCCTGTCGCGACGCAGGAAGGATTCGCCGTCGACCCAGCCGAGGCGGACCATTTGCTCGCTCCACAGTGAGGCGCAGTCGCCGTGGATCAGGGTTTCGTCCAGATCAAAAATTGCCAGAGCCATCAGTGCAGTTCTCTCTTGTGCATAAGCAAAGGCATCAGGCTACCTCACACAGGGCCGTCGGATCGATGGAAAGCGCCAGGCGTTGACCATCGGGATGCAGATCGGCCGCCGAGCGGTTCAGCACATCCACCACCAATTCCACGCCCCGGGCTTCGACCCGGTAGCGAATCACGTTGCCCAGCAGGCTGTGGCTGCGCACTTGCGCGTCCAGTTCGCCATTAAGGCTCAGCTCGATGGCTTCCGGGCGAATGGCGATACGCTTGCTGATCGGGCGTTGCAACAGCTTCGTAGCGCTGTCGGCGTCCAGCAGGTTGTAGTTGCCGATGAACCCGGCGGCGAACACATCCACCGGCGCGGTGTAGAGAGTTTCGGCATCACCGCTTTGTACGATTTTTCCCTGATTCATCAGGAAAATCCGGTCAGACATGGTCAGGGCTTCTTCCTGATCGTGTGTGACGAAAATCGTCGTCAGGCCCAGTTCGCGCTGGATCTGACGGATCTGTTCGCGCAGGTGCTTGCGAATCCGCGCATCGAGGGCCGACAGCGGTTCGTCGAGCAGCAACAGGCGCGGTCGAGTCACCAACGAACGGGCGAGGGCAACGCGTTGGCATTGGCCACCGGACAACTGATGCGGATAGCGCGAGGCGAAGTCTTGCAGCTCCACCAGTTTCAGCACTTCGGCAACACGCTTTTGGCTGTCATCGGCATTGACCTTTTGCATGCGCAAGCCAAAGGCGACATTTTGCTCGACGTTCATGTTGGGGAACAGGGCGTAGCTCTGGAACACCATGCCGATCCTGCGTTTCTGCGGACTCAACGGCACAATATCCACACCATCGAGCAGGATCTTGCCGCCATCTACCGAGGTCAGGCCGGCGATGCAGCGCAGCAGGGTGGATTTGCCGCAACCGGAGGGGCCGAGCAAGGTGACGAATTCGCCCTTCTGGATCTCGCAGTTGATGTCGCTGAACACGGTGGTGCCCGCGTAATTCTTTTGCAGATGCTGGACGCTGACGAAGCTCATTGGCTTTTGTCCTTGTTCAAGATATTGGCAGCCCAAGTCAGGACCAGCACAAAGAAGAAGTAGGAAATCACCAGCGCACTGGTGAAATGACCGCTGCTGTTGCGCATGTTGTTGAGGTAGACCTGCAGGGTCTCGTAGCGGGTACCGACGAGGATGTTGGCGAACACGAACTCACCGAACAGGAACGAGAACGACAGCAGCAGCGCCACCATCAGGCCCTTGCGCAGGTTCGGCAGCACTACCAGGAGTGCGGCTTGAAAGGTGCTGGCGCCGAGCAACTGGGCGGCGTCCATCAGGTCGCGCAGGTTGATCGCTTGCAGGTTGTTGGTGATCGCACGGTACATGAACGGCAGCGCCACGGTGAAGTAGCAACCGATCAGGATCCACGGCGTGCCAACCATCGCCAACGGCCCCGAGCCGTAGAGTTGCAACAGCCCCACCGACGACACCACCGGCGGCACGGCGAAGGGCAGCAGGATCAGGATGTTCATCAGCGCATCGAGTTTAGGAAAGTGGTAATGCACCACGAACAGCAGCGGCAAAATCAGCACCACCGACAGCACCAGTGAGCCGACGCAGACCAGCAACGATTGCCCGAATGCATGCAGGAAGCGTGGATCGCTCCACAGCTGGATGTACCATTTGAGGGTGAAGCCGCTGGGCAGGATGGTCGCCGACCAACTGCTGGCGATCGAGTAGATCAGCGTGCCGAGCAGCGGCAACAACAGGATGGCAAACAGCAGGTACACCACCGCGCGGTGATAGACACCGGCAGGCCCCAGTTCAGCGCGAGACATGGTAGCTCCTCTTCAACAGCAACTGGTGCACGATGGTCACCAGGGTCATCAAGGCCACCAGCACCACGGCCAGGGCACTGGCCAGGTTCGGGTCCAGGGAAATGTCACCCGAGACCAGTCCGGCAATCCGGATCGGCAATACGTTGAAGTTACCGGTGGTCAACGCGTAGACCGTGGCGTAGGCGCCGAGGGCGTTGGCCAGCAGGATCACGAAAGTGCCCAAGAGCGCAGGCGTTAGCACCGGCAAACCGATATGCCGCCAGAATTGCCAGCCATTTGCACCGAGCAACTCGGCCGACTCGCGCCAGTCTTCACGCAGGGCATCGAACGCCGGGTAGAGCAGCAACACGCCGAGGGGAATCTGGAAATAGGTGTAGAGAATGATCAACCCGGTTTTCGAGTACAGGTTGAAATCCTGAATGATCCCGGCCTGCTTGAGCATCAAGGTAAAACTGCCGTTGAAGCCGAGCAGGATGATGAACGCGAAGGCCAGGGGCACACCGGCAAAGTTGCTGGTCATGTTGGCGAACGCGTTGACGAAGTTGCGCAGTTTCGAGTCGACCCGGCGCAGGGAATACGCACCGAGCACGGCGATGACGATGCCGAAAACGCTGGACCAGAAACTGATCTCAAGGCTGAGTTGGATCGCTTGCAGGTAGAACTTCGAGCTGAAAATCTTGCTGAAGTTGGCCAGGCCCCAGCCGAATTCTTCCGACTGCAGGCTGTTGATCATCACCCAGGTCAGCGGGGCGATTTCGAAGACGATAAAGAACAACGCGAATGGTAACAGGCACAAGGCTGCCAGCCATTTACTGCGGGTCATGGCATTCACTTCAACAGCTCCCGGCAAACCGGTTTGTCGTGAGGTACGCCGAGCAGTTCGCAGACGGTGCCGCAGATTTCAGTCTGTTTCGGAGTTGCGTTGGCGTTGAAGCTGAACGCATCACCGAGGACAAACAGTGGCACTTCGCGTTCTTCCGGCAGCAAGCCGTTGTGAGAACGGTCGTTGTTCATGCCGTGGTCGGCGGTCACCAGCACCTGGTAGCCGGCATCGAGCCAGCCTTGCAAGTAATCGGCGAGGATAATGTCGGCCGAGCGGGCGCTGTTGCGGTACTGCGGAGTGTCGAGGCCGTGCTTGTGCCCGGCGTCGTCGATGTTCATCGGGTGGATCAGCAGGAAGTTCGGCGCGTGGCGCAAGCGCAGGCTTTCGGCGTCGGCGAACAGGTGCGAATCCGGGTAGTGATCGTTCCAGTAGAAATGCCCATGCTGGATCGGCAGTTGCGGGTCATTGGTGTGGCGGTCCCGGGCCGCGACGAAGGGCGAGCGGTTGTACAGCTCGCTGACCCAGTGATAAGCCGCCGCTGCGGTCGTCAGGCTAGCCTCGGTGGCGTAGTGATAGATGCTGCGCTGGTTGGACAGGCGCGAAACGTTGTTGTGGACGATGCCACTGTCGATTGGCGGCACGCCGGTCAGGATACATTCGTAAAGCGGTCGGGACAGGGCGGGCAGTTCGCATTCCAGCGTGTAGAGCGCTGCGCGTCCGGCGCCGACATAAGCCTGCAGGTGCCCCATGGCGTGACGGGCGACCTCGTCGTTGAGGCCGTCGAGCACGACAAGGATGACGTTGTGCTTCATAGGGGCAAAACTCCGTGTAACTCCAAATCAACTCAATCCCTTGTAGGCGTGAGCCTGCTCGCGATGGCAGCTTACTTTTCAACACAGAGGCTGAATGACACTCCGCTATCGCGAGCAAGCTCGCGCCCACCTGGATTTTCAATTGCCCATCAATAGAGGTTGGGCTGCATCATTGCTGCATATTGACGATGACTTCTTCGTTCCACTTCTGAGGAAGAGCCTTGGAGGTCTTTTCCCATGCGTCGGCGTCTTTGATCGGCGTTACGTTTTTGTACTGCTCGTTAGGCAGCAACTTGGCCTTCACGTCTTCTGGCAAGGTGATGTGCTCGGCACGGATCGGGCGCGCGTTGCCTTTGGCCAGGTTGATCTGCCCCTCATCGCTAAAGATGTATTCGCGAGTGAGCTTGGCGGCATTCGGGTTTTTTGCATACTTGTTGATGATGGTGGTGTAGCCGGAAATGACTGCACCGTCTGACGGGATCAGCACCACGTAGTCATCCGGGTTGGCCATCTTGGCCTTGTAGCTCAAGCCGTTGAAGTCCCAGACCACGCCTATTTCAATTTCACCTTTTTCCATAGTGGCAATCGTCGTGTTGCTCATCGACAAGCGACCCTGCTTGGCGAGGTCAGCAAACAGCTCCAGGGCCGGCTCAATGTTTTTCTCGTTACCGCCATTGGCCATGGCAGCAGACAGTACGCCATTCGCCGCCTGGGCTGCGGTGCTCACATCACCGATGGACACCTTGTATTTACCGGTTTTCAAGTCGGCCCACTTGGTAGGTATTTCGGAATCGTGCAGCAACTTCTTGTTGACGATGAACGCGATGGTGCCGGTGTAGGCCAGTGCCCAGTTGCCGTCTGTGTCCTTGGCCCAGGACGGGACCTGATCCCAGGTGGATGGCTTGTACGGCTGGACCACGCCTTGCTTGACTGCAATCGGGCCGAAGGCCGCGCCCACGTCGCCGATGTCGGCGGTGGCGTTGTCTTTTTCGGCGGCGAACTTGGCGATTTCCTGGGCCGAACTCATGTCGGTGTCGATGTGCTGGAGGCCGTACTTATCAGTCAGGTCTTTCCAAGTGCCTGACCAGTTGGCCCAGTCATCAGGCATGCCGACGCTGTTGATGGCGCCTTCCGCTTTGGCGGCGGCTTCCAGTGTTTTCAAATCGGTGTCGGCCGCCATGGCGGCGGTGCACAGTGCGATGGTCGAGCCTAACAGTGATGCCAGGAAAAGCTTTTTCATGCCGAAGCTCCTTGGGTCGTGTTCAACGCTGCGATTGCGGTGTGTGTTGGTCTAGGTCAGCAATACCTGAGCCAATTTAAGGAGGCTGGATGACACTTTGATGTCGTTCGTCGCCCGAGATGGCTTTTTGTTCAGCGGTATCGCGACTGGCCTGCTAAGCGTAGACCATGGTCAAGACCCCGGCAGGCAAGGAGTTTGGCCGGTGAATTGCAGGTTTTTACAAGCACGGCGTGGTGACCGTTCGGCAGCTTTGTCACATGTTGGTCATCTGCGCTGCCTACGCTTGCAGGCTATTGAATGAACCCGTATGAGCTGCGGTTTTGCACTTAAAGGGTGCTGGTCTAGTCCAGACAGGAAAAGTTGATGCGCGAAGAGGCAACCAAAGCGGTGACAGCCATTGGCCAGGTGCTCCAGGAGCAGATTGACCACGGTCTGTTAGCACCCGGTAGCAAGTTGCCGTCGGAGCGCAAGCTCAGTGAATTGTTCGGCACCACGCGGATCACCTTGCGCGAGGCGCTGTTGCAATTGGAGTCACAGGGGCAGATTTATCGCGAGGAGCGTCGCGGCTGGTTCGTCTCGCCGCCGCGACTGGCGTACAACCTCATGCAGCGCAGCCACTTTCACGCGATGGTCAGCGCCCAGGGACGGGTGCCATCCACTGAGGTGATTTCGGCGCGATTGCAGCCGGCCTCGGCGGCGGTGTGTGCGTGGTTGCAATTGCCGGCGTTGTCCAGCGTGATCCAGATCTGCCGCTCACGGCGGATCGACGGGCGACTGGTGCTGTATGTGGAGCACTATCTCAACCCGCAATACTTTCCAGGGATTCTCGACTTCGATTTGAATCAGTCGATCACCGAGCTTTATGCACGGCATTACGATTTGCACTACGGGCGGGTGCGCTTCGAGATTGTGCCGACGGCGTTATCGGTCGAGGCGGCCGCGGCGTTGAAAGTGTCAGTGGGCAGCCCGGGACTGCAGATTGCCCGGGTTAACTATGACCACAACGAACGGTTGATCGACTGTGACCTGGAGTTCTGGCGGCATGATGCGATTCATGTCGGGGTAGACGTTGTCTGATGTCGAAGAGGCCCTGAGATTCAACACTTCGCTGGTTGTTCGGCCGCCTTCGCTGGCAAGCCAGCTCCTACAGGGGTTATTCGTCTTGAGGGCCACCGCCGGCGGTGATTACCTGGATGCTCATTCTGGGTGTCGCCAGATCCAGTCCGGCTTCATCCATGTGTCGCTTGAGTGACAGGTTGAACGCCCGCGAAACCTCCCACTGTTTAATCGGTGCGGTCTTGAACCGGGCGCGCAGGATCGCATTGCCCGACTCAAAACTTTCCACGCCTTGAAACTCCAGCGGCGACCAGATATTGCGCCGCTGCAGAGGGTCGGTGCGCATTTTTTGGCCGACCTCGCGCATCAGTTTGATAGCGTTGTCGATGTCCATGCTGGCGGGCACCGCGACCCGGAAGATCGCGTAGCCGAATTCCCGCGAGTAGTTCTTGATGCTTTTGATTTCGCTGAACGGGATGGTGTGGACGATGCCGTCGATGTCCCGCAGACGTACGGTGCGGATGGTCAGGCCTTCGACCGTGCCGAGGTGTCCGCCTACATCCACGTAGTCGTCGATGGCCAGGGAGTCTTCGATGATGATGAACAGGCCGGTAATCAGGTCGGCGACCAGCGATTGCGCGCCAAAACCGATGGCCAGGCCGATCACACCGGCACCGGCCAGCAGTGGCGTGACGTTCATGCCCATGTTGGCCAGGGCAACGATCAGCGCGACGATGAAAATCGCCACGAACAGCACGTTGCGGATCAGCGGCATCATCGTCTGTGCACGGGCATTGGCCAGGCCTTTGCGCGAGCGGGTCAGGGCGTGGTGCACGGCGGTATCGCTGAGAATCCAGACCAGCCAGGCAAACAGCAGCGTGCCGACGAGGCTGAACAGTTTGACGCTGACGTCATGGCCGTCGCCTTCGGTAAAACGAATCAACGACATGCCCCAGACCCGCAGGCCAAGCTCGATAAAAGCCAGCCACACCAGCAGGTGCACGATCGTGTAGAGGAAGTTTTTCAGCCGTTCCGAATACACCGCGTAGCGTCGGATACCACGCTGGGGTTTGAGCGCGTGGCGGCGGAGCAGGCCGTTGATGACCATACACAGCACCAGCAGAACTGTGCAGATCAGCGACTGGCGCAGGGCGGTGCTGGTATCGCCAGCGGAAATGAACGTTGCGAACAGGGAAATGCCCACCAGCACCAGCGCCGGTGCGTACCAGAAGGTGCCGAGAATCGAGAGGGTGTCGTTAAGCGCACGACGGGTCAGACGTCGGGACAGCGGTTGGTTGCGGATCAGGTGGGCGATTGGTCGGCGAAAACGCAGGATGAACCGGCCGGTGGAGAGCGCTGCGAGAACATTGGCAACGGTCGCGGCGGTATGGGCAAGATGGCTGCCGAGGCTATCGACCAGTTGCGGATCGCTCAGGGCTTCACCAAACGCGGCGAAGCTGCCGATCAACCACAGTGGCCGAAACGCCTGGTGCCGCAGGATGTACAAGGCGCGGTGGCGGTGCGGGCCGTCGAGCAGGGAAAAAGCAATCACGCAGATGGCAGAAAAGCACGTACCGACCACCAGCGCATAGGCCAGCACCATCGCCAGGCTTTTGCCCAAGGACGACGGCAGGGCGTAGCTCATGTAGACGGTGATCACCAGGGCGATCAGCCACGGCCCGAGTTTGCGCAAGGCAAAGCGCAGCATGTCGAGCGCCTTGGGATGCTGTGGCAGTTCTTCGGTCAGGCTGAAACGCATCCGCACGCGGTGGCTGATCCAGATCAGGGCGGCCGCCAGCAGGCTCCAGACCAGCAGGATCATGGCAAATGCGAACAGCATGGGAATCCATTCGTTGGCCGGCAATGCCAGCGCCACCAGTTCTTCCTGGGCCTGGTCGAATTCACTGGACCAGCGCGTGAGCGGGCTGTCGTCGCCGGAAAATTTCTTCTCGATATTGGCCAGGGTGCCGCCAATCAGACCGAGTACGCCTTCTTCGGCCGCGGGCTGAGCCTTTTTGGTGGTGTCACGGAGCTTCTTCAGATCGGCCAGTAGCTTGGCGCGTTGCTGGTCGTTTTCCAGTGACTTGATCACTTCGTCGAGCGATTGCGCCAGCGGTTCTTGTGCTTCGGGCTGGGCCTTGGCCTGGCTGTTGAGCAGGCTCGGCAGGCCGACGGCCTGGGCAGACGCCACAGGTAGCAGCGTCATCAGGCAAACAAGGAGAAAACACGGGAGGGCAAATAGACGAGCGAACACTAGGCGGTCAACCTCGCAGGGAGCGGATCGACCGAGTGTACGAGCCCGTCAAAATCAATGCGAGCCAGGGCGATGAATTATTCGTTGAGTTTGGCGAGGATCTTGATCACCACGGTCGCGAGGATGGTCAGCATGCCAATCCACATGGCGAACACGCCGGCATTTTTATCACGAAAGTTGAAGCCGACGGCCAGCAGGAGCATCCCGGCAAGAATCGGGATGAGCATGGCGTGAAACGTGGACATCGAGATCATGGAGACAGCCTTGTCGAAAGGGTATTTAAAGTTTAGGTGGCTTTGGCAGGGGACGAGGTGATGTGTATCAGAAATGAGTCACTTGTAGCGCAATTTTTTGTGGCGAAGGAGCTTGCCCCCACTGGGCTGCACAGCAGCCCCAAAACCAACCAAGGCGATCATTCGAGAGGACCGCACGCACGGGATTGGCGACTGCTGCGCAGTCGAACGGGAGCAAGCTTTCTTGCCACAAGGTTTTTGTTGCGCCAGCTTACGGCAACTCGCGGCAGGCGTAGAACGCGTTCAGTACCTTGACCAGATGAGCCAGGTCATGACTGCCGCACAGTTCGCGGATCGAGTGCATGGCGAACGTCGGCAGGCCGATGTCTACGGTGCGCACGCCCAGGTGGCTGGCGGTGATCGGGCCGATGGTCGAACCACAACCCATGTCGCTGCGCACGACGAAGCTTTGCACTGGCACTTCTTCGGCCATGCACAGGTGACGGAAGAACCCGGCGGTTTCGCTGTTGGTGGCGTAGCGCTGGTTGCTGTTGACCTTGATCACCGGACCGGCGTTGAGTTTCGGGCCATGGTTGGCGTCGTGCTTGTCGGCGTAGTTGGGGTGCACGCCGTGGGCGTTGTCCGCTGAGACCAGCAGGGATTTCTGAATGGTGCGTACGAACTCATCACCTTCAGGCAACAAGCGACGCAGGGTTTGCTCCAGCATCGGGCCGTCGGCACCGCAGGCCGAACAGGAGCCAACTTCTTCGTGGTCGTTGCAAACCAGGACGCAGGTTTCGTCGGTGTCGGACGTCAACAGCGCTTGCAGGCCGGCGTAGCACGACAGCAGGTTGTCCAGGCGTGCGCCGGCGATGAAGTCGCCGTGCAGGCCAATGACCGCCGCGCTTTGGGTGTCGTAGAAACTCAACTCATAGTCGAGCACTACGTCGGCATTCAAACCGTGTTCGCGGGCGAGTTGATCGGTGAGCACCGCGCGGAAGTCGACGCGCTCGTCACCGGCAAATTGTGCGAGGATCGGTGGCAGCTCGGTCTGGGCATTGATCGCCCACCCCATGTTGGCTTCGCGGTTGAGGTGAATGGCCAGGTTCGGGATGATCGCGATCGGGGTCTTGAAGTCGATCAATTGGCTCTCGACCTTGCCATCACGACGGAAGGTCACGCGGCCCGCCAGGGACAGGTCACGGTCGAACCACGGCGCCAGCAGCGCGCCGCCATAGACTTCGACACCCAGTTGCCAGAAACCCTGGCGTTGCAGCTCAGGTTGCGGCTTGACCCGCAGGCACGGGCTGTCAGTGTGAGCGCCGACCAGGCGAATACCGCCGTGCAACGCAGAGTGACGGCCCATCTTGATCGCGACAATCGAGGAGTCGTTGCGGGTGACGTAATAGCGACCGTTGGCTTCGGTATTCCACGGCTCGCGCTCGTCGAGACGCTGGTAGCCCGCCGCTTCCAGGCGTTGAACGAGGCTGGCGGTGGCATGGAACGGGGTAGGGGAGGCCTTGAGGAAGTCGATCAGGCCTTGGTTCAACTCTTCGCGCATGTGTTAGCTCCAGACAGCAATGGCGCCAGTTTAACGTATTGGCTGTGGAATTGGCTGTGGACTGATGTTGGGGGCAGGCTGCGATATTGAATCTGTAGGAGATCCCTGTGGGGGCGGGCTTGCCCGCGATTGCGGCGCGTCAGACAGCATCAATGCTGGATGTGCGGGCCTCATCGCTGGCAAGCCAGCTCCCACAGGTTTTGCGTGTTTACGCTCAGAACGGCGCGGGGCATTCGAAACGCAAGCGCTCGCCACTTTGCGGGTGAGTGAAGCTGAGCATGCTCGCGTGCAGGCACAGGCGAGGCCAAGCCGCCAAAGCCTGTTCATGGGCGTAGAGCCCGTCACCCAGCAGCGGATGACCGATCGAGAGCATGTGCACGCGCAACTGATGGGAGCGGCCGGTGATCGGTGTCAGCTCGACACGGCACCAGTCACCGCAACGCTCCAGCACTTTCCAGAAAGTCAGCGCGTGTTTGCCGAATTCATGGTCGACCACATGCCGAGGCTTGGTCGGCGGATCGTAGCGCAAGGGCAGGTCGATGCTGCCACTGTCCAGTTCCGGCTGGCCCCAGCACAGGGCTGTGTAGGCCTTTTCGGTTTCGCGGTCGTGAAATTGCCGAGACAGTTCGCGATGGGTATCCGGGTCGCGGGCCAGCAGGATGATACCGGACGTTTCCCAGTCCAGGCGGTGGACGATTCGCGCTTCCGGGTAGCCGTTTTCCTGCAGGCGGGTGATCAGGCAGTCCTTGTTGTCGTCGGCCCGGCCAGGGACGGAGAGCAACAGGGTCGGCTTGTTCACCACCAGTACGGCGGCATCCTGATGGATGATGTGGATATTGGACAACGGCATTAAAACAGCCTCGTAACAAACGCCAACGGCGGCTCGATGGCTTGGACGCCCTTTTTTTGTAGGAGCTGGCTTGCCGGCGATACAGGCAACGCGTTGTAATTGTCACAACGCGTTGATGCATTCGCTGGCAAGCCAGCTCCTACAGAAAGGGTGCCCAAGTCATCGAGCCGCCGTGGCTCCTGACGGATCGACTCAGCGATCTGGCAGGGTGATATTGAGTTCCAGAATCGAGCAGCTGCCCTGGCTTTCCAGTGCGACATGCACGTCATCGGACCCGATGTTGACGTACTTGCGGATCACCTCGACCAGTTCCTTCTGCAAGGCCGGCAGGTAGTCCGGGGTGCTGCGTTGGCCGCGTTCGTGCGCCACGATGATCTGTAGACGCTCTTTCGCTACCGACGCGGTGCTTTGCTTTTTGTTGGCACGAAAGAAGTCAAAAAGGTTCATTGCTTAATTGCCTCCAAACAGGCGCTCGAAGAATCCCTTCTTCTGTACATCGAGGAAACGATGATCCACGGTCTTGCCCAGCAGGCGGTCTACGGTGTCGCTGTAGGCCTGGCCGGCATCGCTCTGGTCGTCGAGAATCACCGGAACGCCCTGGTTGGATGCCTTGAGCACCGCCTGGGATTCAGGGATCACGCCGAGCAGCGCTACCGAGAGGATTTCCTTGACGTCTTCTACGCCGAGCATTTCGCCTTTGCTCACACGCTCCGGGTGGTAACGGGTAATCAGCAGGTGTTCCTTGATCGGGTCTTCGCCCCGTTCGGCGCGACGCGACTTGCTGGCCAACAGGCCGAGCATGCGGTCCGAATCTCGTACCGAAGACACTTCCGGGTTGGTCACGACGATCGCTTCATCAGCGAAGTACATGGCCAGGTGGGCGCCTTTCTCGATGCCCGCCGGGGAGTCGCAGACCACGAACTCAAATTGTTCCTTGAGCTCCATCAGGACTTTTTCCACGCCTTCGACGGTCAGCGCGTCTTTGTCGCGGGTCTGGCTGGCGGCCAGCACGTAGAGGTTTTCCAGGCGCTTGTCTTTGATCAGGGCCTGTTGCAGGTTGGCTTCGCCGTTGACCACGTTGACGAAGTCATACACCACGCGGCGCTCGCAACCCATGATCAGGTCAAGGTTACGCAAGCCCACGTCGAAGTCGACGATAACTGTCTTGTGGCCACGCAGAGCGAGGCCGGTACCGATAGCGGCGCTGGTGGTGGTCTTACCCACACCACCCTTGCCGGATGTAACCACGAGAATCTTGGCCAAGGTGTTTCACCCCTAAGGAAGAAGGACTTTTTAGCCCCTGAAAAACATCTCTTGAAAACTACTGCAGTCGGACAGCCTTGGCTGGAATTCGGTTTTTGGCGGCGCTTACCCCCGGTAAACACTGCCTTGGGCCTTTTTCCTACTTCGTTTGAGCCGTTTTCGCTACGTTTTAGAGATGCTTGGAAAATGCGGCAGTATCCGTTAAAGCCGAATGATGTTCAACACGTCGCCTGACAGGCTGACCTGCACGCCCGAACCCCACAAAGGGTCGCGGCGCAGATCTTCGGAAACCTTGTAATGCCCGGCGATGGAAATCAGTTCAGCGCTCATTTGCTGGCAGAAAATCCGCGCCTTGGTGTCGCCCTTGACGCCGGCGAGCACTCGACCGCGCATCGGGCCGTATACATGGATGTTGCCATCGGCGAGAAGTTCCGCCCCCGGGCTGACCGAGGAGATCACCACCAGGTCGCTGCCTTGGGCATAGATCTGCTGGCCACCACGCACTGGCGAGGTGATGATTTTGGTCGGCTTGATGGACGGCTCGGGTGGTTTTTCCGGTTTTTTCTTCGGTTCGCCCTCGGTCAGGTCCAGCGGACGTTCCCGAGCACCGGACGGCGGCAGCACCGGCAGGTCGACGGCGATGGCGGCGGCGATGTCTTCGATACGGCTGGCGCGAATCGCCAGGGTGCGCAGGCCGTGCTGGCGGCACACGCGCATCAGGCCGGGCAGATCGACGGCGCCTTCGTTGGCCGGGAGTTTGTCCAGGGCCAGTACCAGCGGCGCGTTGCTGAAGAAGTTGGGCGCCTGGGCGACCTTGGCGGCCAGTTGCCGATCAAGGCTTTCGAGGTCATTACGGGCCAGTTCCAGCACCGTAATGGCCAGCATGCTGCCCTTCAACTGGAACACGGGATCTTGGTCTAGCGGTTCGGTTTGGCTCATGGTCGGCATACAACGACTTGTCACTAAAAGTGCCGAGACTTATAACGAGAACGCCCGCAGGCCGCAAGCCGGGTCGAACGATGTAGAATGCGCGGCCATTGTCATTCCGGAAGCATTAATGGACCGCCCGCGTTTTCGAAAAGCTTTTCTTTCTCCACGTTTCTGGCCGCTGTGGTGTGGCTTGGGGCTGTTGTGGCTGATCGTCCAGTTGCCGTATCCGGCTTTGCTGTGGATCGGTCGCGTGTTGGGCGCGATGATGTATCGCGTGGCGGGCGACCGACGGCGCATCGCCAAGCGCAATCTGGAACTGTGTTTCCCGGAAAAAACCGCAGCCGAACGCAAGCGCCTGCTCAAGGAGAATTTCGCCTCCACCGGCATCGCCTTCTTCGAAATGGCGATGAGCTGGTGGTGGTCGCGCAAACGCCTGGCGAGCCTGGCGCACATCGAAGGGCTTGAGTATTTGCAAAAGGCCCAGCGCGAAGGCAAGGGCGTGATCCTGATGGCGCTGCACTTCACCACGCTGGAAATCGGCGCGGCGCTGCTCGGCCAGAAGCACACCATCGACGGCATGTACCGCGAGCACAAGAATCCATTGTTCGACTACATCCAGCGTCAGGGCCGCGAGCGGCACAACCTCGATTCACTGGCGGTGGAACGCGAAGACGTACGCGGCATGCTCAAATTGCTGCGTTCGGGCCGGGCGATCTGGTACGCACCGGATCAGGACTACGGCGCCAAGCAAAGCATCTTCGTGCCCTTGTTCGGCATTCAAGCCGCGACTGTGACGGCGACCAGCAAGTTTGCCCGCTTGGGCAAGGCGTTGGTGGTGCCGTTCACCCAGGAGCGCCTGGCGGACGGCAGCGGTTATCGCCTGGTGATCCATGCGCCGCTCGAAGGTTTCCCCGGTGAAACCGAAGAAGCCGATTGCCTTCGGATCAACCAGTGGATCGAAAGCGTGTTGCGCGAGTATCCCGAGCAATACTTGTGGGCCCACCGCCGCTTCAAGAGTCGTCCACCGGGCGAGGCTAAGTTGTACGCCAAACGTCGTTGAGTGAACGATCCCTTTAGCACCCTGGAGCGTTGCGATGAGTCCTGCTGAACCGGTTACAGGCTTGATTCTTTCAGGCGGCGGGGCTCGGGCGGCGTACCAGGTCGGGGTGCTGGCGGCGATTGCCCAATTGCTGCCACCGGGGGCGAGCAATCCTTTTCCGGTCATCGTCGGCACTTCGGCAGGCGCGATCAACGCCGTCAGCCTCGCCAGCGGCGCGATGGACTTTCGCAGCGCCATCGAACGCCTCACAGCCTTCTGGCAGGGCTTTCGCAGCCATCTGGTGCTGCGCAGCGACTGGCCAGGCGTTATCCGCCAGGCCAGCCGCTTTGTCAGCCACAGCTTGCTGGGCATGGGCGCGCACCTGCCGGTGGCACTGCTCGACAGTTCGCCGCTGCGCGATTTGCTCAACGACAAGTTGCACATGAGCGGCGTTGCCGAAGCCATCGCCCAGCAACGATTGCGTGCGGTGGCGGTCACGGCGTTCGGCTATGAGTCCGGCCAAGCGGTGACCTTCTATCAGGGCGGCGGCAAGATCGACGCCTGGTTGCGTCATCGACGCATCGGCGTTCCGACCCAACTTTGCGTTGAACACCTGCTCGCCAGTTCGGCGATTCCGCTGCTGTTCGCCCCGGTGAAAATCGGCGAAGAGTATTTTGGCGATGGCGCGGTGCGACAGTCAGCGCCCATCAGCCCGGCGCTGCACCTGGGGGCCAGCCGGGTGCTGGTGGTGGGCGTCAGCGGCAACCCCCGCGGCGTCGATTCGCAACAACCGTTGCAGCGCAGCTACACCGGTCAGCAACCGACCCTGGCACAGATCGGCGGACACATGCTCAACAGCACGTTCATCGACAGCCTGGAAAGCGACATCGAGTTGTTGCAGCGCCTGAACCAGTTCAGTCACCTGATGCCCGACGGCACTCCGACCCGCGCCTTGGGGGTGGCACCGGTGGACGTGCTGGTGATTTCACCGAGCCAGCCAATCGACGAAATCGCTGCCCGCCATCGACAAGAATTGCCGGCGGCACTGCGCCTGTTTCTGCGCGGACCGGGTGCGACCAAGACCAGCGGGGCAGGGGTGCTGAGTTACCTGCTGTTCGAGTCGGGGTATTGCAGCGAGTTGATTGAGTTGGGGCGACGGGATGCGTTGGCCAAGCGGGGGGAGTTGTGCCGGTTTCTGGGGATTGCCGAGGCGATCGTTCCAGCTTGAAATCGGTGGTGCCACCTTTCGCGGACTTGCCCGCGATGGCGCCCTTGCGGACGCCACATGCAGCAAAATCAGAAGTGGAACTTCACCAGCAAGCTCGTGGTGTTCTGATTGGTGGTGAACGCCTGGGTATCGTCGATCCCGTACTTGTTCGACCAGTAGTCGTACTCGATACCGACATACAACTGCTTGGCGCCAAAATTCATGGCCTTGCCCAGGTCGTATTTGACTTGTGGGTTGAAGTGCAGGTTGGCGTGATATTCGCCTTTGCTGTTGACGTCGTTGTCCATGACCCAGTCCATGTAACCGTCGATCAGCACGCTCGAATCGCCGACCGGGATGGTGTAGGACCAGACCGGAGTGACCTGCCAGACGTTGTCGCCCGGACGCGAGCCATCGGTGTGACGGTTGTAGAAGTTCAGTTGGAAGTAATCGAAACCAGGGATGGCCAGGTCGAAGCCCGGGCCGATCAGGTAAGACTCGCTGTCACCCTCGCCAAACTCGTAGGTCATGGCCAGCAGCACGTCTTTGATCGGGCCGAATTCGATCTTCTGGTCGAGCACTTTGCCCAGGGAGATGCGTGGTTGGAACTCGCCGTAGTAGGTGTTCGGACCGTTGTTGAAGTCCTTGTCACCGTTATAGAAGATCTTGTCGACGAAGAAGAAGTTATCGCCGTACTTCCACGCATCGGCGTGCTCGAACGTCACGGTCTGCTGAATGTGCGGGTTGACCTTGAAGTCTTTACCGTAGAGGTAGGTCAGGCTGTTGTTCTGCCACTGCAGCAAATCGTCGGCCATGGCTTGGCCACCGGCCAGCATTGATCCCGCGAGCATCAGGCTAGTGCACGTACGTTTCATTCGGTTGCTCCCAAAAATGAGGTGGTTCCACGTTGTTTTTTTAAGGTCGGCGCTCTGGTGCGGCGCCTGTTTGTGTTGCGATAAAAAATCATCCAATCGGTCAGCTTTGGTGCTGATAGCAAGAGCTGAGCCAAGGCGTTCTAAAAGCAAAAAAACTCCCGTTCGGCAGCTCAGGAGCGGTCGATTGAGAGGGGTTTTGGAGTGCCTTGGAGCCTGCCAGTGCCGGGATAAGTTGGCCTGCTGGTCAGGTTTTACATCCGGGCTTTTTTTTAAACCGGATTCGGGCGGCCGCGGAGAATACTGACTCCTCGGCCAGGTCTCAAGTGCTCCGCAACGGCGCACCGACGATAGGTTTGGCGCACGGTTACGGGGCAGCATCAGAAATGCACCTTGACCAGCAGGCTGGCGGTGTTTTCGTCGGTGTTGAAACGGGCACTGTCCTCAACGCCGTATTTGTCTTTCCAGTAGCTGTATTCGGCACCGACGTAGACCTGCTTCTCGCGCCAGCCCATGGCTTTGCCCAGGTCGTATTTGACCTGCGGGTTGAGGTGCACGTTGGCGTGGTAGGTCCCGCGTGAGTTCTGGTCGTTATCGACGACCCAGTCGATGTAGCCGTCGATCAACAGGTTGGAATTACCCAAGGGAAGGGTGTAGGACCAGCCCGGGGTGATTTGCCAGACGCCATCGCCCGGGCGTGCGCCTTCGGTCTCGCGGCGATAGACGTTCAGGGTGACGTAGTTGAAACCCGGCACGGCGAGGTCCAAGCCTGGGCCGATCAGGTAGGCCTTGCTGTCGTCTTCGCCGTTCTCGTACGTCATGGCGAGCAGAACATCCTTGATCGGGCCGAATTCGAAGCGGCGGTCGAGGATCTTGCCGAAAGACAGACGCGGGCTGAACTCGCCGTAGTAGGCGTGGGCCCCTTTGTTGCGGTCTTGCTCGCCGTTGTACCAGGTGCTGTCGACGAACAGGAAGTTGTCGCCGTACTTCCAGCGGTCGGCGTGCTCGAAGGTCAGCGTCTGCTGGATCGCCGGGTTGATTGCGTAATTCTTGCCATACAGGTAGCTCAGGCTGTTGGTCTGCCACAGCAGTAGATCGCCGGCCATGGCTTGACTCGCGGCCAGCAGGCCACCACTCAACAACACGTTGGTTTGTGTCCGAATCATCTGTTGCTCCCTCTTGTTTTTATTTTCAGGCGCAGGCCACCCAACCCTGTAGGAACTGGCTTGCCAGCGAAATCGCCAGGAAGTCCGACATTCATGTCGTCTGACACGTCGCCTTCGCCGGCAAGCCGGCTCCTACAGGTTTCTTACGTTCTTGACTTAATGCGTGTGAGCCTGGCAATCGTTGATGGCCGCGCGTTCGGCGCCACCCAGGATGTTGAACAACAGGTTCAAGGTCAGCGCACTGAGCGTGGCCATGGCGATGCCGCTGTGGGTGATCGGGCTCATCCACACGGGCAGGTGGGCGAAAAACTCCGGGCGTACCACCGGGATCAGGCCCATGCCGATGCTCACCGCCACCAGCAGCTGGTTGCGACGGTCACCGATGTCGGCTTCCTGGAGGATCTTGATCCCGGTGGCAGCGACCATGCCGAACATCGCAATCGCTGCGCCGCCGAGCACGGCCGGTGGAATCGACGCGACCAGGAACGCCGCTTTGGGCAGCAGGCTCAGGACGATCAACAAACCGCCGGCAACGATGGTCACCGAACGGCAACGCACGCCGGTCATCTGCACCAGGCCGATGTTCTGGGCGAACGAGGAGTGGGTGAAGGTGTTGAAGAAACCGGCGAAGAACGAAGCACCGGCGTCGCACAGCAAGCCGCGACGCAGCATTCGTGGGCAGACTTCCTGGCCGGTGATCTTGCCCAGTGCGAGAAACATCCCGGTGGACTCGACGAAAATGATCACCACCACCAGGCACATTGAGAGAATGGGTGCGAGTTCGAATTTCGGCATGCCGAAGTGCAGCGGGGTAACGAATTGCAGCCAGGGCGCCTGCGCCATGCCACTGAGGTCGACCATGCCCAGCAGGCCACAGAGCACGTAGCCCAGGCACATGCCGATCAACACGGAAATATTCACCCAGAAACCACGCATGAAGCGGTGCACCAGCAAGATGGTGCCCAGCACCAGTGCGGCGATGGTCAGGTAGATCGGCGAACCGAATTGAGCGGCGCCGGCACCGCCGCCGGCCCAGTTGACGGCCACGGGGAACAGCGACAAACCGATCGAGGTGATGACCGTACCGGTCACCAGCGGTGGGAAGAAGCGTACGACCTTGGACATGAACGGGGCGATGAGCAGGCCGAAGAATCCGGCGGCGATGGTCGCACCGAAGATCCCTTGCAAGCCGATGCCGGGCATGCCGGCCATGGCGACCATGCTGCCGACAGCGGCGAAACTGGCGCCCATCATCACCGGCATGCGAATGCCCATGGGGCCGATGCCGAGCGACTGGACGATGGTGGCAATACCGGCCACGAGGAGGTCGGCGTTAATCAGAAAGGCGATTTCTTCACGACTCAGGCCAGCGGCCTGTCCGATGATCAGCGGCACCGCGATGGCACCACCGTACATCAGCAGAACATGTTGCAAACCGACCAGGATCAGTTGCAAGAGGGGCAAACGCTGAATGGCGGGTGCGTCGGGGATGCGCGCTTCGGATAGCTCGGACATGCAACACCTCGGATCTTTTTTATTCTTGTGATTTTGTGCATCTGGTGACCGCGGTGCGGCCATTCGCCGGCAAGCCGGCTCCTACAGGTCGTGTGAACCCTGTAGGAGCTGGCTTGCCAGCGAAGCTTTTGCTACTTAATTGGTCTGGGCTCCCTGAACAATCCAGGCACCGATCAGGTCACGTTCCTGCTGGGTCATCTGGGTGATGTTGCCCAGTGGCATGATCTGGCTGGTGACGGCTTGCGCCTGGATCCGCGGAGCGTTCTGGCGGATCTGCTCGGGGGTGTCGAACATCACACCGGCAGGAGCTGCACTGAACAGCGGGCTGGTGGGCTTGGCCGAGTGGCAAACCGCGCAACGTTCCTGAATCACGCTGTGCACTTTGTCAAAGCCAGGACCTGCGTTGGACGCTTGCGCCGGTGCGGCGGCAGGCGCTTCTGCGGGTTTGGCGTCAGCCGGTTTCAAACCACCGCCCACTGCTGTTTCCGGCAGCGGCTGGTATTCGATTTTTGCTGGGGCCTTGGCCACTTCCGGGCTGTTCATCGGCGCAGGGCCGGTGACGTAAGCCAGGCTGATCATGCCGACGGCTGCGACTGGAAGGGTCCAGGCAAACTTGTGGCTGTCGTGACGGGTGTTGAAGTAGTGACGCACCAACACCGCCAGTACCGCGATCCCGGCCAGGATCAACCAGTTGTACTGGCTGCCGTAGGTGCTCGGGAAGTGATTGCTGATCATGATGAACAGCACGGGCAAGGTGAAGTAGTTGTTGTGGCGCGAGCGCAGCAGGCCTTTGGCCGGCAGCGCCGGGTCCGGCGTGCGGTTCTCGGCGATCGCTGCGACCAGTGCGCGTTGCGCCGGCATGATGATGCGGAACACGTTGCCGACCATGATGGTGCCGATGATCGCGCCGACATGCAGGTACGCACCACGCCCGCTGAACACTTTGCTGAAGCCGTAGGCCGCACCGATGATCAGGACGAACAGGATGCCGCCGAGCAGAGCAGGGCGTTTGCCCAGGGCCGAGTCGCACAGGAAGGAGTAGATGAACCAGCCGAGGAACAGCGAGCCGATACCGATGGCCACGCCTTCAGGGCCGCTCAGGGTGCTGCCCGGAGCCAGCAGGTAGAGCGTCGGGTTGGAATAGAACACCACGCACAGCAGCGCAATACCCGACATCCAGGTGAAGTAGGCTTCCCATTTGAACCAGTGCAGGTTATCCGGCATGGTCGGTGGAGCCAGTTTGTATTTTTCCAGGTGGTAGATACCGCCACCGTGGATTGCCCACAAATCACCGGCCAGACCGCTTTTCGGGTTGACCCGATTGAGGTTGTTTTCCAGCCAGACGAAATAGAACGACGCACCGATCCAGGCCACGCCAGTAATCATGTGAACCCAGCGCACGCTCAGGTTCAGCCATTCCAACAGATGTGCTTCCACAGTCTTTACCTCTCGCCTGTCACTCTGTTGTCGAGTGATCAGACCTTCTCTTATTGGTGGGGGGCGAGGACCAAACGCTCATCCTCTTTGAAAAAATGCTCATCGCAGTTATTGCCTGTGCCACTGCGATCAACCACCAGGAAGTCATCCCGCTTTTCGATCGTCAGCACCGGGTGGTGCCAAACGCCGCGATGGTAATTGATGCCCTGCCTGCCGTTGGTGACGAAGGCGCGGACCAAGCCTGATACAGGTGCATCGCCAACCGGCGCGACCACGATCAGAAAGGGGTTGCCGAGCAGCGGAATGAAAGCCTGGCTGCCCAGCGGATGGCGCTCCAGCATGCAAACGGTCAGTGGCATGTCCTGCGCGTCGGCGCGGAAAATGCTGATGATCGCGTTGTCCTCTGGCTTGGCGGTTTCCACCGTGGCCAGTTTATGGAAGCGCATGGTCGAACCGTTGTTGATCATGAAGTGATCGCTGCCGTCGGTTTCGATCACGTCACCGAAAGGGGCGAAGGCTTCTTTGGTCAGCGGTTCAATCGTCAGTGTGCGCATGCTGTTCCTATCCGAATTCTGTGTTGTTGGTTCTGATGCGGCTTTTTGTAGGCGCTGGCTTGCCAGCGAAAGCGCCCTCACAGACGCCTTCGCCGGCAAGCCGGCTCCTACAGGCTCAGCATTACTTCGCGACCTTGCCCAGCAAACGCAGGCGGCTCACACCACCATCCGGGAACACGTTCAGGCGGATGTGGGTGATCGGGCCCAGTGCCTTGATCTGCTCGGCGAAGGTGTGTTCGGCGTGCATTTCCAGCTTCTGGCTTGGCAGCAGTTCGCGCCAGAACAGCGACTGGGTTTCGATCTGGCTGTCGGTGCCGCCCTTGACGAACGCGCCCTGGATCGAGCAGCTGTCCGGGTAGTTGCCTTTGAAGTGCAGGGTGTCGACGACGATTTTTTCGATCTCGCCCGGGTGGCCCAGCGCGACGATCACCCAGTCATTGCCTGGCGTGCGACGACGTGCGGTTTCCCAGCCGTCGCCCATGTTGATGCCACGGCCCGGGTTGAGGATGTTGCTCATGCGGCCGAAGTGTTCGTCGGAGCAGGCGAGAGCGCGGCCACCGTTGAGGGCAGCGGCCAGGTCGACTTGCTCGTTGTCGCCCACAGCGGACCAATCGCGAAACGGTACGCCGTACACGCGCAGACGGGCCACGCCACCATCCGGGTAGATGTTGAAACGCAGGTGGCTGAAGGCCTGGTCGTTGTTGATTTCGTGGAAGTGGTGGCTGTTGCCTTGCAGCTCGACGGCCGACAGCACTTCAACCCACTGAGTGTTTTCGTTCGGCTCGCCTTCAGCCAGGTAGCAGGCTTCCAGGGAGGCCGACGGCGGGAAGTTGCCGGTGAAGAATGAAGTGTCGATGTCGACGCCCTTGATCGAGCCCGGTACGCCCAGGCGGATCACCGCGCTGTCGAAGCCTTCGAAGCGCTTGCGGCGCGATTCCCAGCCGTCCATCCACTTGCCGTTGTCATCGAACACGCCCTCCTTCCACACGGCCGGGGTCGGTTGGAACAGACGGTTGGCGTCTGCGAACCAGTCATCGGTGACCGAGATGATTTTGGTGCCCAGGCGGGCATCGGCCAGGTTGACGAACTTCTCGAAAGGTACGGCGTAAGCTTTCATTCTTCTTGTCTGCCTTTAAATAAGTGGCTTGGGATGCTTGCGAGGCCCTGAGCAGTATCGGCGTTCTTGAGTCTGCTTGGGCCAGGCTTGCTATAGGGTCAGTAATCGGAACAGGGCGATCTTGTTGATCTCTGCCAGGGCGCATTTGAACTCGGTGTCGACCGGGTTGTGGATGCGCGTTTCGAACGCTGCGAGGATCTGATGCCGGTTGCTGCCTTTTACCGCCATGATGAAGGGAAACTTGAACTTGGCTTTGTAAGCGTCGTTCAGCTCGGTGAAGCGTTGGAACTCATCGCTCGAGCATTGGTGAATACCGGCGCCAGCCTGTTCATGGGTGCTGGCTTCGGTCAACTCGCCCTGGACGGCAGCTTTGCCGGCCAGGTCCGGGTGAGCATTGATCAGGGCCAGTTGGCTTTCGTGATCAGCGCTCAACAGGATGTCGCTCATGCGCTGGTGCAGGGTTTCGATCTGGTCGATCGAAGCATCCTGGCCCAGGTCGTAGGCCTTTTCGGCCACCCATGGCGAATGTTCGTAGATGTCGGCGAAGGCTTTGACGAATTCGTCGCGGCCGAGGGTCGACGGTTTGACGGTTTGAAAGGTGCTCATTTGGCAGCCCCTGTGTACGGGTGGGTTTCGTGCCAGTGGCGTGCGATGTCGACGCGCCGGCTGAACCACACCTGTTCATGACTTTTAGCGTATTCGATAAAGCGCTTGAGCGAAGCCAGACGCGCCGGACGGCCGATCAGGCGGCAGTGCAGGCCGATCGAGAGCATCTTCGGTGCTTCGGCGCCTTCGGCGTACAGCACGTCGAACGCATCCTTGAGGTATTCGAAGAAATCGTCGCCCTTGTTGAAACCCTGGACCTGGGTGAAGCGCATGTCGTTGGTGTCCAGGGTGTACGGGATCACCAGGTGCGGCTTGCCGGTCGGGTTGTTCGGTTCCCAGTAGGGCAGGTCGTCGTCGTAGGTGTCGCAGTCGTAGAGGAAACCACCTTCTTCCATGACCAGGCGACGGGTGTTCGGGCCGGTGCGTCCGGTGTACCAGCCCAGCGGGCGCTCACCGGTGATTTCGGTGAGGACGCGGATCGCTTCGAGCATGTGCTCGCGTTCCTGCGCTTCGTCCATGTACTGGTAGTCGATCCAGCGGTAGCCGTGGCTGCAGATCTCGTGGCCGGCATCGACCATGGCGCGGATCACGTCCGGGTGACGCTGGGCGGCCATGGCCACGGCGAAGATGGTCAATGGAATATCGAATTCCTTGAACAGCTTCAGAATCCGCCACACGCCGGCGCGGCTGCCATACTCGTAGAGCGATTCCATGCTCATGTTGCGCGCGCCTTGCAGCGGCTGGGCGGAAACCATTTCCGAGAGGAACGCTTCGGATTCTTTGTCGCCGTGCAGGATGTTGCGCTCGCCACCTTCTTCGTAATTGAGTACGAACGACAGGGCAATGCGGGCATTGCCCGGCCAGTGTGGGTGAGGAGGGTTACTGCCGTAACCGACCAGGTCGCGTGGGTAGTCAGCGCTCACTGCAGGCTTCCTTCTTGTTCGATGATGACGGTTGGTGTGACGCAGCTGAAATGGGTTGGCTGGCTGGCGTCACAGCGATGGGGTGATTGTATACAACTTTATATTAAATTTGTAAGCCTGAATTTTCGCAATTTTCGCCGACTGTCATCTTTTACTGCTATTGGCGTGAGCCTGCAAGAAATCTGCCTGACTGGTCAGTAATTTGCTGGAGGGCGTATAGATGGCGTGGTTTGGCGGGAAATCAACAGTAAATTCGTGGATGGCGGGGGAGATGCGAAAAATGTGGTTTTTATTGTGTACAATTTTTTTGAAAAATGTCTTAATCAGTCGCTCGCCGCAGCTTTTCGTGCTCCGAATCGGTGCGGTCTCCTTTTCAACTGGCTTCGGGAGGCGCGAAGTCTGACTGCTCCCCGCAGGCAGGCGCGCAGAATCAATGGGACGTTTGACTACACACGTTTTGGACGCAGCACACGGTTGCCCGGGCAGCTCGATCAAAGTCGAGTTGTACCGCGTTGAAGGTTCGCAGCTGGAATTGGTCGCCACTGCCGTCACCAACAGCGATGGCCGTGTCGATGCACCGCTGCTGCAAGGCGATGACTACCGCACCGGTGTCTATCAGGTTCAGTTTCATGCCGGCGATTACTACCGCGCCCGCGGCGTCAAGCTGCCGGAGCCGGCTTTCCTGGATGTGGTGGTGCTGCGTTTCGGCATCTCCGCCGAGCAGGATCACTACCATGTGCCGCTGCTGATTTCGCCTTACAGCTACTCCACCTACCGCGGCAGCTGATCCCCCAAGCAGCTGCCTCACCTTGGGAGCGACTGCGCATATAGCTTCTTTGGTCTTTCGCCCGCTCACACTGCGGGCTTTTTTTCGCCTGGAGGAAACTGGTGTGTGGGCTGGCGCCTTCGCTGGCAAGCCAGCTCCTACAGGGTTTGCGCAGACCTGTAGGAGCTGGCTTGCCAGCGAAGCGCTTAGCGGCTCAACAGGGACGCTGCACCCGCCCCACCAAACAATGCAGCACTCACCCGGTTAAACCAGCTCTGCCCCTTGCCGCTGCGCAGATACCGCGCCGCCCCATGGGCGCCCAGCCCGTAGGCCAATTTGCACAACAGGTCGAGCGCGGTCCAGGTCGCAATCATCACCACCAGTTGCGGCAGGAACGGTTGCTCGGCGCTGAGGAACTGCGGCAGAAACGCGGCGAAGAACAGGATGTCCTTCGGATTGCTCGCGCCCAGCATGAACGCACGGCCGAACAGCGCACGAAAGCGCGGTACCGGCGCGGTCTGCGGCACTTCAGCGCCATGAGAAGGCTGGCGCGATTGCTGCCAGCTCTGCCAGGCGAGGTAAAACAGGTACAGCGCACCGAGGATCTTCAGCGCACTGAACAATTGTTCCGACGCCAGCAACAACGCCCCCAGGCCCAGCGCCGAAGCACTCAGCAGGCAGATCGAGGCCGACACGCCGCCAAGGAACGCCGGGTACGAACGGCGCAAACCGTAATTCAAACTGTTGCTGATCATCAGCAAAGACAGCGGCCCCGGGATCAGAATCACTATCAGCGCAGCGCCGCTGAACAGCAGCCAGGTTTCCAGACTCATCACTTTCCTCCATTTGCACAAAAGCCCCACCCGATAGGGTGAGGCTGTTTCGAAGCGTTTACCGCGTGTTATTTACAAGAAGATGAACTTGGCGATGAAGATCGCGCAGAGCACCCACAGGCTGACGGAAATTTCCTTGTACTTGCCGGTACCCGCCTTGAGCGCCACGTAGGTGATGAAGCCCAGCGCGATACCGTCGGCGACCGAGAAGGTCAGCGGCATCATGATCGCGGTCACGATGGCCGGGATGCTGTCGGTGGCTTCGTCCCATTCGATGTGGGCCATGCCGCCCATCATCAGCATCGCCACGTAAATCAGCGCACCCGCGGTGGCGTAGGCTGGAATCATCCCGGCCAACGGAGCGAAGAACATCGCTGCAATAAATAGCACGCCGACGGTCACGGCCGTAAGGCCGGTGCGACCACCAGCAGCAACGCCCGCCGCACTTTCCACATAGCTGGTGACTGGCGGAACACCGACTACCGCGCCGAATACGCTGGAAGCACTGTCGGCTTTCATCGCGCGGGAAAGGTTTTCGATCTTGCCGTCAGCACCTACCAGGTTGGCGCGCTGGGCAACACCCATCAAGGTGCCAGCGGTATCGAACATGTGCACGAAGAGGAACGCCAGGACCACGCTGATCATGCTGACGTTGAACACGCCGGCGACATTCATGGCCATGAAGGTAGGAGCGAGGCTCGGCGGCGCCGACATGATGCCCGCGTAGTGCACCAGGCCCAGACCCCAGCCCGCGAGGGTCACGGTGATGATGCTGATGAGAATCGCGCCGAACACCTTGTGGTAGCTGAGGATCGCGATCATCAGGAAGCAGATGGCGGCGAGCAGAGGGCCGGGTTCGCGCAGGGAGCCGAGCTTGATCAACGTGGCCGGGCTATCAACGACGATGCCCGCGGTTTTCAAGCCGATCAGCCCGAGGAACAGACCCACGCCGGCGCCCATGGCGAAGCGCAGGCTGACCGGGATGCTGTTGAGCAGCCACTCGCGAATCCGCGAGAAGGTCAGGATCATGAACAACACACCGGAAACGAACACCGCGCCCAGGGCTGTTTCCCAGTTGTAGCCCATGGTGCCAACCACGGTGTAGGTGAAGAAGGCGTTTAGCCCCATGCCCGGTGCCAGGCCGACCGGCCAGTTGGCGTACAGGCCCATCAGCAGGCAACCGAGTGCCGCGGCGATGCAGGTGGCGACAAACGCGGCGCCGTGATCGATCCCGGCGTCGGCCATGATGTTGGGGTTGACGAAGATGATGTAAGCCATGGTGATGAAGGTTGTCAGACCGGCAATCAGCTCGGTCTTCACCGTGGTGCCATGCAAGCTGAGTTTAAACAGACGTTCCAGCAAGCCACCGCGTAATGGTGGCGACAGTTCCAGTGTCGATGCTTCGGATTTGCGGCTTTCCACAGCGAATACTCCTCAAGAGTTTTATTGTTATTTCCAGGGCCGGACCCATGAGGGTGGCAGCGGCCCTTTGAGGCACTTGCGAATTTGTTGACCGGTTGGTCAGGAACTCGCACGAAGTGGATTATGCTTTTGTATACAAAGAAAGCAAATAATGTTTTTGAGTTTGTTGACGAAAAGTTTGGCTTTAGGGATATATCGCCGGTTCGGACGCCATCGCGAGCAGGCTCGCTCCTACATGGAAAGGCGCTCAATTGTAGGAGCGAGCCTGCTCGCGATGGCAGTAGGTCAATCAATACAACTCTTGAAAAGGAACCTTATTCAGCCGGCGAATGACTCTTCCCCAACGCCAAATTCACCGCCAGCCACCCATTCACCGCCGTCTCCCCAGCCTCGGCAAATACCCGCTCCAGCAATTTTACCTGCTCACGCCGCAACGCCTGTTCAAAGCGCGCACCTTCGGCCGTCAGCTCCAGCAGACGCTTGCGCTTGTCCGTCTCGGACGCCACGCTCTGGACCAAATGCATTTCCAGCAATTGTCGTAGCGGCATGTTCAGCGCCTGCTTGCTCACACCGAGCAACGCCAGCAGCTCCTTGACGCTCAGGTTCGGGTAACGGGCGATGAAAAACACAATGCGCTGATGCACCCGGCTCAGGCCGCGACGTTCGAGCATTTCGTCGGCCTTGGCGGTGAAGGCCTGGTAGCCGAAGAAAAACGCTTCCATGGCCTGTTGCTGGGAAATCGGGTTTTTAAGGTCAAGCATATTGACGTATCCGTTCGAGCTGACGTAATTTCGGTCAACAAGTTTGACTTATTTTCCTCATGCCTCGCTACCGGTGACCCCATGGCTTTTTCCGAACGTGTCTCGCGCCTTAAAAGTTCTTTGATCCGTGAAATCCTCGCCGCTGCCCAGCGTCCGCAAATGATGTCGTTTGCCGGTGGCTTGCCGGCCGAGGCCATGCTGCCAAAGGTCGACTGGACCGACATGCCGGTGTCCATGGGCCAATACGGCATGAGCGAAGGCGAGCCGGCGTTGCGAGAGGCGCTGGCCGCCGAGGCGCGGGCGTTGGGGGTAGCCTGTGAGGCCAGTCAGGTGCTGGTAGTCAGTGGCTCCCAGCAAACCCTCGACCTGGCCGCCAAGCTGTACATCGACAAGGGCACCGAGATCTTGCTGGAAGCGCCGACCTATCTGGCGGCCTTGCAGATCTTCCAGTTGTTCGGCGCCGATTGCCTGACCGTGCCACTGGAGGCCGACGGCCCGAACCTGGTGGCGCTGCGCACGCGCCTGGAGCAACTTCACCCGGCCTTCGTGTACCTGATCCCGACGTTTCAGAATCCTTCGGCCGTGCGCTACAGCGAAGCCAAGCGCGATGCGGTGGCGGCGTTGCTCGACGAGTTCGGGGTCACCCTGATCGAAGACGAGCCTTACCGCGAACTCACCTTCGATGGTGGCAGCGCCACGCCGATTGTCAGTCGCTTGAAAAAGGCCAGTTGGATCTACACCGGCACCGTGTCGAAAACCCTGTTGCCGGGTTTGCGCGTCGGTTATTTGATCGCCAGCCCTGATCTGTTTCCCCACTTGTTGAAACTCAAGCAATCGGCGGATTTGCACACCAATCGCGTCGGCCAGTGGCAGGCACTGCAATGGATCGGCAGCGAGAAATATCAGCAACATCGCAGTGAGTTACGCGATTTTTATCGGGGGCGTCGGGATGCATTCCAGGCCGCGCTGGACACCCACTTTTCGGATCTGGCGGACTGGAATGTGCCGCAGGGCGGGCTGTTTTTCTGGCTGAAACTCAAGCAGCCGCAGGACACTCGCATTTTGCTCGACGCGGCACTGGCCAATGATGTGGCGTTCATGCCGGGGGAGCCGTTCTTTCCTGAGCCGGACAACAACCTTGGATATTTGCGGTTGAATTTCAGCCATATCGATCCGGCAAGGCTGGACGAGGGGCTCAAGCGATTGGCGGCGGTGGTGCGCCAGGCGCAGGCGGCGCAAGCGGCCTGAAAACAGATAAACCGGCGCGAAGGCCGGTTTATTTTTTTAAGTTTGCAGTGCCTGTGGCGGCCCCTTCGCTGGCAAGCCAGCGCCTACAGGTTGGCGCGTACCTTGTAGGAGCTGGCTTGCCAGCGAATGCAGCCTGCGGCTCACCGTAAGAAAATCAGACCGCCGCGAAACGCGTGTCCAGATAATCAATGATCACCTTGGACTCATACATCCAGGTGGTCTGGCCGTCCTCTTCGATGCGCAGGCACGGCACCTTGATCTTACCGCCTTGCTCCAGCAAGGCCTGGCGGTCCTGTTCGTTGTTCTTCGCGTCACGCAAGGCTACCGGCACGTTCAGTCGACGCAGGGCACGGCGGGTCTTCACGCAGAACGGGCAGGCGTGGAATTGATACAGGGTCAGGCCCTTGGCGGCGGATTCGACTTGGGCCTGAGCAGCGGCGGGGCGCTTTTTCTTGCTCGGGCGGGTGATGAAGTCGATGAAGATGATCAGTTGGCCAAGGCCGACACGAAGCGCTTTTACGAACACGTTGAAAGTCTCACGGTGCGAATGAAGAAAGGCGCGCAGCTTACCTGATTTTTTGTGGACGAAAAAAAACCGGCGATGAACGCCGGTTTTCTTCGTGCGGCGAATTACTTGATCAGGCTGAGGAATTCGCTGCGGGTCGCTGCGTTCTCACGGAACTCACCGAGCATCACCGAGGTGATCATCGACGAGTTCTGCTTTTCCACACCGCGCATCATCATGCACATGTGCTTGGCCTCGATCACTACCGCCACGCCCAGGGCGCCGGTGACCTGCTGGACCGCATCGGCGATCTGGCGGCTGAGGTTTTCCTGGATTTGCAGGCGGCGGGCGTACATGTCGACGATCCGTGCCACCTTGGACAGGCCCAGCACCTTGCCGCTCGGGATGTAGGCGACATGGGCCTTGCCGATGAACGGCAGCAAGTGGTGTTCGCACAGCGAGTACAACTCGATGTCCTTGACCAGCACCATTTCGCTGTTGTCGGAGCTGAACAGGGCACCGTTGGTGACCTCTTCCAGTGTCTGTTCATAGCCGCGGCAGAGGTACTGCATGGCTTTGGCGGCACGTTTTGGCGTGTCGAGCAGGCCTTCGCGGGAAACGTCCTCGCCGAGCTGGCCGAGGATCGCCGTGTAATTCTGTTCCAGGGACATGAAACTACCTGTGGGATTTTACGCAAAGGGCAAGGGTACGGTGACGGACACGACGCTGCAAGCGTGGCGCATCAGCTTTTACTCGTCACGGCCTTCCATCATGGTGCGTTTGAGCATCACATAAACCGCGCCGGCACCGCCGTGCTTGGCCTGGCACGAGGTGAAGCCCAGTACCTGTTGATGCTGGCGCAGCCAGGTGTTGACGTGGCTTTTGATCATTGGCCGCTTGCCATCCAGGCGTACGGCCTTGCCATGGGTGACGCGCACACAGCGAATTTCGAACCTGGTGGCTTCGGCCAAAAATGCCCAGAGGGTTTCCCGGGCTTTTTCCACGCTCATGCCGTGCAGGTCGAGGCTGCCTTCAAATGGAATCTGGCCGACCTTGAGCTTGCGCATCTGGCTTTCCTGCACGCCATCGCGCGCCCACATCAGCTCGTCTTCCGGGCCGACGTCGATGACGAACTGATCGGAGAGCCCGTCAACGGTGGTGGATTCGGTGCGCACGGTAGCCGCCTGGCGCAGCTTGGCGATCTGCGCGCGGTCAGCCTTGGGTTTGCCGGTTTCGGCGCGATCGTGCTTGATCGGCTTGACGCCTTGGATCGCGCTTTTGAACAGGAAAAAATCGTCGTCTTGCATGTCAGCCTCCGCGAGGGGCGGCCAGTTTACCCAACTCCAGGCGAATCGGGCGCGACAAAACGCGCGTGGTGCGCGCCTCAGTCGTGTTTTTTCATCAGGTGCGGGGACATGGCCAAGGCACGCGACTGGCGCGAGCGGCGGCAACGGCGCCACAGCCATACGCCGAGGTACAGCACGAACAGGCCAATCGCCAGGATCACGGCAGCACCGCTACGGCTGGTGTTCAGTTCACCCAGGGCGGGTGCGTGGCCGAGCAGGCTCGCGGCACCGGCCATGGCGAGTAGCACACCGCACATTGCAAGTAACGCCGCGAACGTCGCGCCGATTCGAAAACGCCAGTTGCTTTGGCCTTTGGGCCGCAAGCGGCGAGCGTCAAAACCATCGGATAACTTCATTCCGACCTTCCTCAATGGGTATCGGCCCTTCGACCGGGAGTTGACCGGGATGTTCCTGAGGCTAAGACAATTACGGCAAATCAGCGGTTTTTGCGGATGAGCGGCGGTTCAGGCCGCTCCCGGAGCATCGGTCAGGTCAGTTCACGGGTTTGCGCGAGGGTGGCGAAGTTATCCCCCATGATCGCCATTTCCGTCTGGTGAACGTGTTCGGCACTGAGCACGCCGCCCTTGTAGGGCAGGTCGCGGGTGGCGCAGGCGTCTTCCACCAGGGTGCAGCGAAAGCCCAGGTTCTTGGCGGCGCGCACGGTGGTGCTGACGCTGGAGTGGCTCATGAAACCGCAGACGATCAGGTCAAGGGCACCGAGGTCTTCCAGGCGTTTTGCCAGTTCGGTGCCGTGAAAGGCACTGGGCAGCAACTTGCCGATGACGGTTTCATCGCTCTGTGGTTCCAGGCCCGGAATGAACTCACCGCCCACGCCCTGGGGGTTGAACAGCCCGCCGAGGGTGCCGAGGTGGCGCACATGCACGATCGGTCGGCCGGCAGCGCGGGCAGCGGCGAGCAATTGCTTGATGTTCGCCACAGCTTCGTCCATGCCACTCAGGGCCAGGGGACCGCTGAGGTACTCTTTCTGGGCATCGATGATGACCAGCGTCGCATGGCTGAAGTTGGCCGCTGCATAACCGCGGCCGCTGAGTTGAAACATCGTTTTTGGAACGGACATTCTGGGGCTCCTTGGAGTGGGGCTTTTGCGCCATTCTCCTCTGGCTGAGCGGTTCTGTGAATGGCTACTATCGTAGGTGCCGTCGTTGCTGGCCTGTAGCCTTGTCAATAGTTGCGATTTGTTCAATAGGCTGGCGAAAAAATCGATAAGTCCTACATATGCATCGGCTGTTTTCCCGCGTCGTCGTGGCGCCGTTTGACTGGTAGAATCGCCCGTCGATTTTTCTGGAGTTTGCCGTCGTGATCACTTCCCGCCTTCGCACCCTGCGTGACCATATCCGTTGGGCTGTCAGCCGCTTCCATGGGGAGGATCTGTTTTTCGGCCATGGCACCGACAACGCCTGGGACGAAGCCCGGCAATTGGTATTGGGCGCGTTGCACTTGCCGTGGGAAATCGCCGACAGCTACCTCGACTGCAATCTGGAAGAAGACGAAGTGGCTCACTTGCAGCTGTTGCTCAAGCGCCGGATCGAAGACCGGGTGCCAACCGCCTATTTGCTGGGCGAGGCCTGGTTCTGCGGCATGTCGTTCATTGTCGACAAGCGCGTGCTGATCCCGCGTTCACCGATTGGCGAGCTGATCGAAAACCGTTTTACCCCATGGCTGGCGTCCGAGCCTGCACGCATTCTCGACCTGTGCACCGGCTCCGGTTGCATCGGCATCGCCTGCGCCTACGAGTTCCAGAACGCCGAAGTGGTGTTGGCCGACCTGTCCTTTGAAGCACTGGAAGTGGCCAACCAGAACATCGAGCGCCATGGCGTCGATGAGCGCGTGTACACGGTACAGGGCGATGGTTTCGAGGGGTTGCCGGGCCAGCGTTTCGACCTGATCGTGTCGAACCCGCCCTACGTCGATGCGGAAGATTTCGCCGACATGCCGGACGAATACCAGCACGAACCGGAACTGGGCCTGGCCTGTGGCGATGACGGTTTGAACCTGGTGCGGCGCATGCTGGCCGAAGCGGCGGATCATTTGACCGAGAAAGGTTTGCTGATTGTCGAAGTGGGCAACAGCCAAGTGCACGTTGAAGCGCTGTACCCCGAAGTCGACTTCGCCTGGCTCGAGTTCGAGCGCGGTGGTCACGGCGTGTTCATGCTCAGCGCCCAGCAGTGCCGTGAGCATCAGGCGTTGTTTGCTTCCCGGGTCTGAGTCGCTGAAATCCTTTCGGTGGCAAGCCAGCTCCTACAGGTTCAGTGTGTGCCGCCTCATTTGGGTACGAGGCAGATCCTGTGGGAGCGTGGCTTGCCCGCGATAGCCTCGGCGCGGTCTCAAGCCATCAACGGTGCGTAGCAATCCAGATCAACAACCCCGCCTGAAACACCGCAAACGCCACCAGGCAAGTAATGGTGAAACGCAGCCCGGCGTCTTCGCGTTTGTACTTGCTGACTTTCTCTTCGTGTTTCTTGAGTTTGACTTCCTGCTCGGCCAGGTTCTGCTCGGCCTGTTGCAGCATCTGCGCCGCCTCGAGAATCTCCACGACCTGCAGCTTTTCGCTGTTCCAGTCCCCCGCGAGGTCACCGACCTTGACCGCCTTGACGCTGCCTTTCAAATGCTGGGCATCGGCATACACCACGTCGAAACCGTGCACACGCAAAAAATGATCGCGGCGCAGGCGGGTGTCTTCGTTCAGTGCATCCTTGTTGTTCAGGTCAAAGCCGTCGACGGTGTAGGTCGGCCAGCGCTTCTTCGCCCAGTTGATGCCCTGGGCCGCCAGGTAGCGACCAATGCCACGGTTGAGCGGTTCAATCTGCAGACCGCTGTCGGGGCCGAAATGCACGCGTTTTTCGGCGTGATCGACCCACACGTCCAAGTGGTTTTGCTCTTTACGTACGCGCTGGGCGGGCAGGGTGATGCTCATGCGCATCAGGCTGTGGGCCTTGTCATTGCGCTCGGCATAGCCCAGCTCGACAAAGCGCAACGGCCGTCCGCCGGTGTTGCGGTCCGTCTGCAACGGCGCCAGCCGGAGCATCTTGTGGTGCTCGACGGTGACGTCCGCCCAGGGCAGCTCGACCGCTGGCGGTGCGTCTTGTTCAGCGGTGGTGTCGGGTGAAGTCTGGGTGTCAGTCATAACGGCGAGATCCTGTCCAAGCTCTGCTTGTCGCCAACCCATGTGTGGGCGACAAAGGCTTATCGGCCGTTTTTTCCAGGACTGGAGGGTTAACAGGCGTTAACGGGTGCGAAGTCCGTCAATAAACCCGAGGATTCGCGTGCCCAGTTCTGCCGCCAGGGGCAATTGCGGGTCTTTATAGGAGGCCAGTTGGCGTTTGATGTCGTTGGGGACGATGCGCATGACATGGTTCATGCCTTCGATCAACGCCAGTTCGGCGTCCGGTTTGGCGGCCTTGAGCAGTCTTGCGTCGTTGACGCCGACCTGGATGTCGTTGCTGCCCTGAACGATCAGCGCCGGCATTTTCAGTTTGGCGAAAGCGGCGGCGGGGTCCTGGCGAAACAGGGAAATCAGGTACGGCTGCACGCTCGGACGAAAAATCGCCTGCAACGGCGGCGGTACGTTGTCGTCGGGTCGGCCGGCCTTGAGGCTGTCGAGCAATTGATTGCTGCGCAGCATCAGCGGCGGTGGCAGGCGATTGCCCAGTTGCTCGCGGATGACCTGATCGACCGGCCGTGCGCTACCCGAGACAGAGATCACCGCATCGGCATTGATAGTCGGTGCAGCGAGGCTGGCGATCAAAGCCCCTTCGCTATGCCCCAGCACAATCAATTTGCCGAAACGCGGGTCGGTCTTGAGCTTCTGGCCCCAGGCTTCGGCATCTGACACATAAGCGTCCACCGTCAGGTTGCGTTCATCCGGGGTCGCGGCCAGGCTCGCCGCCACGCCGCGCTTGTCGTAGCGCACGCTCGCAATGTTGTGTTTGGCCAGCACCCAGGCCAGGCGCTTGAGGCTGTCATTGCGCCCGCCATCGATGTTATTGCCGTCGCGATCGGTCGGGCCGGAGCCGGAAATGATCAAGACTACCGGCACAGGGTCGTCGGATTTTGGCAGCAACAGCGAGCCGAAAAGCTCACCGGTGCCAGTCTCCAGTGTGATCGGTCGTTGCAGGACAGTCGCCTGGGCGAAGCCGGAAATCAGGGTAAGGCTCAAGGCTAGAACTCGCAGCATCATCGCGCCATCATCAAGAAGATGCCGGTTGGACTCACAGGCACCCATAAGGTTCGAGGATGAACTACTTGGGTTGCCTGCGTATACTGGCGCGCATTACGTATTCAGGTTCATTTCACGGAGCGTCCTGCATGTCCGGCAATACCTACGGCAAGCTGTTCACTGTCACCACCGCGGGCGAAAGCCATGGTCCGGCGTTGGTCGCCATTGTCGATGGCTGCCCGCCGGGCCTCGAGATTTCGCTGGAAGATCTGCAGCGCGACCTGGACCGCCGCAAGCCCGGCACCAGCCGGCACACCACGCAGCGCCAGGAAGCCGACGAAGTCGAAATCCTCTCCGGCGTGTTCGAGGGGCGCACCACCGGTTGCGCCATCGGCCTGTTGATCCGCAACACCGACCAGAAGTCCAAGGACTACTCGGCAATCAAGGATCTGTTCCGCCCGGCCCACGCCGACTACACCTACCACCACAAGTACGGCGAGCGCGATTACCGCGGCGGCGGTCGCAGCTCGGCCCGCGAAACGGCGATGCGCGTGGCGGCCGGTGCGATTGCGAAAAAATACCTGGCCAGCCAAGGCATCGTCATTCGTGGCTACATGAGCCAGCTCGGCCCGATCGAAATCCCGTTCAAGACCTGGGATTCGGTCGAGCAGAACACTTTCTTTAGCCCGGACCCGGACAAAGTTCCGGAGCTGGAAGCCTACATGGACCAGTTGCGCCGTGACCAGGATTCGGTCGGCGCGAAGATCACGGTGGTCGCTGAAGGCGTGATGCCGGGCCTGGGCGAGCCGATTTTCGACCGCCTCGACGCCGAACTGGCCCATGCGCTGATGAGCATCAACGCGGTCAAGGGCGTGGAAATCGGCGCTGGTTTCGCCAGCGTCGCGCAACGTGGCACCGAGCATCGCGATGAAATGACCCCGGAAGGTTTCCTCAGCAACAACGCCGGCGGCATCCTTGGCGGCATTTCCTCGGGCCAGCCTATCGTCGCGCACCTGGCGCTGAAGCCGACGTCAAGCATCACCACGCCGGGTCGCTCCATCGATATCCATGGCAACCCGGTGGACGTCATCACCAAGGGCCGTCACGACCCGTGCGTCGGCATCCGCGCCACGCCGATTGCCGAAGCGATGATGGCCATCGTGCTGATGGATCACCTGCTGCGCCACCGTGGGCAGAACGCCGATGTGCGCGTGAGCACCCCGGTGCTGGGTCAGCTGTAAATGGCTGACTTCATGGTCGCTGCCGTCTGATGGCGGCAGCGGCGCTCCCGTACTGGCGGCTCTCCAGTTTCTATCTGTTCTATTTCGCCTTGCTCGGTTCGACCGCGCCGTTTTTGGCGCTGTACTTCGATTACCTCGGCTTCAGTGCCGCGCGCATCGGCGAGCTGATAGCGATCCCGATGCTGATGCGCTGCGTGGCACCGAACATCTGGGGCTGGCTGGGCGACTACACCGGTCGGCGTCTGGCCATCGTGCGTTTTGGCGCGGTGTGCACGCTGCTGACGTTTTCGTTGATCTTCGTCAGCAAGACCTACGCCTGGCTGGCAATGGTCATGGCCCTGCATGCGTTCTTCTGGCATGCGGTGTTGCCGCAATTCGAAGTCATCACCCTGGCACATTTGCAGGGGCAGACTTCGCGCTACAGCCAGATCCGCCTGTGGGGCTCGATTGGTTTCATCATCACCGTGGTGGCGCTGGGGCGGTTGTTCGAATGGCTGAGCCTGGACATTTACCCGGCGGCGCTGCTGCTGATCATGGCCGGTATTGTGCTCAGCAGCCTGTGGGTGCCCAATGCCCAGCCGGCACCGGGCCACCGGGTGGCGGGGGAGGGTTTCCTCAAGCAATTGCGCAACCCCGGTGTGTTGGCGTTTTACGCTTGCGTGGCGCTGATGCAGATGAGCCACGGTCCGTATTACACCTTCCTGACCCTGCACCTTGAGCGGTTGGGGTACAGCCGCGGCGTGATCGGCATGCTCTGGGCGGTCGGTGTGGTCGCTGAAGTCTTGATGTTTTTGGCCATGAGCAAGATCCTTGCGCGCTTTTCACTGCGCCGGGTGTTGCTGGCCAGTTTTCTGCTGGCGGCGTTGCGTTGGCTGTTGCTCGGCTCGCTCGCCGAGTTTCTCTGGGTGCTGTTGTTAGCCCAGGTGCTGCACGCGGCGACCTTCGGCAGCTTTCACGCCGCTGCCATCGCGTTCGTGCAACGTAGCTTCGGTGCGCGCCAGCAAGGTCAGGGCCAGGCGCTGTACGCGGCACTGGCCGGCACTGGCGGCGCGATGGGTGCGTTGTATGCCGGTTACAGCTGGACCACCCTCGGCGCCGCATTGACCTTTAGTATTGCCAGCCTCGCAGCGTTCGCCGCTGCCGTTATCATTGCCACATGCATGCAAGAGGACAGGCCATGAGCCTTACCCGTGAACACCTCGCCCAGGAAATCATCGACGCCGGGCGTTTTCTGTATGGCCGCGGCTGGTCGCCGGCCACCAGCAGCAATTACTCGACCCGCCTGTCGCCGACCGAAGCCTTGCTGACCGTGTCCGGCAAGCATAAAGGGCAACTCGGCCCGGACGACGTGCTGGCCACCGACCTGACGGGCAATAGCCTGGAACCGGGCAAAAAGCCGTCCGCCGAAACCCTGCTGCACACCCAGCTCTACACCTGGCGCCCGGAGATCGGTGCGGTGCTGCACACCCATTCGGTGAATGCCACCGTGCTGTCGCGCCTGACGCCGCAAGACTTCATCGAGTTCGAAGACTACGAGCTGCAAAAGGCCTTCAGCGGCGTGACCACCCACGAATCCCGTGTGCGCGTGCCGATTTTCGACAACGACCAGGACATTGCGCGCCTGGCCGCCAAGGTGCAGCCTTGGCTCGACGCCCATCCCGATTGCGTCGGCTACCTGATCCGCGGCCATGGCCTCTACACCTGGGGCGCGCGCATGAGCGATGCCTTGCGCCAGATCGAGGCCTTTGAATTTTTGTTCGAGTGCGAGTTGAAGGTGCGCTCGCTCTTTAAAGCATGAACCGCTAAGGAGTTGCCCTGATGAGCAGCCTGTCCGTCTATCACGTCTCCAGCCCTGAAATCCCTAACAAGGTGCTGACCCATCTCGAAGACATTCAGTCGACCCTGGCCGAGCAAGGCGTGCGCTTCGACCGCTGGCAAGCAGCGACCAGGCTTCAGCCCGGCGCCAGCCAGGAAGAAGTGATTGCCGCCTATCAAGGGCAGATCGACCAGTTGATGACCGAACGCGGTTACATCACCGTCGATGTCATCAGCCTCAACAGCGATCACCCGCAAAAAGCCGAATTGCGCGCCAAGTTCCTCAACGAACACCGTCATGGCGAAGACGAAGTGCGATTTTTCGTCGCCGGTCGTGGGCTTTTTACCCTGCATATCGACGATTACGTCTACGCGGTGCTCTGCGAAAAAAACGACCTGATCTCGGTGCCGGCCGGCACCAAGCACTGGTTCGACATGGGCGAACACCCACATTTCATTGCGATCCGTTTGTTCAACAACCCGCAAGGCTGGGTGGCCAATTTCACCGGCGAAGACATCGCCGGGCAATTTCCGCGTCTTGAGGACTGAGTCAATGCCGATCAAAGCGATTCTCACCGACATCGAAGGCACCACCAGCGCGGTGAGTTTTGTGTTCGATGTGCTGTTTCCGTATGCCGCCAAGCATTTGCCGACCTTTATCCGTCACAAGGCCGAGCGCGCCGATGTCGCCGAACAACTGGCCGCGGTACGCCGTGACAGCAATGAGCCGAACGCCGATGTTGAACACGTGATCGACATCCTGTTGGGCTGGATCGCCGAAGACCGCAAGGCCACGCCGTTGAAGGCGTTGCAAGGCATGGTCTGGGAGCAGGGTTATCAGGCGGGGCAATTGAAGGGTCATGTCTACCCGGACGCCGTTGAGGCGCTCAAAGCCTGGCATCAGCACGGCTATCAACTGTTCGTGTACTCGTCCGGTTCGATCCAGGCCCAACGGCTGATCTTCGGCTGCTCCGAAGCGGGGGATTTGACGCCTCTGTTCAGTGGTTACTTCGACACCACCTCAGGACCCAAGCGCGAAGCGCAGTCCTACGCCAACATCACCCGGGCGATCGATGTCGAGGCCGGGGAGATTCTGTTCCTGTCGGACATCGTCGAAGAACTCGACGCGGCGCGCTCGGCAGGCATGGCCACCTGTGGCCTGGCCCGCGAAGGCGGGGAACTGGCAGGGCATGTGACGGTGGACAGTTTTGCGCGGATAAACCCCGCCGCCTTCTAAGTACCCATAACTTGTAGGAGCGAGCCTGCTCGCGATAGCGCAGTGTCAGTCAACACTCATGTTGAAGAACCGATCGCAATCGCGAGCAGGCTCGCTTCTACAATGTTTTACAGCGAGTGATACGTCGGCAGCGCAAACCGTTGCTGGCTTTGCAGCATCGAAATCTGCGGCAATTCACTGGCCTGTTCGGCGAGATCGCGGCGAATCGCACTGATGACCCACGACAATTGGTCGCCGTTGTGCAACTGCTGATAAGAAATCGAACGCTTGAACACTTTGTCCTCAGCCCCCCGCAGCGTCAGCAAAATCCCACCGTCCGGGCGGGCCTGGGTGACGACTTCGAAGTTGGAAAACAGCGACGAAAATTTTTCCTGGATCAGGCTCATGTCTATCAGCTCCGTTGGCTCATGAATGGCAAGCATGCGGAGAGGATTGCAGTGATTGTGCCAGTATTAAGATTTAATAAAACTATATAAAAATCATATAGTTATGGCTTATCGTTTTTTTGGCTGTCGTGCATTCTGCATGAATGGCCATCGTGCATCCTGCATTTTGCGGGGTCGCTCGGCAATGGCAGGGAACCATTGCGTGGGCCGGTGTTCCTGATGGGCAACGTATCGGCCGCGGATACAAAACATTTCAAAAACCGCGTGTACAGCTCAAGAACCGATGACGTATTTTCGGTTTCAGTCATCGCCGCCCGACAATAAAAAGATCGAAACGGGAGCACCATGAGCCGCACGTCGCACGACACGATCACCTGGAGCATGATGCTCCGCAAGCTGCCTTCCATCGCCAAGGCCATCCCCCGGGTGTTCAAGGGCATGAAGGCCGCCAACGTCAAGGACCCGACCCAGGCGTGTGGTTTGGGCTGGAGTTTCGAACAAGCCACGTTGCGCAACCCCGATGGCCCGGCGCTGTTGCAGGGCGACGTGACGCTCAGTTATGCCGAGGTCAACCAATGGGCCAACCGCATCGCCCATCACCTGATCGGCCAGGGCATCGGCAAAGGCGATGTGGTGGCGATCTTCATCGACAATCGCCCGGAATTGCTGGTGACGATTCTCGCGGTGGCCAAGGTCGGCGCGATCAGTGCGCTGCTCAATACCTCGCAGACCCGTGACGCCCTGGTGCACAGCCTGAACCTGGTGGCGCCGGTGGCGATCATCGTCGGTGAAGAGTTGGTAGCGGCGTACCTGGCTGTGCGTGAGCGGGTCGCGATCAAGGCTGACCGAACCTGGTTCGTCGCCGACCAGGACACCTCCAGGCAACCGGGTATCGCGCCGCAAGGGTTCATCAACCTGATGACCGTCAGCCTCGACGACGCCAACGACAACCCCGCCAGCAGTCAGCAGATCTTCTTCTACGACCCCTGCTTTTATATCTACACCTCGGGCACCACCGGGCTGCCCAAGGCCGGCGTGTTCAAGCACGGGCGCTGGATGCGCAGCTCTGTGAGCTTCGGCATGATCGCTTTGGACATGCGCCCGGACGACGTGGTCTATTGCACTTTGCCGCTGTACCACGCCACGGGCCTGTGCGTGTGCTGGGGTTCGGCGGTCAGCGGCGCCAGTGGCTTTGCCATTCGGCGCAAATTCAGCGCCAGTCAGTTCTGGAATGATGTGCGCAAGTATCGGGCAACCACCATCGGTTACGTCGGGGAGCTGTGCCGCTACCTGGTCGATCAGCCACCCGTCGCCGAGGACAGTCGGCACCGCGTGAAGAAGATGATCGGCAATGGCCTGCGTCCTGGCGCCTGGAACGAGTTCAAGACCCGTTTTGCGGTCAATCACATCTGCGAGCTTTACGCCGCAAGCGACGGCAACATCGGTTTCACCAACATTCTGAATTTCGACAACACCATCGGTTTTTCCCTGATGTCCTGGGAGCTGGTCGCCTTTGATCACGACAGCGGCGCGCCGATTCGTGAGGCCAATGGCCTGATGCGCAAGGTCGCCAAGGGCGAGCAGGGGTTGCTGCTGGCGAAAATCGACGACAAGGCCCCGCTCGACGGCTACACCGATCCGCAGAAAACCGCCAAGGTCGTGCTGCACGATGTGTTCGAGAAAGGCGACAGCTACTTCAACACCGGCGACCTGTTGCGCAACATCGGCTTCGGGCATGCGCAGTTTGTCGACCGTTTGGGCGATACCTACCGCTGGAAAGGCGAAAACGTCTCGACCACCGAGGTCGAAAACATCCTGCTGCAATACCCGCACATTTGCGAAGCCGTGGCCTACGGCGTGGAAATCCGCAACACCAATGGCCGCGCCGGAATGGCGGCAATCACCCCGGCCGAATCCCTGGCCACCCTGGACTTCAGCGAGTTGCTGGCCTTCGCTCGTGAGCAAATGCCGGCCTACGCGGTGCCGCTGTTCCTGCGTGTGAAAGTGAAAATGGAAACCACCGGCACCTTCAAATATCAGAAAACCCGGCTCAAGGACGAAGCGTTCGACCCGGGTAGAACCGGCGATGATCCGATCTATGCCTGGTTGCCGGGGACCCAGACCTACGTGCAGGTCACCGAGCAATTGCTGACTGACATTCACAGTGGCAAGTACCGCTATTGAATTTGGCTATGGCCGCTCTTGAGAAAAAACAAGTGACAGTCCCAAGGCTGCTCGGGAAACTGTCGGCTTTTACAAATGACAGAAAAGGGAGCGCCCAATGTCAGACCAAAGCCGCCAGATGACCCCCGAAGAAGCCGCCGAATTTGCCGAACAGGTATTCAACAAGGCACGGGAGGGCGATGCGGCGATGATGGCCGCGCTGCTGACCAAAGGCTTGCCACCGAACTTGCGCAACCACAAGGGCGATACCTTGCTGATGCTGGCGGCGTATCACGGCCATGTCGACACGGTAAAAGTGCTTCTGGAACACAAGGCCGACCCGGAAATCCGCAACGACAACGGCCAGAGCCCGATTGCCGGCGCGGCGTTCAAGGGCGACCTGGCAGTCATCAAGGCCTTGGTCGAGGGTGGCGCGCAAGTTGAGGGCTCGTCGTTCGATGGCCGCACGGCGCTGATGATGGCGGCGATGTTCAACCGCGTCGAAGTCGTCGATTACCTGATCAGCAAGGGTGCCGACCCGAAAGCCAAGGATGCCAACGGCATCACCGCGCTGGAAGCGGCGAAGACCATGGGGGCTGTCGATACGGTTGTGCAATTGGAAAAATTGCTGGGCTGCCCCCGAGATTTCTGACGAGCAGGCTTCTGTGGCGAGGGGGATTGCATCGCCACAGGTCCGCATTTCACCCAGTAATGCGCTATCCTTCGCGCCCTCAAAACCTCCCTCGCTACAGGATCTGCCCCCCATGAAAGCTGCACTCGTCGAACTCATCAGCAAAATCAGCTCCGGGTGCATGGGCGAAGACGAAATCCTCAAGGTCGCGGACGAAGCGGCCCAGGCCTACGCCGAGCCCCAGGCTTTTCTGGCCTCCAATCCGGACATCAACTACGACGAGACCTTCCCGATCCCGTTGGGTGAGTGGGTAGTGGTCGGCAGCCTGCCGGAGACGGTGCTGTTCCAGGCCGACAGCTACATGGACCTGTTCGCGCAGATCGTCGCCTCGTTCGGCCCGGGTGTTGATTTCAACCTCAAGCCCAAGCAACTGGCCAAGACCGAAGCATTGACCGCGCTCAACCGTATCCAGGTGCAAATGAGCAGCCTGAACAAGGATAACGGCGGCTACACGCTGATGAACTTCAGCCAGTTGCTCGATGATGAGTTGCAGGTAGTGCTGGTCTTCGGCAATGACCTGCCACGGGTGCTGGAATTGTGTGCAGAAACCGGCATTGCCGCAGCGCCATCCCTGGAAGCCTTGAAAGTCGCGATCCACGTCTAATAGCCAAACACTGTCAATAAACGGGAACCCTGGCGCCGACCGGCTATCCTATGGTGGCATATCACTTTTAGGGAGCGTCACCATGGGTTCCACGTTCAACAGCCTGGTCGCCTTGATCATTTTTGCCCTGGACATCTGGGCCATCATCAACGTGTTCAAAAGCAGCGCCGGGACCGGGTCGAAGGTCCTCTGGGTGTTGCTGATCGCGTTGCTGCCCGTGCTGGGGCTGATCATCTGGGCCATCGCCGGGCCGCGGGGCAACGTCAAGTTCTGAAGGACCAACACTGTACCTGTGGGAGCGTGGCTTGCCCGCGATACAGACGCCTCGGTCTGTCAGGTGCACTTGGTTGATCCTTTCGCGGGCGAGCTCGCTCCCACAGGATTGGGGCAACCCGAACAAGTGAGGTTCGACCTGTCATCTTCCGCGACGTAGAATGCGCGCCTTTCCCGGTCAATCGAGCCGATCGATTGGCCATCATGGGCGGGTAACCGTCCGTTGCCACCCGCATTCATCGGAGCACTTCCCATGAGCAACATCCCCGCCAGCGACTACCTGGAAACCCTCTACGAAGGCTACGGCCAGCGTTTTCGCATGGAAAAACTGCTGTACGAAGTGCGCACCGAGCACCAGCACCTGGTGATCTTCGAAAACCCGCGCATGGGCCGGGTGATGGCGCTGGACGGCGTGATCCAGACCACCGAAGCCGACGAGTTCATCTACCACGAAATGCTCACCCACGTGCCGATCCTCGCCCATGGCTCCGCCAAGCGCGTATTGATCATCGGCGGCGGTGATGGCGGCATGCTGCGTGAAGTGGCCAAGCACCGCAGCGTTGAGCACATCACCATGGTCGAGATCGACGGCACCGTGGTCGACATGTGCAAGGAGTTCTTGCCGAATCACTCCAAGGGCGCGTTCGATGATCCACGCCTGAACCTGGTGATCGACGACGGCATGCGTTTCGTCGCCACCGCCACGGAAAAATTCGACGTGATCATTTCCGACTCCACCGACCCGATCGGGCCGGGCGAAGTGCTGTTCTCGGAAAACTTCTACCAGGCCTGCCGCCGTTGCCTGAACGAAGGCGGCATCCTGGTGACCCAAAACGGCACGCCGTTCATGCAGATCGAAGAAGTGAAGACCACCGCCGGTCGCCTGCGCAGCCTGTTCCCGGACTGGCACTTCTACCAGGCCGCCGTGCCGACCTACATCGGCGGCTCGATGACCTTCGCCTGGGGCGCAACCAATAACGCTTATCGCAAGTTGTCCCGCGAAACCCTGCAACAGCGCTTCACCGGCAGCGGCATTATCACGCGCTACTACAATCCTGAAATTCACATCGGTGCGTTTGCCTTGCCGCAGTACGTATTGCAGGCCGTGAACAAACCAAGCAACGACTGATTTCCATCGGTTGGTTCGCAATACCTGTGGGCGTGGCTTGCCCGCGAAAGCGGTGTTTCAGACACATTAATGTCAACTGACACACCGCTTTCGCCGGCAAGCCACGCTCCCACAGGTCCTCTCTGACCTCGATGGAACAATTAGCCTGCTAACAAGGTCGAGATAGAGGTAAGCCCACCGACGGGTTTTATCGAGGAGGCACCAATGCAAAAGTGGAAAGTCACTTTCGTGGATGATCATGGCGAGACCATCAACGAAGTCTTTGAGTGCGATGAATGCCCGGATAAAGAGCAGGCCGCCAAGCTGATCAAGGCCCGGCTTCTTCCTGTCGCTGCCGAACTGGATCTGAACGATCTGGAAGGGCGCACCCTTGACGCGCGCGTCAAAGAGCTCAAGTCGCAGAACAGCATACAAATCCTCGGCATCACTCCAATCTGAACAACACCTGTCGCATTCAAATCCAGGCCTTGGCAGCGGCTCTATCTTGGGGCTACTCTGCAAGCGAGATCAGCGAATGGATCGCTAAGGTCTGGTCTTGTCAGCTCCATGCTTGTTTCCCACCGGCACATCATTGCCGTCGCTCGCGCTGTTCGGTTGCGGGTGAGGGAGTACGGAAAGTCTATCCATCGTTTTGAGGAGGACGTTTCATGAGCACAGCCTATCAAGAAGACATCAGCAGCAGTGTGCTGCGCCGCATGAAAGAAGGCGGTTTTGACTTTTCCCGGTTTCATCCCATCGAGTTCTACGCCATTTTCCCGGACGAGGAGCGGGCACGCAGGGCGGCAGGACATTTCCACCGGGGTGAATCCCTGGATGCGCAAGTCAGTGTGCGCGATGACGGCGCCTGGGCGCTGGAGTTGTGCAAAGTCATGTATGCCACCTACGACGACATCGGCGATTTCGAGCAGGGTTTCGAAGCGGTGGTCGAACCATTGGGCGGTATCATCGAAGGCTGGGGTGTGAAACAGGAGGTACGAGGGCGACTCGCATAACCTTATGAACAGTAACAACCAGCAAACACGGCTGACCTTCGGGTTGGCCGTTTTCATTTTCGCCGCCAATTAATTCAACACGCCCTTGTAGGAGCTGGCTTGCCAGCGATGGCGTCCTCGAAGAACAACACATGACTTAACGGCCCTTCGCCAGCAAGCCGGCTCCTACGGACTATGCTGGTGACAGGCTCTTATCACGCCTTGTAATGAAGCGGGGGCGATCAGGTTGGGGCGTTTGCCGCACAGGATTGGTGCGGTGTCAGCGCGGTGAATATCCAACCGATTGAAATCAAAGCGATTCTGCCGATGGCACGGGCCTTGCGATGGTCCGAGGGTCCGGGTGACAAGGAGTACGGCATGATCCGCACCTATTTTGATGAAATGTATGATGCCGGCGGCCAGGTCCGCCCGCATTATCGGGAGTTTGCCCGTTGGCTGGCCGAGACGCCTGACGAGCTTCTGGCACAACGGCGACGCGAGGCCGATCTGTTGTTTCATCGCGCCGGGATTACCTTCACGCTCTACGGGGACGAGCAGGGCACAGAGCGCCTGATCCCCTTCGATACCATCCCGCGCAGCATTCCTGCCAGCGAATGGCGAGTGGTCGAGCGCGGCTGCATCCAGCGGGTCAAGGCGTTGAACATGTTCCTCGCCGACCTCTACCACGAGCAGCGCATCATCAAGGCCGGCATCATTCCGGCCGAACAGGTGCTGGCCAACGAGCAATACCAGTTGGCGATGCAGGGCCTGGACCTGCACCGCGATATCTACTCGCACATCTCCGGCGTCGATCTGGTGCGCGACGGTGACGGCACCTACTACGTGCTCGAAGACAACCTGCGCACGCCGAGCGGCGTCAGCTACATGCTTGAAGACCGCAAGATGATGATGCGCCTGTTCCCCGAGCTGTTCGCGGCGCAGCGCATCGCCCCCATCGATCACTACCCGAACCTGCTGCTCGACACCCTGAAAAGCTCAAGCCCCATCGATAACCCGAGCGTGGTGGTGCTGACGCCGGGGCGCTTCAACAGCGCATTCTTCGAGCATGCGTTTTTGGCGCGGGAAATGGGTGTGGAGCTGGTGGAGGGCGCGGACCTGTTCGTGCGCGACGACAAGGTCTACATGCGCACCACCGACGGGCCGAAAGCGGTCGATGTGATTTATCGGCGCCTCGACGACGCCTTTCTCGATCCGTTGGCGTTCAACCCTGAGTCGATGCTCGGCGTGCCGGGGCTGCTGTCGTCCTATCGCTCCGGCAACGTGGTGCTGGCCAATGCCATCGGCACGGGGGTGGCGGATGACAAGTCGGTGTACCCGTTCGTCACCGACATGATCCGTTTCTACCTCGATGAAGAACCGATCCTGAAGAACGTGCCGACCTGGCAATGCCGTAATCCGTCTGAACTTTCCCACGTGCTGGCCAATCTTCCAGAGCTGGTGGTCAAGGAAACCCAGGGCTCCGGCGGTTACGGAATGCTGGTGGGGCCGGCGGCCACGGCGGCGGAAATCGAAGCTTTCCGCGCGCGCCTCATCGCCAAGCCCCACGCATACATCGCGCAACCGACGTTGTCGCTGTCGACCTGTCCGACCTTTGTCGAAAACGGCATCGCGCCACGCCACATCGACTTGCGCCCGTTTGTGTTATCGGGTCGTGAAACCCGGGTGGTCCCCGGTGGTTTGACCCGTGTCGCGCTGCGCGAGGGCTCCCTGGTGGTCAACTCCTCCCAGGGTGGCGGAACCAAAGACACCTGGGTGGTCGAGGATTGAAAGGAAGCCTGCCATGTTAAGTAGAACTGCCTCGGATCTGTACTGGATGTCACGTTACCTGGAGCGGGCGGAAAACCTCGCACGGATGCTCGACATCAGTTATTCACTGTCGCTGATGCCGCAAGACGGCCGTGGCAATGGTTTGCACGAACTGGCCATGCCGCTGTTGATCACCGGCACGCTCGACGATTACCTGGAGCGCCACGGCGAGTTGCATGCCGAGCGGCTGCTGCATTTTTTCGCGCTGGATGCGGCGAATCCGGCGAGCATCTACAGCTGCCTCGGCGCTGCGCGGGCAAGCGCCCATGCGGTGCGTGGGCGCATTACCGCCGACATGTGGGAAAACATCAACGCCACCTGGCTGGAAATTCGCGGCATCGCCGAACAGGGCCTCAGTCGCTACGGCATGAGCCGTTTCTGCGAGTGGATCAAGGAGCGCTCCCACCTGTTCCGGGGCGCGTCCTACGGCACCATCATGCGTAACGATGCGTTTCGCTTCATTCGCCTGGGCACCTTCATCGAACGGGCGGACAACACCTTGCGCCTGCTCGATGCCCGTTACGAAATGGCCGGCGACCAGGCCGAAGCGGTCAGCGACGGCACTGCGCACGCGTATTACCAGTGGAGCGCGTTGTTGCGGGCGCTGTCGTCGTTCGAGGCCTACACGGAAATCTACCGCGACGCGCCTGGCGCCCGGCATGTCGCCGAACTGCTGTTGCTGCGGGCCGACGTCCCGCGCTCGCTGCGCGCCTGCACCGAAGAAATCGACCAGATCCTCGCGCAGTTGCCGGGGGCCAACGGTCGTCCCGCACAACGCCTGGCGGCGGAAATGGACGCACGCCTGCGCTACACCGGCATCAACGAAATCCTCGACGAAGGCCTGCACGCCTGGCTGACCGAGTTCATCCCGCTGGTGCGCCAGTTGGGTAACGCGATTCACAGTTCTTACCTGGAGGCGGCATGAGACTTTCCATCAGCCACGAGACCACCTATCACTACGAAGACAAGGTGCGGGCGAGCATCCAGTACCTGCGACTGACCCCCCACGATAGCGAGCGCCAGCATGTGCTGAGCTGGCAACTCGACCTGCCCCGCCCGGTACGGGCGCAACTCGATCCGTTCGGCAACATCCTGCACGTGCTGACCATGGACGAGCCCCACGAGGCCATCATCATCGGCGCCCGTGGCCAGGTCGATATCGACGAATTGCGTGAAGCCGAACACGAGAGTCAGTCGGCGTTGCCGTTTTTGCGTTTCACCCGCCTGACCGAGGCCGATGCCGCGCTACGAGCGTTCGCCGAGAAGGAGTGCAAGCAGCGCCGCGATCGTACGGCGCTGATCGATTTGATGCATGGCCTGAACCAGCACATGACTTACACGCCAGGTTCCACAGAAGTCGACACCAGCGCAGCCCAGGCTTTCGCCGGGCGTTCCGGCGTGTGCCAGGATCACACCCACGCATTTCTGGCCTGCACTCGCAGCCTGGGCATTCCGGCGCGCTATGTGTCGGGCTACCTGTACAGCGAAAACAGTGAACACCTCGCCAGCCACGCCTGGGCCGAAGCCTGGCTGGATGACGCCTGGTACAGCTTCGACGTAACCAATGAACTGGCCCGCCCGGAACGTCACCTGAAACTGGCCGTGGGCCTGGATTACCTGGACGCCTGCCCGGTGCGCGGCATGCGCCGGGGCGGCGGTAGCGAGCAGATGCACGCCAAGGTTTTGGTCTCGCCGACACCCGCGCCGGTGATCAGCGTTCAACAACAGTAACTGGAACACCAGGAATCCTGTAGGAGCTGGCTTGCCAGCGAAGGCGTCCCTCCAGTCAGCACTTTTGTGACTGACAGACCGCTTTCGCTGGCAAGCCAGCTCCTATGTATGGACTCGCCCCCACTGTCTACCCGCTTTTGAAAAACCGCTGCCCCGTTGCATCTATGTATTAGGCCTATTCGTGGAAGCCGTCTTCGGCTTCTGGCCAAA